>JBLHVH010000139.1:0-8964 GCA_047628385.1 Oleiphilaceae bacterium
ACTTTTGTTCGATGTGTGGGCCTAAATTTTGTTCTATGAAAATCTCACAAGAAGTGCGTGACTATGCAGAAGATTTAGAAGCGAAAAAAGGTATGGATGAAATGTCTGAGAAATTTAAAGATTCAGGCAGTGAAATTTATCAGGAAGTTTAATACGCTAATTATTTGAAACCCAAAGGTGTGCGAGCACACCTTCTTTTTCATACCTAAGGTTTTCTCAAAATGGATTTAGGGCGTGTAGATTTAAATCTATTAGTACATTTGGATGTGCTTTTGCGTGAGCAAAATGTAACTAAGGCCGCTAGTCATCTTGGTATTACGCAGCCTGCAATGAGTAATGGTCTTAAGCGTTTACGATTATTATTTGAAGATCCTATTTTAGTACGAACGAGTGATGGGATGTCGCCGACAGAGCTGGCAATAAAACTTAAACCTGAAGTTCGTAGTATTTTATTCAATATTGAAAAAGTGATACAGCCTGATCGTAATTTTGATTTGCAAAGCAAAAGAGTTTTCCGTGTTATGGCGAGTGATTACGCAGAATCAACGCTAATTCCTGCTGTATTAAGTGTTGTAAGGGAGCAAGCACCCAATATTACCCTTGATGTACTGACACCGAGTGACGTTTCATTTGAAGATGTAGAGCAGGGGCGTGTTGATATGGCAATCAATCGTTTTGACACACTCCCGCAATCTTTTCATCAGAAAACACTATGGTCAGATACCTTTTCTTGTCTAATGAGTTCAGAAAACCCATTGGTAAAAGGCTTTAATTTAGAAAATTACTTGCTGGCAAATCATATCTGGGTAAGTAAAACTGGTTTTGGCGTTGGTGTCGGCGTTGATCCTGAAGATGTTCAACGTTTAGGTTGGGTCGACGAGGCATTAGGAAGGATTGGTAAAAAGAGAAATATAAGTGTGTTTACGCGCCATTATCAAGTCGCTATGTTGTTAGCGCAACAGCATGATTTAGTCGCGACTTTGCCAAGCAGGGCCGCAAAACTAAAAAGTGAAAACTCTAAATTAGTGGTAAAAGACCCTCCTTTTGACATACCTAAGTTTGAATTGAAAATGGCTTGGAGCCCACTATTACAGCATAATGCTGGGCACCAATGGTTTCGACGTATAATTAGTAATATTGCAGATTCTTAAACACTAAAAAAATGGTTTAAGTTAATTAAGTAACTATCCTTAAATTATCACTAAACCACTTCTATTTTTTAAAATTCGAACGCTAAGCCAACGACAGCAGTAATTAGCTGCTTGTCTTCAGTTAAGGGGCTTGTTTCTACTTCCCCTGCAAATTTCTCGATAGCAATATTCACAATTGCTTTAATGTTTTCTGTGAATGCATACTTCATATCCATCGCAAACCCTACATGACCCGTGTTTCCGGTTGAATAAAGTGGGCGGATTTTTTCACTAAATTCGCCTTCGGCTATTTCATTACTACCGTCTGCAAGAGCGATCTTCTCGCCTTCAATGTTTTCTTCTTCTGATACACCATAGTAATAATTATTAAATTTTTCGCTGTAATAATTAACATAAAAGCTCGGTACCACTGTCCATTTACCTGTATCAGGTATTGGTCTTGATATTTTTAAACTAGCGCGTGTGCCATCATAGGTGTCTGAAATATCTTTAAAAAATGTTCCTTCAACGATACCTACGCGTGAGTAAAATCGACCTACAAATCCTACCTCTGTTGCAGGGTCTCGATCTTCAATGCCGTAATAAAGTCTTTTATTTTTATCATTTATTTCGTCAACATCTAAAAATTCACGATTGTAACTAGCGGCCAATGCCAGTGATACACGTTTGTGGTTATAAAAGTGAAAGCCGGCTGTTAGGTCTTTTATAAAGAATCGGCCCTGTTGAATGTCAATAATTGGCCTCGGTTCTAAATAGCTGTCTTGACCGTTATAAGGGCCAGAATATATTGCTGCACCAAAGCCAATAGAAAAGCTATCTGTGTTTGTGCGTTGTTCAAAATCAGCAAGTGCTGTATTTGTTGTCAATATACTTGCTAATAATGTAAGAAGAACTAGCTGAGATTTTACGAAATTGTATATAATCATCGCTAGAGTGGGTTTTATGTTCATAGAAGGGACCTATCGGAATAAAATTTTGTACGCGAATTGTAATCGTATATATAGTTTTTGTTATTCTAATCTTATTCATGCTAAAACTTTGAGATCTAGCTACCATCATTTATAAATGTTGATTAAATTGGTACTGTTTTTTAGTTGAATTGATGGTAATTCGTTCGGATTGTTTCTTGCTCTATGTATAAAAATGAAACAACGGCTTTATTCAAGCGATTTGATAGAGGCTTAGATTTAAGCCTCTAAGTTGGTTTAGCCTGTTAGTTTTAAAAGTTTACCACAAAACCTTCATAACCTTCTTGAGCAAGTAACTCAACAGGTATAAATTTTAATGCTGCTGAATTAATACAATATCGCAATCCTGTAGGTTGTGGGCCATCATCAAAAACGTGCCCTAAATGTGAATCTCCAAACTTACTTCGAAGCTCGGTGCGGGTATAAAATAAGTGACTATCTTCTTTTTCTACGATAAAAGCGTTGCTTATTGGTCGAGTAAAGCTTGGCCATCCAGTGCCTGACTTAAATTTATCTTTTGATGAAAATAAAGGTTCACCACTGATGACATCAACATAGATCCCTGCTTTTTTATTATCCCAAAATTCGTTATCAAAAGGGCGTTCAGTCCCTTCTTTTTGGGTGACTCTATATTGAATCGTACTAAGTTGACTGCGAAGTTCTTTGTCGGAGGGCTTCTTGTAGCTCTCATCAAACTTATAGGTGTGTACCATGCTTTGTTTATCTACCATCTGCTCTACTTCATTACTGGTAACTGACGAAGTGCTCTGAGCTGATTGAAGGTAGGCAGTTGAAGCCATGAGTATTGAAAATATTAGTAAGGGTTTTTTAAAACGTATACTTTTCATCATATTTAGTACCTATTTTTAAGATTAAGCGTAAACCTGAAATAATATTTTTTAAATCAAGGTAGTGATAACGATAAATAGCTTCGTGCTATTTGATAACACTAGTATTCACTTATCTTGATAAGATGAAAAGAGGGTTAAGCACGGTTTTATCAAATCATGATGTGTCGTGATAAATTTGTGATAACTTCGTGAAACTTTTGAGACTTTCCTTTCGTAAACTTGTTTTCGTTGAATAACGACACGCTCATTTAAATAACGATGACCATAAATAACGAAAGGAATTAACATGAAAATAAATCCTATGCTGGCTGCTACAACTCTTCCACTATTATTGGCCTCTATGGTTACTTCAGCCCAAACTGTTGATGTCAAAATAAGTAACCTGACTCAAGGTATGTATTTTACACCTTTGTTAATTAGTGCGCATGATAATACGCAGCATATTTTTGAATCAGGCGAAGTTGCTAGCGCTGAACTGACAGCAATGGCTGAAGGTGGAGATATTTCAGGCCTAATCACAGCGACCGAAGCGTTAGGGGCAGTCAATTCAGCTAACCCTGCGAATGGCCCTTTAGCACCGTCGTCCTCAACAATGGTTAGCGACTTAGTGACAGGTTCTAACGGTTATTTGTCTATTACAGCAATGCTATTACCAACAAACGATGGCTTTGTAGGGTTAGACTCTTGGGCTATACCTGAGACAGCAGGCACTTATACCCTCTTTTTAAATGCTTATGATGCTGGTACAGAAGCAAATAACGAACTTGTTGTAGATGGAAGTGGCGCAACAGGTGTGTTGGGTATTCCAGTTAATCCAGGCGGAAATGGTGGTACAAATGGTACGGGCGTGACAACAACAGAAACGAATCAGAAAATCCATATTCACCGTGGAAATATTGGTGACGTTGAGGCAGCAACTGGTACAAGCGATGTTGACAGCCGAATCCACCGTTGGTTAAACCCTGTTGCTAAAGTCGTTGTAACAGTAAAATAAGGAGAATATACAATGAATTTTAAAAAATATGTCAGTATTGGTTTATCTGTATGTTCTATCGTTACTTTGAGTGCGTGTAGTGATAATGACTCATCCGATGAAATAGCTTCCCAGATGACGACTCAAAGTTTTGAGCTAACGGTAAGTAATCTATCTAGTAATCAACCGCTATCTCCCTTAGCCATAGCTATTCATGGTGAAAGTTATGCTGCCTGGTCTATCGGCGAGGAATCTAGCATAGGGTTAGAAAAATTAGCAGAAAGTGGTGACGGCACCGATTTCTTAGCTGAAGCAACGGGTTCTGGTGCTTATTCAATAGAAGTGGGTGCAGGCTTGGTATTGCCTGGCGAGTCAGAAACTCTTGAGTTTGACAGTATTTCATATGATGATTTACAGCTTACTTTTGCTAGTATGTTTGTGAATACAAATGATGCATTTATTGGTAAAAAGGGTTTGGACTTGGCTAATTTTGATATTGGAGATGAAGTGACTGTACTGATACCCGTATATGATGCAGGTACTGAGCGAAATAATGAGTTAAGTGGCACAATACCGGGCCCAGCAGATGGTGGAGAAGGTTATAACGCTGAACGTGATGATGTTAATGTCGTTTCAAGACACCCAGGTGTGGTGACTAATGAAGACGGCTATGCTGACTCTATTCTTGATTCGTCTCATCGTTTCGATGCGCCAGCGGCAAAGTTAGTGCTTAAACGAACTCAATAATAGGGTCATTCAATTTCTATTGACAAAACCACTTGTAGTTCTATTTAAGCGCAAGTGGTTTTTTATTATGTGAAAGCGACTATTCTTATAGAGAGCGCTTAAGAATAGACTAAAAAACAAATACATTTATGCGATTAAAACGTATATTTGAGTGAATTTTATATAAGGCATTAAATACATGAAGAACCAAATTCTTGTCATTGAAGATGATCCTGATATTAATAAACTAGTATCAATGAACTTAAGTGACATGGCTTACCAAGTGCAAAGCTGTGCTACCGGGACACAAGGTCTTCAAATGGCGATGAGCGGTGCATTTGATTTGATTGTTTTGGATGTCATGTTGCCAGAAATGGATGGCTTAGAAGTATGTCGCCGACTCCGTTCAGCTAATAACTTTATTCCTATTCTTATGCTCACCGCTAGAGATTCTGAGGCCGATAGAGTCGTAGGCTTAGAAATGGGCGCCGATGATTACTTGACTAAACCTTTTAGTGTGCGTGAACTACAGGCTCGTGTTAAAGCGATGTTGCGACGAGTAGAAATGTTAACAGCAACGCCTCCAACTGAAATTAAAAACGTATTAACCTTTGGTGAACTTGAGATTAAGGTCGGTAAACGGCAAGTCCATTTAGGGAGTGATTTAGTAGAGCTAACCAGTACGGAATTTGATCTATTACTATATATGGCTAAACAGCCTGGCTTGGTATTTAGTCGTAGTCAATTATTAGACAAAGTATGGGGTTATCAGCATGCGGGTTACGAGCATACAGTGAACTCCCATATAAACCGTTTACGCACTAAATTAGAGAAAGACGCGTCGAAGCCTGAATATGTTTTAACCGTTTGGGGTGTTGGTTATAAATTTACAGATACGGAAAAATCTCATGGATAACGCTTATATTGAGCCGAATAAGCGATGGTTTGATTCATTTTATAGCAAGCTAGTGCTTGGTTTATTGGTTAGCTTCTCGCTAATTGCTCTACTATTAACGGCGCTCGTTCAACAATTAACAAGTAATTACCAAAGTGAAGTAGAGCAAAAGTTACATCTTGAGCTTGCTGAGCATATTGTTCATGACGACAAACTTTTAAAAAAAGGCAAAGTAGATCGTACTGCCTTAGAGCACACATTTCATTCAATGATGATTTTAGGCCCTAGCTTCGAGCTCTATGTGGTGACGCCAGAAGGTCAAGTAACAACTTATTCTGCGGATGACGATAAAATTAAGCGTATGCAGGTTGACCTAAAGCCTATTAAGCAGTTTCTATCTGGAAAAGGGAATTTACCTATAGTCGGAGATGACCCTCGTTCAGAATATCGCCAGAAAATATTTTCAGTTGCTGAAATTATAGATGATGGTGAGCTAGTCGCTTACTTGTATATCATTATTGGTGGTGAAATATATGACGGTGTTGTGGATTTACTTCAAAATAGCCATATTATTAAATTAAGTTTTTGGGGGTTTATTGCAACATTATTTTTTAGCTTAATTGTCGTACTTCTATTGTTTGCAATGTTAACAAGACCATTGCGACGATTAGCGATTGATATGAGAAGATTCAGAGCTGAAGGCTTTGAAAAAGGAGATATGCCTGATTCACAATGGGATGAAAACTCTACAGATGAAATTCATCGTCTAGGTTCAACCTTTAATGAAATGGCGAAAACTTTGAAAGAGCAGTATGAAAAAGTGAGAACAACAGATGAATTAAGGCGTGAGCTAATTTCTTATGTATCACATGACCTACGAACACCTCTAGCAGCATTACAAGGTTACTTAGAGACCTGGCAGCTGAAGCGAGGTAATATTAGTGATAATGAGGGGGCTGAATTAATTCAAATAGCGGTCAATAATGCACAACATATAAGTAGTTTAGTTGAACAGCTATTTGAGTTAGCGCATTTAGATGCTGAAAATGCCAAACTCATTTTAGAGCCAGTCTCCATTGCAGAATTAGCGCAAGATGTAATTCAAAAATTAGCGCTAGTGGCTAAGAAAAAAGGTGTTGTTTTGGATGTTGATCCTAAAGACCCTGCTTTATTAGTCTCTGCCAATATAGAGAAGATGGAGCGTGTATTTACAAATTTATTAGAAAATGCTATTCGGCACTGTGAACAAGGAGGTGTCGTCTCAATTAAGATGACAGAATCTGCAAGTAAGCTCAAAATTACTATTACAGATGATGGTTGTGGTATTCCATCTGCAGACTTGCCACATATATTTGATGCCCACTATCGTGCTGTAAATAGCGCGCAAGGAGAGCGTACAAATAGTGGGTTGGGCTTAGCGATTACCCGTAGAATTATAGAGCTTCACCAAAGCGAAATAACGGTTAAAAGTGAGGTAGGTGCAGGAAGCATTTTCGACTTCAAGCTCAACCTCGTTTGATATATGCTGAGTTGTTATTGATACTTCTCAGCAATTTCAAAAAATAAATGTTCATTGTCCAAAAATACTTGAAGCATATTAGGGTCAAAATGCTTACCTTTCCCTTCTTCCATAATTGTAAGTACTTTAGAGTGAGGGAATGCTTCCTTGTAGCAACGGCGTGACATAAGCGCATCATAAACGTCAGCGATAGCCATTAACCTTGCAGAAACCGGAATAGCATTTCCAGCTAGCGCTTGTGGGTAACCCGATCCATCCCATTTTTCATGATGTGAGTATGCGATTTCTTGCGCATAAATAAGAAATTTATTCTGCTTAAACCCTGCAATATCGCACGAATTCTTAATTGCGTCTCCTCCTAGGGTGGCATGTGTTTGCATAATCTCCCATTCTTCGGCTGTTAATTTTCCAGGTTTCAATAAAATGTAGTCTGGAATACCTACTTTACCGACATCGTGCAATGGCGCAGTTCTAAATATAGAGTCAATAATTACATCGTCATCAAGCTCTGCTATATATTCAGGTAAATGACGTAATAGCTGTGCTAAAACTTTAACGTAATGTTGAGTACGAATGATATGGTTGCCTGTTTCTTTGTCTCGCGTTAAAGCAAGGTTTGTTAAAGCACTGATGATAACTTCTTGGGTATATCGAATTTCTTCAGTTCTTTTTTGAACTTCTTGTTCAAGAATCCTGTTTTGTGCGGCAAGGACTTCTTTTGCCTTGCGAAGTGTTAACTGAGTTTTAATTCGAGCATTCACAATAGGCGCTGAAATGGGTTTGGTTATGTAGTCAGCGGCGCCTAATTTTAACCCTGCTGCTTCATCGCATTCCTGATCCATTGCGGTTACAAAGATAACGGGTATTTCTGCCCAGTCAGAATTTTTACTTATTAGGTCTAAAACTTCAATTCCAGACATTTCTGGCATATTGACATCTAATAAAATAAGATCAATTTCTTGGTGGTGATTCTCCAATTGAGTTATTGCTTGTTTTCCACTTGTAGAAACACGCAAATCATAGTCTTGTTTTAAGTTTTCACTTAAAAGCCTTATATTAATCGGTTCATCATCAACGATTAAGATAGAGGGTTTGTCCATTAAATTTGCCTTTAAGAATGAGTCGTTCACTAATAAAATGTTAAGGTAATGACTTAAGTATGCAGACCATGTTAATTAAAGCCAATAATGCACTAAAATATACAATAACAATCAAATATCTTAGACTTAAATTTAGTGTTGATTAAAGATAATAGATCTTCAGTAGTCATATTTTCTTACTCAACCATCTAATGAGAAAACCCTTAAAGATGATGGACGACCCTATAATTACAGTCTTGTTGGCGCCCATACTGATATTTCAAGGGGCATATGCTCGCTTTGTTACACCAAAATTACCTGAAGCTGATGGCGCAAGAGAAGGGTGTTCTGGAGCAGGTAAGTCGTTAAAATTGTTGATATTAGGCGATTCGGCCGCTGCGGGAGTTGGTGTGGCGAATCAGCAACAAGCTCTTTTAGGTCAACTTGTATCAAAGTTAACGCCTCTTTGCGCGCTTGAATGGCGTTTAGAGGCAGAAACAGGTTCTAAAACTGCAGATATTATTGAAAGATTAGAACGAATGGATGAGTTTACTGTTGATGTTGTGATTGTTTCGCTTGGCGTGAATGATGTGACGGGTAATGTAAAGCTAAAAACATGGCTAGCTTTACAAGAGCAATTAAGGTCAATTCTTGTATTAAAATTCAATGCTAAAGTCATCTTGTTGAGTAGTATCCCACCTATGGAGCGATTTACTTCCTTACCCCAGCCGCTTCGTTGGTATTTGGGGCGTAAGTCAAAAGCGTTTAATTTAGGATTGTTAGATCAATCAAGTAGGTTTTC
>JBLHVH010000140.1:0-8943 GCA_047628385.1 Oleiphilaceae bacterium
TCTTGGTCAGGTGGAATCGTATTGCAATAAGGCGTAGTAACAGAATAAGGTAGCTCAGTTCCTAACTTTCTTGCTTTTTCAGATAAGCGTGTTAATAAATACTTTGCTCTTTCAGCACCTTCATTTTCAATGACAGAAGCCAAGGCATCAAGCCACTCAGACGTTTCAATAGGATCTGAATCATCCAGCATCAATTTCTCCTTTAGAGAATATAACCATGTTATTTTGATCAATACGTATCCAGTTTAGACCCTGATAGGTGTTTCCGTTAGTCAAAACTAAAATATTACTTTCTTTACCTTGTTCAGTAACGCAATCGTCCCCAAAACAAAGACAAGGAATTGAACACTTAGCATAAAAATACATTATCAAGAAAAAGTTAGTCATGACCTGCTAAGACTAACTTTCGTAAAAGGCTTTAATAGTTTAACAACAGGGTAGATTAACGTAATTGCAAAACCGTCAAGGACACCATAAACATGAACAATGTTCATATTTATGGTGCAAAACTAAAAAAAAAATTGTACACTTAACATACAGATTTATAATTAAGCTCCGTATTGGTCACCCTATGTCATTAAGTATTTTTTCAACTACATCTTTAGTTTCGTTAATTACGTTAAGTCTAATCACTTCAAATATTGAAGCGGCTAAACCAATGACGGAAGATGACCTAGGTGGCGTTTCAGCAGAAACAGGTGATAATATTCTAAATATATTTGGCGCGCCCGCAGCCGGTTTAACGATCGACCAAGATTACACATCTACCTCACCTTCTGAGCAGCAGGACACTTACCAGGAAGGTGATACAACAGAAGTATTTGCACTTGAAGAAATAAAATCACTAGAAAATAGCAGCATTAATCAGACTATTGAGCCATTGGTACAAGATGTTGATATTAGCGTATTTGAAGAAGCCATCTATGCGAGCAAGCAAACTGTTGGCACCGCCAACTTACTTGATTTCAGCAGTAGTGAAATCAGATATTTTGATAAGGATGTACATCACAAATTAACAATAATTTCTAATAACAATATTGAAACCACTAGAGATCTTTATATTGATTTACTTACTGTTAAAGAATTAAATACAACCGAAGGTGGCCCTTCAGCAGGCAGTATTTTTCTTTCTGATTGGCGCTCTCAGGGTAAAACGTCAATTATCTCTAGATGATTTTACCAGCTAGCAACTTCTAACCTAAGTAACTTTATTTGGGGCATAACAATAGCCGTTTCTTTTAAAGCTCGCCTCAAAATAATGACGCCTTGAATTTGACAAAGAATATAACTAGCAAGTACATCCGACTCGTTTTCCTCTGCAAATAGTTTTGATATTTCCCCTGATATTTTTGCATCATTGATCGCTTTTCTCAAAGCGTCCCTTAAGTCGCTATACATTTCGGCCAGTATAAGTGCTACCTTTTGGTCATTTCCGATTAAACTCAGGCTAGTATTTTGTATCATACAGCCAAGTTCACCGGATTTACTTTTAAGCTGGTTAGAGACCCTATTTAGGTAGTTTTCTAAACACTGCTTAGCAGGCTCAGAGCCCATTAATGGTTGAAGTAGGTATTCAAAGACTGTTTCTCTGTAATGCTCCAGTGCCGCTAAAAATAATGTTTTTTTATCGCCAAAAGAATTATAGATACTAAATCGATTAATCCCAAGCTCGTCAACAAGGTCCTGAACGGAAGTAGTCTCATAACCTTGCAGCCAAAACAAACGCATCGCCTTTTGAAGCGAAGCAGCTTTATCAAATTCTATTTTTCTAGCCACAACCAAACCACCCTTCATTACTTTTGCTCATCATAACGCATTATTGACTGATCGTTTAGAAAAAACTATATTACTGAATGTTCGTTTAGAATAGTAATTACTTTAGAAAAAATAAGTGAGCTCTTATGAAAATTTATGAAATGAAAATAGCCCCTAATCCAAGAAGAGTTAGAATGTTTCTTGCCGAAAAAGGCATTGAGAACGTTGAGTTTATTCAAGTAGATCTTCAAGCTGGCGAGAACCTAACACCCGAATTTAAAAAAATGAATCCCTTTGGAAAAGTACCTATTTTAGAATTAGATGATGGCCAGCACATCAGTGAAACCGTTGCGATTTGCCGTTATTTTGAAGAATTATTCCCTCAAAACTCGCTAATGGGTTCAAGTCCAACTCAAAAAGCAAACATTGAGATGTGGCAACGCTGGATCGAATTTTTCTTTTTCATTCCCACTGGCATGTGCTTCCAACACACCAGTGGTTATTTCAAAGATAGAATGAATCCGATTAAAGAATGGGGTGACGAGTGTCATGCTCAAATTACAAAATTCATGCTGTTTTTAAATAACCATTTCGCTGAAAACACATATTTAACCGGTGATCAATATACCATTGCAGACATTACAGCGCTTTGTACCATTGACTTCAATCGAGTAAACCAGATCAGGATGACAAGTAAGCACCCGCACCTTAAACGCTGGTACGACTCAGTATCTTCACGCCCATCTGCAAAAGCATAAGGTAACACTATGATAGATTTCTACACGTCACCAACCCCTAATGGGCACAAGGTAAGTATCGCTTTAGAAGAGATGAATTTAGCATACAAATTAATCGACGTTGACCTTTCTAAAGGTGACCAAAAGAAAGATGATTACATACAGCTAAACCCTAACGGACGAATCCCAACGATTGTAGATAGATCGAACGATGATTTTACCGTATTCGAGTCCGGTGCTATTTTGATTTATTTAGGAGAAAAGTCACAGAAGTTTTACCCTGAAGATCCAAAACAAAGATCCCAAGTACTTCAATGGCTAATGTTTCAAATGGGTGGTATTGGCCCTATGATGGGACAAGCTAATGTATTTTATCGCTATTTTCCTGAAACAATACAGCCTGCTATCGACCGTTATCAAAATGAAGTGAAGCGCTTATTTGGCGTACTAGATACCCAACTTGAACGACAAGAATTTTTAGCTAAGGATTACAGTATCGCTGATATGGCAAATTGGGCATGGGTTAGAACACACAACTGGTCGGGTGTTGATATTGAGCCGTTTTCAAATTTAGAAAGATGGGTCAAGCAAATTTATGCACGCCCGGCCGCAAAAAAAGGCACTGAGATACCGCAGAGACCTGATGCAAAGAAAATAATTGAAAGTGGCAAAAATATGATTTGAAGGCATAAAAAAACCAACACTGAAGTTTAGTGTCGGTTTTAAAAAATCTATTATATTGAAATTTTAACTTAAGCTTTTTTAATTTAGGTCACGTTTAAACTTAGCGAGTGCCGTACACCACCATTGTTTTACCTTTAACCTGAACCAAGCCTTGCTCTTCCAAGGTTTTTAAAACTCGACCAACCATTTCTCTCGAACAACCAACGATTCGCCCAATTTCTTGTCGCGTAATTTTGATTTGCATACCGTCTGGGTGTGTCATGGCATCAGGCTCTTTGCATAAGTCCAACAAAGTTCTAGCCACACGCCCTGTTACATCTAAAAACGCCAGGTCACCAACTTTACGCGTTGTTTGACGTAAACGGCTTGCCATTTGCTCGCCGATAAAATAAAGAATTTTTGGATCTTGCTGACTTATTTCACGAAACTTCGCATAACTAATTTCAGCAACTTCACACTCTGACTTAGCTTTAACCCAAGCACTTCTTGAATCCATATTATCAAACAAGCCCATCTCACCAAAGAAGTCGCCTGTATTAAGATAAGCCATTATCATCTCACGCCCATCATCATCTTCGATAATAACAGTAACGGAACCCTTGATGATGTAAAATAAAGAATCACCCTTATCGCCAGCATAGATTATTGTACTTTTAGCGGGGTACTTTCTACGATGACATTGCGATAGAAAATAGTCTAAATGTTTGGTTTTACTTTCAATCGGTTTTAAAATCGAGGACATTCTATTTACCTTTTTATTTGCATACATGCTAGAAGCAATTACTTCCTGTAGGAGGGGAACAATAACCCCATATAACTTCAATGCTATAGCCTACTGTATTTTTAAATAAGAACAAGAACTTATTGCTCTTTTAAAAAAGTATAGACTAAGAAACTGATTCCACATTTATTATTGTCTATGTATATATGATAATCTAGCCGGATAATTATACGTAATATTTTTATAAATTTTCACTAGGAATGATTATTATGGAAGTAAAAATACAATGGGGCGGGGATGCCAAATTTGTTGGCAACTCCGAGTCCGGCCACACAATTACGATGGATGGCCCCCCCGATCATGGTGGTAAGAATCAAGGCCCTCGACCAATGGAAATGTTATTACTTGGTTTAGGTGGGTGTACTTCATTTGATGTCATGAGTATCCTGCAAAAATCACGTCAAAAAGTAACCGATTGTGTGGCAGAAATTTCTGCCGAAAGAGCGGAAGAAGTACCCTCCGTATTCACTAAAATTAAGATCAATTTTGTTATAAAAGGCGATAACCTTAAAGAAAGTTTGGTCAAGCGTGCGGTATCTTTATCGGCTGAGAAGTATTGCTCCGCGTCTATAATGCTTGAAAAAGGCGGTGTAGAGATCACTCATAGTTATGAAATTCAAGACTAAGGGTTACGGCATTTTTATCATTAAGGAAATAAAAACTGATGGATAAAAAAATTAAACTTCATGGCTTTAATAATCTGACAAAGTCTCTTAGTTTTAATATCTATGACATTTGCTATGCAAACACTGAAAAAGAACGCAAAGAATACATTGAGTATATAGACGAAATGTATAACGCCGAGCGCTTAACGCAACTCTTAACAGATGTTGTTTCTATCATTGAAGCAAATATATTAAACATTGCGCACCAGAATTACGACCCGCATGGTGCAAGCGTAACCATGTTGATTGCTGAACATGAAGTTCCACCAGAGAAGGATAGCAATACTGAAGCACCTGGACCACTGCCAGACACTATCGTCGCTCACTTAGACAAGAGCCATGTGACTGTGCATACCTACCCAGAAAGCCATCCTGTTAACGGTATAAGTACGTTTCGAGTTGATATAGATGTCTCTACATGTGGATTAATTTCACCACTAAAAGCTCTAAACTACCTGATTCATAGCTTCGATTCTGACATCGTAATGTTGGATTACCGTGTTAGGGGTTTTACCCGAGATACTGATGGCTACAAGCACTATATTGACCATGAAATTAGTTCAATACAGAACTACTTAAGCCAAGACACCCAAGACGCCTATCAAATGATTGACGTAAATGTTTATCAGGAAAATACTTTTCACACAAAAATGCTTCTCAAAGAATTTGATCTCAAGCATTATGTATTTGGTCAAGGTCTTGAAAACTTTAGCGAACAAAAATTAAATACGGTTGAAAATGATCTCAAGCAAGAAATGCAGGAAATATTTTACTCTCGAAATTTTTCTAAATAATACCTTATTTGATTTAATGAACAATGAGGAAGATCGTTATAGGTCTTCTTCTATGTTAAACGGCGCAATGACTATATCTAAAAGGTCATAATCAGAAACTGTTGAGCCTTGGATATAATCAAGGCTCAGTTTTTTCATGCGCTGAAAACAAATAGCGGAATCCACTGAACACGCAATCACTTCTTTACCTAAATAATGAGCAACCTCGGTAATAGAGTCAGTAGCTGTCTCATCCGTCTCCGTCTCATTCATTGATGCCATAAAGCTCTCATCAATTTTTATCATATCAACCGGCAAGGCTTTGAGTTGAGAAAAAGGAGAGCGATTAGTACCAAAATGATCTAAACAAAAATGAAACCCTTTCACCATCAAATGTTTCATCATATCCGCAGCAGCATGTATGTTTTCAATTTCTGAACTATCATAGATATCAAACCAAACATGCTCAGCATCAAGACTGCCATCCTCAACCAGTTGAAGTAACCAATCCTTAAATTTGTCATCTTTAAAAGCATAAGCACTCAATTTTATGTGGACAATTTGAATAGCGTCCCAGGCTGCCTCTTTGTGCTCTTTCTTAAGTATTAACTGTTGAATCCACCAACGATCTAACAAACATATATTCTCCTCATCCTCTGGCTCGAATGATGCGCCACTACCCACGACAGAACACACTAGATCATATTGTTCTCCGTAGATTGATTTATCTGAAATAGAAATAATTTTTTGCGCATATATTTCAAGGTTTAATTCTGAAGCAGGAATATCTAATGCATTGTCACTCAAATCACCTTGAGGGAGAGCAGCGCTATTATCAATTCTATTTTCTAATTCTACTTCTTGCTTTGTTTCTGAAACCAAGGGTAATTTTTTGTCATCAGCTAACACGCTATGATGCGCCGACTTTTCCATTTTCTCACTCACAGATGCGATAGCATTATCGATCATCAACTCTGGATTATTAAAACCAAGGTGCGCACTACTTTCACTCAACTGGAATGATAGACCTGCATGCTCCTGGCATAATTTTGAGAGTTGCTCATTGAAGTAAGAAAATTGTTGTTCTTGGTTATCTATGACGATAAATATTGCAAAATTACCGGCATCAATTCGACCAATAACAGATGTACTTTCTTTATTTCGACTAAGAATCTCTGAAACAGAGCTCGTCAATTTTGGAGAAATAACGGCCGCTTCTGAGTATTCTAAATGTACATACAGAAGATGACATGCAGATGTTCTTGCCCCGGCTTTCATTACCGCCCTTACTTGGCGACAAAATTCACGTTTGTTTACCAAGCCGGTAGCACTATCATGGCTGGATTCGTATGCTAATTTGTCATAAACGTCTTTGACCATGTCATCAAGCCCTTGGTTAACGATGGGTATTTCATAGCTTGAGTCAGGAATCACTTGTTTCGTTTTTAAATAGTTTGCCAGTTTAAAAAGCCCTAGCTCTACCACTTTCATACCCTGATGATTCACAAAGACAAATTTACTATATCCTTTTGCGACCCAAACTAAACGCATGTAATGTGATTGACTGTCTTTACGTCTGAATTGGACCCACGCTCCTGGCTGAAAAGATTTTACGCGCAGAATCCAATGTTTTAACTCTTTTGAGGTTTTGGTGTTACGACGCACAATATCAGACTCAGTCTCTGGCACGTCTAAAAGCTTAGCTTTAACACATTCTTGCTCGCCAGTAGGCCCGTTCATTATTAAGGATTTCAATGCATCCCGAATAACAACAGAAGGCTCATCATTCCCTGAAACTAACTTTAAGCCTGCTTGAACCCTAGGTAGAATAGCTTTTACATCTAATGGTGTTGTGGGATCATTGCCAAAAGAAATCAAATTATCCAAAACGTCCAAAGCATCATTCCACTCGGGACTGCCCTCTCCTTTTTTTATGTAAACTAACTGAAGTAAGTCTTGCCAACCATTGTCAATTAACGTCAAAACCGCTGGTGGCACACTATACTGCTTCAAGCATTCATTTAAAGCTTTGGATACCTCTATTTTTGCTTGTTCTACCTTATGTACACCCTCTGCAGCGGCTGCAACACGTTTTACATTTTTTGTGTAGTGCTGGTTCTGTTGCGCAACCAGTGCATCCATTTCTTTTAAAACATGATCAAATACAGCAACATCGTGTTCAAATTCTTGAACAACAGTTTTAACAAGCATATCTACTTTTTTTCGAATAGTAGGGCTCATTCGATTACCCGTTGCACCAAGCTGTGCAATGCGATTCATTACCGCACGAACTGAACTATTCCTGTCATCAAAAAAGCGTTCATCCTTTAATAAAACCTTCAACACAGGCACTTCTAGTTTCAATAGATGCTGTTTTGCTTCATCGGATAAGCGGGGATTTTTTTGCATACTAGCGAAAAACCGATCAACAACGTCTATCGCGACCTGCTGAGTTTCGTCAATACCTTTCTCTTGCGTTTCATTTTGTGACGTTGATGCCACAAGAGAAAGCTGAATTCGCTCTAACAAACTCGACCTATCTTCATGTGAAACTTCACTTTCTGCTGAAGACGCTTGAAGTTCACTTAAACCTTGCTTTAATTCTGATTCAGAATAATTTTCTTCTGGGGGCACAACACCTAAAGCCGCATCCGATTCGTGTTGACCCACTCTTAACGAACGAACAAGACCCAATACATTTTGGAATGCTTTTTCTGCCATTTCATGATTTTGTTTAAAACCTTGTTCTGATTCTTTTGGCGATGAAAACGGCGGTAAAGCACTTACAATACTTTGAGAGTCTGCTGACTGATAGGTTTCTGGCATTTCACCTTGATAAAATGACGGTTCGGCACCATAACTGAAAATGGGTTCATCTCGCCTACCTGATTGACTCGAATGATCACCAGTCTTAATATTTGCCTCAGAATTACACTCGCTAGTGTTTTCTGCTTCGTCTTCTCTAACTTTGTTTTTCTTATTCGGCTTTTTTCCTTGTAATGGCCCGTGCACTCTTTGAGGTAAAACCTTACTCAAATCAAGATCTGGCAAGACCTTATGCCGAATAAGAATATCATTTAACGTTTGATAGAGTGGCTCCAGATGTACAATCACTTGTTGCTCAAAGCTTCTAAATACCAATCGTTCTAAAACACTCCCCATAGCAAGCCGAGCTAATGACGATTGAAAGGCCCCCACTAATAGAGAAGGGCCTAATGGGCTTTGATGGTAACGTTTATCACCCACACCAATTGCATCCAGTCGTATTTTCAGGGGCAATAAAAGTGCTCGATAGTTTGTTTCTGCTTTAGTAATTAACACACGTGATGTTAGCCAGTCTTCGAACTCGCCTTTACCAATTAAAGACAAATCATCTAAAGCCTCTACTTTAGACCCCTTATTTTTATTCGTCATGGCTTTGGGGTCTTGAATGGCAGCCATAAAGTTTTTCAGCATCGAGACTTGTTCACGCGTAATTTTATTAGCCGCTTCCATCGTTGAGCTTGATAATTGGTCTGACGAGGCGGCAACCGCCGCTGCTTTGACTT
>JBLHVH010000141.1:0-8857 GCA_047628385.1 Oleiphilaceae bacterium
GCCCGACTTTTTGAGTAACGATATCTAGCTCGCTAATTAAAAGTTTAGGATTCCAAGTTTCTCCTTCCGACTTTCTTAGTTTGTCGTAAGTTGATTCCGCATCATGCACCGAGTGAGTAATCATTGTAAAACCGAAGGTTCGCGCGTTCCCTTTGATTGTATGTATATTTCTAAAAAGAGTGGCGATAACGTCTGCATCTTTATTGGGCGTGTTAAGAATAAGCTCTCGGTTTTTTGCGATGAATTCGTTTGATGTTTGAATAAAATCGTCGAATTTACTACGTTTGATATTCAGTATATGGCCAATGATTGTGAGTACGCGTTTTTGCTTCTCGGCTTCTTTTTCCATCGCTTTGAGTTTCGTGACATCACGAACTGTGATCATTATTTTTTCAATAGCACCATCCAAATAGATTGGATCCCAATCTAGTTGGAGGTGCTTCTTACGGCCACCCTGGAAATTACCCGTCACTTCTTTCACAAGATGATGCTCATTACACTCCCACATAAATTCGTCAGATTCATATAACACGTCAATTGCCGCTCTAACTTGATCCACTGAATCGGAGCCCATTTCAGCATTTTCGAAAAGCAGGTTAAGGAAGTTTCTACCGGAGACGTTTTGTGTTTCATAAATGTTTTCAAGATAACTGGAGTATTCAGGATGAATTGTGTTGTCTGACCGAACTGTGCAAAGTCCCTGGTGCATATTTTGAAGCATGTTTGAAATATCATTGGTCTTCACTTGCAATGCGGCAGTGCGTTCTACGACTTTTTGCTCCAAAGTTCTATTCTGTTCTTCGATAACTTCACGCATACCAATATTCTTGATTGTCGTGACCAGGGATCTTGCGATAGAGGATACATACTCATAATCGCTATCATCAAAGATGACTTCACCGACATCGCCCGAAAAGTTCATCACACCGATGACTGTATTGTTGTCAATCAGCGGTACACATAATAAAGCTCTTGAGTTCGAAGAGTCATCTTCTTTATTAACGTACTCATCTGATAAGGATGTGTTTTCCACAAAAATTATTTCTTTCTTATGGGCTGCCTGACCAATAATACCTTCACCCCTCTCAAAGGATTTCGCTTTGGCACCTGTATCAATCTTTTTAGGTGGAAAAAATGATTTTAACTCTAAGTTCTTGTTGCTATTGTAAAGGTAGACGGAACCGGTTTGAACGTTGGTGTGCTTCTGCATGTTTTTAAGTACTTCTTCCAATGCAACCCGACTATCCAGTAAGGAAGCAAGAACTTCGCCTGTTTGATTCAGCTCTGCTAGATCGCTGACCTTCTTTTTGACTGTTGAGCGCATTCGGTCGAAATTTTTAGCTAGCTGGCCAACTTCATCTTCTCGTTCAATTTTGATACTAATCTCATAGTCACCCTGAGAGATTCCGTTAGCTGCTTGAGTTAATGTAAACAACGGTTTTGTAATGCGACGAATTGAGACCGAGAACAACAGAATGATAACAATGTTAAGTGCAATAATTTGAATTAAAATTCTACGCAGTTCGGCTTGAAGGAAGGTCGTTACGTACTCATCGGAAGTATAAATTTCGGCATGTCCAACGTCATTCTTTCCACCGTTTTCTACCATGACCAAAGGTTGGATATACTTATTAGCAAACTGTTTTGGCGGTTCATTTTGCGAGTTTATGTTGCCTTCGACATCTTTTACCTTGCCGGCAAGAACATTATCATTGCTATCGATTATCAGAATTCCCTGGATATGCTGTGATTGTGTTTCAGAGGCGATGATAATTTCGACGGACTCAGCTTCGAAGTTCCAGATGGGAACCGGCAAACTGAGCGTCAGACGATCTTTGGTCAACCCACTATTTAGATCCAACTGTTTGTTGAGGCGTTTTTCAGTTTCCTGATAGCCATATATGCCAAAGCCACTGAGGACTAATGTGGTGATAATCAATAGACTTACATTAAGGTTAAACGAGATGGATTTGATGTTCATATATAGCTCTGGAGTTTTTTGCACTAAAATAAGTGAATTTACTCATATGAGTTAATTCAGGGCTCTGCGGCAACTATTCATATTGCCATTATGTACACGGTTATCGAAGGTAATGACCGCTTAGGAAATTAAAACCTGGCGGTTAACGATAGTTTACAGATATAGGAGAGTTAATTTTTGTATAAAAATCCACCGAACTAAGCAGCAAGCTTGACAGAAGCTTCCTGCTTTTTTCGTGATTTAGCGCCACTTGATCTTAATTTTGTCCATGACGCCGTTGTTATCTATGATATCTTTGCCTTTGTCATAATCGGCTAAGATTTGTTGAACCTTAGGGTTGTCTTTTGAACCCGCTAAAAACTCCTTACTAAAGTCAAATGCCGGTAGTTTTTTATAGTTTCCGGGTTGTAGCTTGGATTGTTTAAGGGCGTAGTCAAAGTTCACTTCATAACCCACAAAACCATCAATACGTCCTGCCTCAAGCATCTGAAAACCTTTGATAATCTTTGAAATCATTTTTGGTTTGAGTTTTTTCTCTTCAAACTTTTGGCCATAATTCCAACCCCGCATTGCACCAATATTTAAACCGGCCAATGAGGATAATCCATCCCATCGAATATTAGAATCCTTTTGCACATAGACCAAAAAGTTCGCTTGGTTTACCGATGTTTTAGAAAAATGAAAAAATGCCTGCCTTTCCTTCGTTAATCCAGCGGGGAAAATCACATCGACATTGCCTCGCTTGGTTTCATCTATTGCTCTGACCCAAGGATATATTTTAAGATCAATGGCATATCCTGATGCATGTAAGCTTTCCCGTAAAATATCCCAGCTATACCCTTGTAATTTTTTGGAATCTTTGCCGGGGGTAATGTGTTCATCGCTACCCTCTGACAGGTTATCTTTTAAAAAACAATAGGGAGAATAATCCGATAAAGTTGCAACAGTAGCGACTTTACTATTATCTGAAAATGCAATTGAACTAAAACACAATATACTAATGGTAATAAAGCTTTTCTGTATCCAGCTCATGTTATATCTCCTATTTGGCATAGTGAAATTCTTTATTTCACTAACTTTACTAATCAGGTTGATTACAACTTTGTAATAAAAGTATAGTAGCATATTAAAAAGTTGCAATTAATGCTTCCAATACGCTGACATACTTACTAATCACAAGTTTCAACGCCGTAATTTCCCGATCAAATCGAGATTATTGAATTCAAATAACAGATCATATAAAAAATAAAATTAAGGGTTAGCTCTTTTTGGCAAAAACTTATTCAATGCCGTGATTCTGGCTTAAGTCAAGCTGAGTATTGTCGAAAGCATCAACTTAAATAACATACCTTCAGTTATCAAAAAGTAAGCGCTCCAGGACCCCCACGCTATTAAATGCAAATATAAGGCTGCCAACTCAACCGCTCTAACCTTGAATATGTATATATTCCAAGGCAGTAATGCTTCATAGTCTTCAACCTTTTCACAGCAAGGGATAGCCTCTAAAACGTTGACATAATATTGGTATGGCTCCAATTCGTGGCGCTTAGCTGTTCGTATAAGACTAAAATGAAGACACAAGGCATTTTCACCCTAAACAGAACTTGCAAATAATTTTTTTTCGACCAATAACAAAGGGCTTTATTTCTTGTTCCGTTAGATTGTTGTAGCGTCTAACCTTTCGTCATTTAGAAATTCACATAAACCGTCCCAGTGGTTTAAGCAATACTGAAAGGCTTTGCCAAGGGGAGACTTGGGGAGTACCGTTGGATGATGATTATCAAGCCATTGCTTTATCTCACGCATAAGTGGTTTCGTGTTTTTTGACACAGCTCATAACGTTGTTCCGCTGTCATTTGCTGTTTTTTGGCCTTACGCTCAATACGATAGATGCGCTTATAAAAAACCATCGCCTCCGCCGCTAAGTCTTTTTTTTGCTTGCCAAGGTAATAGGCTCAAATTTTCGTCTCGAATGCGTATTGTAATGACTCGGCTTGACTGCTTTGGAGGTGAATAAAAGCTCAAAAATTGGATCCGTATCACAATGTAATGTGCCCTGGAATCCCGCGAACCAGTCATTCACAAAGTGCTTATGCTTTGTTGCGTTGTATTCAAAAATGATGAACTCTTTCCCAGGTGATCCGCCTCGCATACAGTAAACCTAGGGTTTCGTTGTTGTAAGACACTCCTGCTCATTAAAAACCTGTAAGGTGGTGGCATCTAACGCCCCGATATCGTAATTAATTACTTCATCTTTCATCAGGTTGATCAAGGGTTGAAGCGCACGGCAACACTCAATGGATGCAATGCCCATAGTTTGACGAGACAAATCAAAACCTGCACGGGGCTTAAACTGTTTTTCCAGATGATAGAAGGGCTGGCGATCATCTATCTTGCTGACAATCATATGCGCCAAGACGCTTTCTGTGAATTTGGTTTTAGGGAGAATATGCTTAGACTTCGAGTCAAGCGACGACTTCATGCATTTCAACGATCACTTCATAGACCTGTGGTTGGTAGTTCAAGCGTTCATGAAATTCGTGCTTGATGGGTTTTTTCTGACAACAACACTGGCAGCTTTTATCGTGTTCTTCGACGGGGATAACAACCGGAACTCTTGGCAGGTTATCAGCAAAGGCTCTTTTGGTTTTCTTACGGGTTTTCTCTAATTTGATATCAATAACGTTATTCGCCTGACTTTCTGCTTCGTCATCTTCAGGCTCAATATTCAGAGTAACACTCTCGAGCAATGACCACTGCGGATCATTGACATTTTATAACGCTCTGATTTTTGCCCGAACCGATAACGTAACACCTGTTTAACTTGATGCATTAACAAGATGTAGGCTTGTTTTAACTGTTCATACTTTTTACGCAGCAGCGCGCACTCTTTCGTGAACATTTCGACTTTTTGTAGGAGGCTGTTTTCGGCGTCAGTCATTGGTTTATAGGTATAAATAATACGGATGTTATTTTAACAGAATTACACCCTTTATCGTATATTACGTGTAAAAAAAGTATGTTATTCTCAGTTTTCAGACTACTTTTTGCCGGGTAAAATCAATACCTGACAAAAGCTATTGAAGCTGTTTTTTTGATAATTCTATTACCTCATCTCTAATGCCTAGAAACTAAAATCGTGCGTTTTCAAACCACTTATAAAAGGGCCAAAACCCATTATCATCCCAATATAAAATCTTTATCTTGTCGCTAGATTTATTCCAGAAAACGAACAACTGCGCTGAGATAGGATTCTTCTCTAAAGTATCAGCCACCAAAATAATAATACCGTCTATTTGCTTTCTAAAATTAATGGACTTTCTGTAAAAAAAGACTTGGGCATTAAAGGGTAACAGCATGATTGCTCCCGATGAGCAGGCTCGGTAACAAAGGGGAAGGTCAGGCGATTGAATGATTAACTAGGCAACGTTTATGAAATTCAATCACCCCAAGCGTCGTACTCGTGTCATTTAAGTTGAGTATTTGGGTAACTTTTACTTCAGCGAGCACGATCACAGGAATAAAATCTGTCGTACGAGTACGGTTAAGATTTGCTAACAAATACAAAAATTGTTGTAAACCAGTTGATGTTTAACCGAGTACTCTTTTTTGGACAGCCCACTTTTATAGAACGCATCGACGTGCTTCTGCCATTACTTTGATTTCATGTCACTGTCCTATGTGATGATGAAATGACTATGACATATTAATTATCTTAAAATAGTATGTGTTTTTAGACCGCTTAGGTTAATGTCTCCGTCTTTTATTAAACAACTTTATCTAGTTGATCTAAGGTGGTTTTCATTTTTTGCCAGCATTCATCCATGAGCTGCTTGCTATCATCTAGCGTTAAACCTTTCGTCGAAATTGGTTCGAGTACCTTGATATTTACTGTTCCGCTGTTTAATTTGTTAAGGGATAATTTTCCTGAATAACTCTGAACGCAAATAAGGACAATTGGCACTCCCGCTTCAATAGCCATTCTAAATGCACCCTTCTTGAAGGGTAAAATATTTTTACCTTGGTTACGGGTTCCTTCTGCAAACATCCAAATAGATCGATTCCCTTTAGTGAGTGCTTCTGTGGTTGTATCTAACGTAGAGTTTGAATTTTTTTTATTGCTACGATCAATCAATACATTGCCTGCAAGCCAATATATAAGCCCAAAACCGGGTAAGAGCAATAAACTTCTTTTGCCGACTGAAACGGTTCTTTTAGGTATGACTGCACCACAGATGATTAAATCTAAATTATCTTGATGGTTAGCAACAACAACAGACGGCGGCATATCTTTGAAAAATTCAGTTCCCTGTAACTGAACCTTAATACCTAAAATTTTTGTACCAAACCAAGAAAAAGTGCGTGCTGCGAGTCTAGTATTATCCGGGTTAAACGGTCTAAATAGAAAAAGGAAAGCGCCAATAATTGATATAAAAACAAAGACTATAAGCGCAATAGGAATTCGTATTAGCTGTAACATTAGTTAAACTCATTAAATAAAAAAACAAGCAAGCGTACAGGTGTAAGTTTAATATATCAATCGCCATTACATTTCTACTCAGTCATTTTCGACATCATAAATACAGACTTATAAGTCAAAATTTGCTTAGTAAAAGAAAGTTTAACTTCAATTTTTGACCATAAAAAGTAAGCGTGTGTAACGACAATGTAACGTTCTGTTGGAATGTGAATTCGTTTTAAACTTAGTACGACAGAGCACACTGTTTAATATTCGTATGCGCCGTATAGTTCATCACAGTCATTAAATGGTTGGAGCCTTGAATGAGCGAGAAAATACCTACAAAATTTCTTAAACTAAAAAAAATAGCCGATGTACCTCGGTCAGAATATATTAATGGCCCTTCAACTGAAGACCTTCGGGATGAGAAGAAAAGAAAGCGTTTTTTAAGTATTTTACGTAAACCGCCACAAAATACGAAAACAGTCGCGAGTAAAGCGCCAGTTACTTTATCGTTTAACGCTGCGGCATGGGTAAAAGTACCTAAAAGTTTAAAACAGACAATATCGCTTGTTATTTCTTATAAAGATGCGAGTGGCGAGTATGCCCTCGTGGTAGATGAAGATGAAATTAGTGATGGTTTTTCTTTAATGTTAACAGGGTGCGTTACCTTAACGTCTAAAGGTGTACCAGAGTATATACATACGTCAGTCGCTGGGCTAAAGGACCATCAAGTTGCTCTGGTTGATGACCTGTTTGTACAAAAGGTAAAATCAGCTAATCTAAATAAGAAAACCGCCTAAAGCTTATATTTTCCTTTTATTGATGACACTTAGACGTTACATGCTGTCTTCATTATTTTATCCTCGCTAAAGTAACGCCCATTTAACACTTTGCCATTTGGTAACAGAGAGTATGGATATTCTTGCCATGTTAATTGCGTTAGCCTGTTTAATGCCTCAAGTGCCTCTTTAGGTTTAATAGCCTTAATTTTTCTAATGGTAGTAGTTTTCATGTGACTTCCTACTAGATTAATTTTAAAAGTATATGACTTATATATTAGCTATTTCTATGCCAAGTAATTTTCATTATAAATCAGTATCTTATATGTTCGGCCTTGCTAAGGCGTATAAATAGTGACGATTTTGGTCATCTAATGACTCTCTTGAAGAATGTGTGAAAAATGTTGTCTAATATAATATTTACACAATTGCGGACATTTAAAGCCCTTAACTAAGTTCAAACTCATCATTAAGTTCAGGCACAGTTACATTCCATGAAAACTTATCCTTAAGTTTAAGTCTCATTGAATCTGCTGAAGACCGTTCGCCGTGTGTCACAAACACCTTGCTAGGCGAAATATTTGAATGATCTAGCCAAGCTATTATTTCTGCATAATCACCATGTGCGGATAAACTATCGTTGTGATGAACCTCTGCTTTAATAGGGTAATAGTCTCCATGAATTTTAATCTCAGACGCACCATTCACCATAGCATCTCCTCGTGTACCTGGCGCCTGAAAACCAATAAAAACGATACTGTTCTGAGAGTGTGTCACAAGTGACTTGAGATGATGAAGAACTCGCCCTCCACTTGCCATACCACTTGCAGAAATAATTACAGAAGGATATTGGCTATTGTTAAGTTCGATAGATTCTTCAGCTGTACGCACATACTGAGTCCCTTGATCTATGATGCTGCATTGCTCGGCTGTTAGTTTATGTTCTTTGTTATGCCTACAAAATATTTCGGTTGCAGTAATAGCCATAGGGCTATTCAAAAATATTGGAAGGTTAGGAATTCTATTTTCATTTTTTAGAATTTGTATAATGTGTAGATTAATTTGAGTTCGGCCCACTGCAAAGGAAGGCATTAAGACGATGCCGTTACGTTTATTTGTTTTATTAATGATGTCTTCAAAATACTCAAAAGCATCTAGTTTACTGTGTAATCGATTTCCATAAGTCGACTCAACAATTAAATAATCAGTTTGATCGAGTATTTGCGGCGGTTGCATAACGAGGTCATCACTTCTGCCCACGTCGCCACTAAAAGTGATTGCTTTACCCTTTGCTGTGACGCGTATCGCGCAAGCCCCTAAGATATGTCCGACTGGCGTAAACTTGGCAGTAATACCTGGGCTAATTTCAATCGATTTATTCGTCGATACGGGTTTAAATAATCCAAGTGACTTCCTGGCATCTTCTTCTGTATATAAGGGTTGAGCGGGTGAATGCTTGGTAAAATGCTTTCTATTCGCATATCGGGCGTCTTCTTCCTGTAAATACCCTGAATCTGGAAGTAATACAGAACATAAGTCTAGTGTGGCACTAGTCGAAAATATGGGGCCTTTGAAGCCCCCTTTCATAAGTGCCGGAATGTAACCACTATGATCAATGTGTGCGTGTGTTAATAA
>JBLHVH010000142.1:0-8842 GCA_047628385.1 Oleiphilaceae bacterium
TCACCATCAGAGAGTTGAATTGGCAAAAGGATTTCTAATTGGTGCTTAAATATATGTACTTTGCCAAAGTAAGGGTCTTCTTTTTCTTTTGCTTTAATTGAAAATTTTGGTTGCCCGACGACTGCGCTGGTTTGTTGTGGTTTGAATTTGAAACGTTCTTGGTATAAGTAATAACCATCGGCAATTTCCCAATTTAGTTTCAAGCCCTCATCGGTCATTTCAGAGTTAAATATAAATGCTTCATCTACCTTAAGAAATTCAGGTGTTGAAAAAGAATTAGTTGACGTTGTATTAACGCCCTTTATGGCATTTGCATTAAAACAGGCGACTAATAATAACGAGAACAATATTGATAAAGTACGGTGATGCATGAAGGCCTTCTTTCAATGAACAAAATTAATTAATACTTGGAGCTAAATTTAACCTGAAAGTTCACAAATGAATGTGAAATGACTCAGGAACAAGCTTCAAATTTGTAGCGATTAGTATCATTATGCTGCTTCCAAACTTAAGATTTACTTAAAACGTGTTAACTTCGTTGCAATAAGCAAGTATAAAAGTCTAATTGCATCGATGACAATAAATTTATTTAGTAGAGGCGAACGTTTATTTATACGACTAAATATGAGGTTAGTACACTTGAGAAAATTTTTAATGACCTTTTTAATGACACTGAACAAACTGAATTAAAAAGTGGTGGCGATGAGCCTGTGTACTTACCAGTATCTGCTGAAAACTCATTCGCTCAAATAATATCTACCCACGACTATTTTTCGAGTATTTTACACGAAGTAAGCCATTGGTGTATTGCCGGGCCAGAAAGAAGAAAGTTAGTTGATTTTGGCTATTGGTATGAGCCAGATGGACGAAGTGAAATGAAGCAAAAGGAGTTTGAGCAAGTAGAAGTCAAACCGCAAGCACTGGAGTGGATGTTTACTGAGGCTTGCAGTATTAAATTTCATCTGAGTATTGATAATCTTGAGCAAGCGTCAAGTCAAGAGGAATATAAAGGTGCGAGTGATGCGTTCAAACAAGCTGTATTTGATCAAGTTTTACATTATTTAGAGTGTGGTAATATACCTAAAAGGGCGCTAATTTTTATTGAAGGACTACTAGCTTACTTTCGTCCACATGTTAGAAAACTTGAAAAATCAGCTTTTTCCATCGCTGTTCTAAATTAAAGGCCATAAAACTAAGGTAAGTTGCTTGAATGAAGCAAGAAAGCTTGCATGGCTGAGTGATGACGCATAAGCTCTGATGACTATTTTTTTAGGGTTCAAATGAATGCAAAATTTTTGTGGTCTACAGCGTAGACAGGTATTGGCGATATGATGTTAAAAGGTTTTTTTGGGAAGAAAAGTCGTGACAAAAAAACTCAGCAGAGTACTGCTGAAAAAAAGCTGACTAAAGCGAGTACTTCTAAGGTGGCTAAACCAAAAGGTGAAGCAAGCACCAAGCCAAAACCTATTGTCAAAGCTATTATCAAACCTATTGTCAAACCAAAGGCATGGACACTTGATGACTATAAAGTTGAACCTAAAGAAGGCAAAACACGGTTTCATGATTTAGGGCTCGATACCGCCTTAGTTCATGGTATAGCGGATCTTAACTACGAATACTGTAGTGAAATTCAGGCTGAGTCATTACCACATACTTTAAAGGGTCATGATGTTATTGGTAAAGCTGCGACTGGTACGGGTAAAACAGCCGCTTTTTTGATTACGATTCTTAATGATTTAATTAATCGACCCATTCCGAAAGCTGATCGTTACTCAAGTGAGCCTCGGGCCTTGATCATTGCACCCACGCGCGAATTAGCACTTCAGATTGAAAAAGATGCAATAGAGTTAACAAAACATCTCGATTTACCTGTTTACTCGGTACTAGGTGGCATTGATTATCAAAAACAAAAAACACATGTTCGTAATGAAGTGATCGACCTCCTTGTCGCGACTCCAGGAAGACTGATTGATTTTTTAAACAGTGGTGACTTATACCTGGATCAACTAGATTTTCTTGTCATTGATGAAGCGGATCGTATGCTAGACATGGGATTTATTCCTGATGTGAAACGAATTATTAGTCGTTGCTCTAAAGTTGAACAGCGTCAGACTTTACTCTTTAGTGCGACCTTTAGTGAAGATGTATTGAATCTAGCTAAGCGCTGGACAACAAATCCCGTTTTTGTTGAAATTGAAGCCGAGCAGTTAACAACAGACACGGTTGAACAAAAGGTTTTCATGGTGCCTACCGATGAAAAACTTAAAATAATTTGTAGTTACATTGCTAAAAATGATGTAACTAAAGCGATTATTTTTGGTAATCGCCGTGATGAAACGCGTCGACTTGAAAGCGCCCTCAAAGCCAAAGGCATCAAGGCGGCATTGCTATCAGGTGAAGTGCCTCAACATAAGCGTATCAAAACGCTTGATCAGTTTAAAAGTGGTCAAATTCAGATTTTAGTTGCAACGGATGTGGCTGGAAGAGGCATACATGTTGATGGCGTTAGTCATGTTTTCAATTATAACTTACCTGAAGTGGCTGAAGATTACGTACACAGAATTGGCCGGACAGGGCGTGCAGGTAAAACAGGTATTTCAATATCTTTTGCCTGTGAGGATGATGCTTTCTTAATACCTGAAATAGAGAAATACATTGGTATGAAGCTACCCTGCGAATATCCGGATTATTTGTTAGAGTAAATAATATTGTTAAACAGCGAGTTAATTTTTAATAGATTCGTTGTTTATTTAAAAATATATCGAGAATAAAAAATGAAGATAGTTGCTGACGAGAATATCCCATTGCTTTCTTGTTTTTTTGATAAAATTGGTCAAGTCAAGCAACTCCCAGGTCGAGAAATTACAGCAGATGACCTTGTAGATGCCGACATTCTAATTGTGCGTTCCGTGACTCAGGTAAATCAAGCACTCCTTGAAAATAGCACGGTTAAGTTTGTAGGTAGCTGTACGATTGGTATTGACCATATCGATACTAAGTACTTGAATAAAAAGGGTATTCGTTATGAAAATGCGCCAGGTTGCAATGCGAATTCCGTCGTCGAATATATCCTTAGTTGTTTATCTATTTTAACTGAAACACACCGCATTGATTGGGGTGAAATAAGTGTCGGGATCGTAGGTTTCGGTAATGTCGGCAGTTTACTTGCGAAGCGCCTTGAAAAATTAGGTATTAGCTACAAAGCCTATGACCCCTTACTTGATGAGAAATTTCAACAACAAGCTTCTTTGACTTCATTTGAAGAAGTACTCGCCTGCGATATCGTTTCTTTACATGTTCCGCTTACTATTGATGGCGACTACCCCACTTTTCATATGATTAATGAGCAAGTGCTTAGTCAAATGCGCCCTGAACAAGTACTTATTAATACTTGCCGTGGTGCGGTGATCAATAATGAACATTTGAGTACACATTTAAAGAAAGATGATCGTTTTACGGCCATTTTAGATGTTTGGGAAAATGAACCATTCATCAATACCACATTAGCAAAGCAGGTTCTCATCGCGACGCCTCATATTGCTGGTTATAGCCTTGATGGTAAAGTCGCGGGCACAGAAATGATTTATCGCTCACTGTGTCAGTTTTTAGGTTTACCGCTTCGTTTTACCTCGGGACAGTTTTTAGAAGAGCCCGCATTATCCAAAATGGCCTTTACCTCTACCGCAGATATTGACTGGAGCATTCATACTGCTATACGTGCTTGTTTCGATGTACGTCATGATCACAGTCTGTTGCAGTCAACGTTATCTTTTTCCGAGCCTGAGCGTGGCGCTGCATTTGATGCATATAGAAAGTCATATCGATGTCGCCGAGAGTTTTCAGGCGTTAAAATCAAGCTTAAGCAGGTCGATTCTGAATTACATACTAAATTTAGAGCACTTGGCTTTAATGTTAAAACATAAGAGCGATTATTGTGGCTGAAAACTCTTCAGTACCTGAACAAATTGAGACAATTGATTCTTTCTCAGGCTTAAGTTTAATGATCGGTGCGAATCTAACGATTGAAACTATCTCTCCTGTGAGAAAGTACACTGTTCAACTATTGGGTTATACAGAGCATCGTAGCTTATTTATTTCTACCCCTTTACGGGAAGGCAACGAAGTTTTGCTCGATAAAAACTGTGTCGTAGCTGTGCGCTTATTAGTCGGTAAAAATGTTTGTGCCTTTGAGACCAAAGTTCTTTATCGTTCTCTCCAGCCCTATACTTACTATCATTTAGCTTACCCTGAAGCTATTACCGTGTTACAGGTTAGAAATTCGGAGCGTGTTGATACTTTAATTGAGACAGATGTCGACAGCGATTTTGATATTGTCGGAGATTGGCCTAGAGCGGCGACCATCAATAATTTGAGTAAAACGGGTGCGCGCATGATCTCATCTACTCGTCTAGGTGAAAAAGGTCAGGAAATACTCTTACAATTTGGGGTGGTTGTTAGTGGTATTAATAAACGAATTTGTTTGCCCTGTATTATTCGAAATGTTGAAAGAAATGACGAAAGTGATGTTGAAGAATATACCGTTGGGGTGCAATTTCAAGCGTTAACGGATGAAGAAATACTTACCTTGTCGACCTATATTTATGAACATGAATACTCATAGGGTTATTTTTATAAGATGAAGCTTCCTATGCCTATCTTTCTTCCCTGACTATTTAAAGCCGACACAATCAAACTTATTTTTGAAAATCTATGCCGACACAACTATTTCTGACAGAATTATGCCTATGAGTAACGAGCACAAAACTACTTTCAAACTGGGCCTAATTATTAACCCTCTTGCGGGCTTAGGTGGCCCTGCCGGTTTAAAGGGGAGCGATCATCGTGATACGGCAACGTTAGCGAGGGAAAGAGGCGTTATTTCAGTTGTCCATGATCGTGTGACGGCGATGTTATCTATCTTAAAGGAACGACTAGCAGAGTTGAATCAATCGCTGGAAATTGTGACGGCAAGTGGTGTAATGGGAGCATCGGCGTGTGAACCCTTTAACTCAGTGTTTAAGGTGCTATCTGTTTACGCCGCGCCAAATGAGACCCGTTCGAGTGATACGCTAAACGCAGCAACGTTAATCAAAGCACACAAGGTTGATTTACTTGTATTTGCAGGGGGAGATGGTACCGCTAGAGATGTTTACCAAGCGATTGGTACAGATCAGGCTGTTTTGGGTTTACCTGCTGGGGTTAAGATGCATTCAGGTGTTTTTGCTGTAACACCTAAAGCTGTGGCGTCGGTCATTGAAAGTTTGATGTCAAATTCTTTAGTCTCCGCTCGAATGGCAGAAGTGCGTGATATTGATGAAGCAGCCTTTGCAGAAGGGCGAGTGAGTACTCAGTATTTTGGTGAAATGTTAATTCCTGATGACCAGCTATTGGTCCAATGTGTTAAATGCTCAGGCATGATAGAAGACGAATTGATGCTGGATGAACTTTGCGCATTCGTCTTGGAAGAATTAGACGATAATACCTTATATATTCTAGGGTCGGGCGGTACGCTTAAAGCATTGAAATCAGCGATCGGAATTGAAGAGCCAACCCTGTTGGGTGTCGATGTTTGGTACCAAGGTAAGTTGCTGGCTAAAGATATTCACGAAACGCAATTATATAAACTGGTACAACAGCATAAAAAAGCACGCATTATGTTGTCGATTATTGGTGGTCAGGGCATCGTTCTGGGGCGGGGGAACCAGCAAATCAGTCCACGCATTATAGAGCATGTAGGTCGAGAGAATCTTGAGTTTTTAGCGACCCAAAGTAAAATTTTAGCTTTAGAAGGTAAGCCTCTTCGCATCGATAGCGGTTCTGATCAATTGGATAGAGCGTTATCAGGCTTCCATAAAATTATTTGTGCCTATGATGATGCCTTGTTGTACGAAATTCGGTATGTAGAGTAAATACTTTTGGCATCCTGAATCTAAAGTAGTGTTGAACCAATCTCTCCAGAAAAAGGCTTGTAAGCCATCACGTTAGCGAAATGTTTATCGGATTTGATAGCCAGTATTTATAAGCTATAAAGCGATTGACTTTTTTTAACTTGCGATACATTATCAGAACCTATGAATTTATTTACTTCTCTTAAACGCATTATGCGCTCCGCGAAAGCGGCATTCGTCCTCTGGCGCCGTTGTGTCGCGAGTGCGATAACCGCTGTGAGTTTGATAGAAGTAAAACGATAACCTCCCTTCTTTCAGCCACAGCAGATTTATGCGGTGGCTTTGTTCTTTTGTTTCAGAATTTCTCAAAATACAAACTCATTGCATGCTCTTCTGTCTAGAAGGTCTTTTTATATTAAATGCAGGAGTAAGTACGATGTCAGTGCCAGTGGCGTATGCCACCATCATAATAGTTTGGTCCACCACCCCTTTGGGAATTACTTGGAGTAACGAAACCCTTAGCCCTGTTGCAGCTGTCACAATTCGAATGGTGATTGCAGCAGTCATTGGTTATGCTTTGCTAAAAGCGTTTCGTATTCCTCTCTCATGGTCTGCCAAGGCGCTACGGACATATGCTTATTCTTTGATGGGCATTTTTATTGCCATGCTATGTACTTATAGTGCTGCGCAATATATTCCTTCAGGCTTGATTTCAGTTTTGTATGCGTTGGCACCGTTATTGTCTAACTTATTTGCTTACCTGATATTAGGGAAGGGGGACTTTTCAGTAGCCAGATGGGTTTCTTTCATCATTTCTTTTATAGGGCTAGCGGTGATTTGTTTGGATGATTGGGTACTTAATCAAGATGGATGGATTGGTGTCGTGTTGTTACTAATTGCTGTCTCGTTTTATAGTTTGAGTGGTGTAATGGTTCAACGTGAAGCATATCATGCGCACCCATTAAGTATGACTGTCGGCACGCTTATTCTATCTGCACCCTTGTTCATTACAAGCTGGTGGTTAATGGATGGTGAGCTACCCGTATTGGATTGGGGGAGTGAATCACCTTGGGCGGTTTTATATTTAGCCGTTTTTGGTTCTTTGCTAGGCTTTGCATCGTACTTTTATATCGTCAGACAATTAGGTGCTACTGCAGTAGCAATGGTGACATTGGTGACGCCCGTAATAGCGCTTATATTAGGAAGTGTCTTGAATGATGAAAATATTACGTTTCAAATTATTTCTGGTACTGCCTGTGTGTTATTTGGCTTAGTACTTTACTACCGAAATGATCAGCTGCTTCGCATCCCTCGAGTATTTCAAAGGACTGTATAATCGTTTGGTTTGATATCAGTAGTGAATTTAATCGTGTTGATATGTTTATTTAAAACATATCAACACGACCTTATAAGCTGTCGTTTTAAATTATTTACTCAAAGGTGAAGGCAACATCGATATTTGCTTTGAATTCAAGATTTTTTTGTTGATAAGTTGGCTCAGGTGAAGCACGTGAATTCATTTCAGTCTGCATCAACATGGCTCTATTAGCGCCTATATTCTGTGTGGTTCGATGTCTCACTGTATGAATAGTGCCAAGTTCTACGTCGTAGCTCTCAGCAATAAGTCGTGCAACAGCGCGAGAATTTTGAATGGCATTCGAAAGCGCTTCTGCCTGATATAGCTCTGAATCGCTTAAGCCAAATTGCATTTTTGTGAGATTAGATACCTTGCTTTCAGTAATAACTTTGATTAGATCTTCAAGTTGTTCTAGTCTTTTAAGAGTAAAACTTACGTTTCGATTAACTTGATAGCCTATAAATTGACGTTGTTTCTTTTGGTAATCATATTGTGGGTAAACATGAGTCTGACTACTGTCGAGTGTTGAAGTATCTAATTCAAACTTCTTTAATTTTTTTAAAAGTACTTTGACATGCTGATCGACTTCTTCTCTGGCAGCTTCAACTTTTAGTTGTGTGGCCGAAAAGTCGAGCACTAACTCAACTTGATCAGGTTTTGCGCTGGACGTTCCTTCAGCGTTAATATGAATAAGTGCTTGCTCAGTCTCAGCATGTGCCAGCGTAGTAAACGTTAGTATGAAAATACTGAGGCAGTGAGAGAAAAACGGTAAAGCGTATAAAGGCATGGGTAGCTCCTAAAATTTTATGGTGCGCTATTCATAAGTAAAGAATATACAAATCAACCTTATCAGTAGAGATGAGCATGGCAAAGTTAATTTTGGGTATACTTGACTGTGATAACTTATCGCCAGAGTTACGAGGTGATTATCATTGTTATACCTGTATGTTCAAAACCTTGTTTTCACCTTTTTTTAAGTCGGGTGCTCCATTCGAGGTCTGTTCAATAGAGTATCGTCGTTATGATGTGCAACAAGGTAAATTACCGACTGACCTTAGTGAGTGTGACGCTTACCTTATCACCGGTAGCAAAACAGGGGTTTACGATGACAAACCTTGGATAGCAATCTTAAAGTTGTTTATTCAGAAAGCGTATCAACAAGGTATTAAGTTGGTAGGCTTATGCTTTGGTCATCAGATATTAGCCGACTCGCTGGGTGGAAGAGCTGAAAAGTCAGATAAAGGTTGGGGCGTTGGTGCGATGACTAGTCAGAGTGTTGAGCAAGCAGACTGGATGTCAGAAAAATTAGATTCGATATGCTTATTGTATAGTCACCAGGACCAAGTGACCTGTCTGCCACCTAAAGCAAAGGTTCTTTATTCTAGTGAATTTTGTGAGTTCTCGGCTTTTTATATTCCCAAAAGTGTATTGGCGTTTCAAGGTCATCCAGAATTCACGCTTGATTACTGCCATCGTTTGATGTTTATACGTCAGGCGCGTTATGCTGAAGGTCAGTATAAACTTGCCATAAAGTCACTGGAGCAGCCGCTTCATAGCGATATGTTAGGGCGTTGGATTATTGAATTTTTACATGATG
>JBLHVH010000143.1:0-8838 GCA_047628385.1 Oleiphilaceae bacterium
GACCTATGTAAAGGCTTAAAACGCTCGATGGCCCACGCGGTCATTAAAGAAATTCGAAATGAAATCGGCACACTACTCACACATGCACAAGCCATTGCCGAAAAAGCAGTACCCGGCTTAATCGAAAGTGCTGAGCTAGCAATGAAGCAACAGCTTGGTGCAGAAATCCAGCGCCTTGTCACGCTACAAGCTAAAAACTCACTCATTCGAGATGATGAAATCGACTTTTTGAAAGAACAAAAAATGCTATGCCAGGAATACATCAGCAAAACTGGCTTAGAAGTTCAAGCGATGCGCATTGTTATCAATACATAACAGTCGTTATTAATACTTAACAAACACGGTGCGCTAATATGCGGCGCACCCTAGGTAATTTACACAAATGTTTGAAACAAAACACTTGGTTAAAATAGCAAATTTCACGATGCCCTTTGGTAAATACCAAGGCCGCAGGATGATTGACGTGCCTGAAGAATATTTACTTTGGTTCAGACAAAAAGGTTTTCCACCCGGAGAATTAGGGCTACTAATGGGGCTCACCCTAGAGGTTAAAATTGAAGGCCTAGATAAATTAATTCATCCACTCAAAAAATGATGAAACAACTACTTACCAAAATACAGTTGCTGGCACCTAACAAATGATCAATAATTAAACGATACTGACCATTTATGAGGTATTGTCATGCCACTTCAAGCAATTAACTCAAATCTTTCTCTATCATCCTCGGTAGATAAAGCACCGAGTAAATCAGGAAATACAGCCACGGGTTCCAATGAAAATATCCAGACATCCCCAGTAAAACAGGCAACACCTCAACAGAAATTAAACATTGCCATCCTTCAAGCGCACCAAGACGTCAGTATTAGTACAAAAAACGAACCCTTAGCGCTTATTTATAAGGCTGCTATTGAGGGCATTAATAAAGAGCTAGAAACTGAACTTGGCGAAAATACCATTAAGAACGCTTATGAAAGCGGCCTAGATGTATCACCAGAAGCGACTGCTGACCGTATTCTTAAATTTTCTATCGGTTTATTTCCACTTTATCAACAGCAACACCCCGAACTCAGTGAACAAAAACAAGCTGAAAAATTCGCTGAAATTATCGGGGGTGGTATTGATACCGGCTTTTCTGAAGCGCGCGATATTTTAGATGGTTTGGGCGTGCTAGAAGGCGATATTGCAGACAATATAGACAAAACCTACAACATCATCCAAGAAGAGCTTGCTGCTTTTCGTGAAAAGTATCTACCACCCGAGATTGAATAGACAAGCAAAAACCTAGCTAGTTTTTAGTCCGAAATACACTGTTGTTAGATCCTGAATTTAGCAACATGCTACTTTACGCATTCAACCTGCGCCTTTAATGTGCTTACTTAGGTTTTTGAACGGCTTCAAAAGCAGCTAACTGTTCTGGCGTCGCTTTTGGCTGATGGTTATCTTTCCATTCTGAATAAGGCATGCCATACACAGCCTCTCTTGCTTGGTCGTAATCAACCTCGACACTTTGATCTTTAGCGGCCCCCATATACCATTTTGACAAACAATTTCTGCAAAAATTTGCTTGAATCATTAAATCAATATTTTGCACTTCTTTGTGGTCATCAAAGTGCTTCAGTAAGCGACGAAACGCTGCGGCTTCAATTTCTGTACGCTGTTGATTAGTCATCTCAATATCGTTTGCCATCTATAGCCCCTTTAATAAATTTTATTGGAAAAACATCTTTCAAAAAATTGAATAGAACAAAGTATAAGTCGTTCTCTGAAAGAGTGACGATATTATACTCATAGATCCTCTTAGACCCTTACTACTTTTCAGTGGTCTATTTTATCTTTCCTAACCCAATATTATGAACTGCGTACATCCATTGTTATATCGGCATGAAATACAATCACATCTTCAGTATCGAATACATCAACACGAATCACTTTATCTCCCGTTTCACTAAAATCAACCCCTTCCGATGTCGCCACACCGCGAATGTCTGTTTTGGCTTTAGCAAGGTATTGCACTGTCATGCCTTTCGGTATCCAACGCGCACCCTCAGGGATCGTTGCGTCAGTTAAGGTGCCCGCCACAAGCTCTGCCAAATTACACATAGCAATAGCATGTACTGTACCTATATGATTTTGAATTTCATGACATTTAACAACACTTGCTTCAGCATAACCTGGCTTTAAAGCAATAAATTGAGGGTTAATCGTAGAAAAATAGGGTGCCATCTGGCAAATCAATTGGCTAAACTGCTCAGGACCTGCCTGATTAAATGCGGTTAATACTTGGCTCATATGCACACCTTGGTTATTTAATTAATAGTAAAAACGGATATATTTTTTCAACTTCGTCTTTCGTTTCGAAACAAGACAAGATAAACTTTACACAATTCTAGAACAAAATTCTAGAACTATATTCTAATTTACTATTTGACAGTCTCGTTTATGAATAAATCTAAAGAACAAATTTTAGCTGGCGCATTAAAATGTTTTATTAATAAAGGCGTTGAGAGCACTACCATTGCTGGCATTAGAGATGCGTCTGGCGTGAGCGTAGGCAGCATCTACCACCACTTTAATAATAAGAACGGCATTGTCGTCGCGTTATTTTTAACAGGCATGAACAACCATAGCCTGCGACAAGAACAAGCCTTATCGGATGCAAAAACAGCCGAAGAGGGTGTTAAAGCCATTGTAAAATGCTATATCAACTGGATAAACGAAAACCCCGACTGGGCACGCTTTGTTTTTCGATATCGCAGCCTGGTCGAAAACAGCCAACAAAAAGAGCAACATGAGCACCAGAAGCTCTCCCACTTCACTCGGCTTCGTGATTGGTTTTACCCTTACATTGAGTCCGGCGAAATTAAAAAACTGCCATTCGAGGTTTATCACGCCTTGATTATTGGCCCTTCTCAAGATTTTGCTTTACGCTGGTTGGCTGGAAAAACTAAAAGTAGCTTAATTGATCACAAATCACTTTATGCCGACGCTGCTTGGCAGGCAATTAAGTCATAACATTTGTACGCCACCATCGGCGCAGAGACAACCACCCACCACACCACCACTAAAAGGATTTAGTATGGCAATTACCGACTGGCCAATTAATGAACGACCAAGAGAAAAACTGTTAAACCATGGCGCAACTAGCTTAAGCGATGCAGAACTATTAGCTATTTTTTTACGCATCGGAATACGCGGAAAAACAGCGTTAGACCTTGCCCGAGACCTCATTAACCATTACGGGAACCTCAAATCATTACTCATGAGCAATGAGGAGGAATTTTGCGCTTTTCCTGGTATGGGCCCTGCAAAATATGTGCAACTTCAGGCCTCATTAGAAATGAGCAAGCGTTATTTTCATAATGAGATGTGTGAAAGTGACCCCATCAATAACCCAGAAGCCAGCAAAAACTTTCTGCGCTGCGCTTTAGCAGGAAAGCAATACGAAGTGTTCGCCTGTTTATACCTCGACACACAACATAAAATCATTGGTTTTGAAGAGCTCTTTCGAGGCACGCTAGACTCTGCATCGGTGTATCCAAGAGAAGTCGTTCAAAGCGTACTAAAAAAAGGAGCTGCCGCCGTCATTCTCTGTCATAATCACCCCTCGGGTTCCACCACAGCCAGTCAAGCCGACATTCAAATAACAGCGCGCTTACAAAAAGCACTCGAGTTAATCGATGTTAGAGTGCTCGATCACATGATTGTTGCTGACCACAAAGTAATGAGCTTTGCTGAGCAAGGTTTACTTAATAATTTTTGAAACATTGAATATGGTGCTTTCTTCCCATTTATTACGATATTCTTTGCGATTAAAATAGCTTTCTGGTATAAAGGCGGGCTCTTTGGTAAGGACTTTTAAAAAGTCCGCGATATGAATTTATTTTAACGTGCCTTCAAGGGTCGTTGAGAACGTTGGAGGCAAGGTTACAATGTCTAAAGTATGTATAGTTACAGGCAAGCGCCCAGTAGCAGGAAATAATGTTTCACACGCAAAAAACCGCACACGTCGTCGTTTTTTGCCTAACTTACAATCTCACCGTTTTTGGGTTGAGGCTGAGAACCGCTTTGTTAAGCTACGTTTATCTACAAAAGGTATGCGTATTATTGATAAAAAAGGTATCGATACTGTTCTGAGCGAACTTCGCGCTCGTGGCGAAAAGGTTTAAGGGGAATATAGAATGCGTGATTTAATACGTTTAGTTTCAAGTGCAGGTACTGGTCATTTCTATACGACTGACAAGAACAAGCGCAACATGCCAGAAAAAATGGAAATCAAAAAGTTCGACCCTGTCGTACGAAAGCACGTAATGTATAAAGAAGCTAAAATCAAATAATGATTTTTCTTTAGCATTAAGTTCTTATGCTTCCATTAAAAAACCCGACTACTTTTTAAAGCGTCGGGTTTTTTAATTTCTATCAATCAAAAAATTATCTAAAATCACTCAAACTACCTATAAAAACCTCTAATCATCATGATACGAGTCCGGCAAACGCACATCTAACTCTATTGGTAAATGATCCGACACCGGAAATGGCACAACCCCTGCCCGTTTAATCACTAAAGAACGACTCACCAAAATGTGATCCAAACCTTTCTCAGGACGCCAGCTAGGAAAAGTATGCGAAACACCAGGCAAAGTCACCAAGCCTGAAGTTTTCAGCGGAGAGTCATGCAGAAGCTTCTCAGCATGCGTATTCATATCGCCCATGAGAATGACATGTTCAAAGTCTTCGATTAAATTTCGCACAAAACGTAACTGCTGTGTCTGGGCACTCACACTTAAAGATAAATGCATGATCACCAACACAATAGGGTCTTCCACCTTCCCATACTGAGCAACAATGACCCCTCGCCCAGGAATTAAACCCGGCAAGCTATACTCATCTACTTTTATCGGCCTAAAGCGACTTAACAAACCATTACTATGCTTTGCAATCGGCCCAAAATTACGATTTAACTGCTGATACCAGTATGAAAACTCACCCTCTTTCGCCAAATACTCAACTTGATTTACAAAACCGCTACGTAAACTCCCGCCATCCACTTCTTGCAAAGCAACAACGTCATAATCTTTTAACAAGAAGGCAATTTTATCAAGATTTTCTTGTCGATTTTTATGCGGAAGAATATGCTGCCAACTACGCGTGAGATAGTGACGATAAGACGAAGTCGAAATCCCCACCTGAATATTAAATGTCAGCAATCGGATTGTTTTTGTCGTATCGAGATAAGGAGTTTGATCAATCACAGACTGATCAACTACTTTAGAGGAAGACTTTAAAGGTGATAAGATTTTAGTAAGTCGAGCTTTCAATCGTTTACGCATATTACCACTAAGACCTTGATACGACTGACAGTATAAACTGAAGAAGAGACCCCCACTAAGCAAGCCCCACCTTAAACCTACATTAACATTACTTTTTTAAGCTTTCACGCTCTTTATAAATCAAAAAATTAGCAATTTTCAACATATTGTTAAAACCGCCAGCCTCCCGAACACCCACTTTGTATTTACCATTGATAATTAACGCTGGCACACCCGAAACACGCAAGCTCTTTATCTTTTTTGACGCTTTTTCAACTACTTCATCTACTTTAGAAATCTTTCTAAAACCAGTCGCTTCAAAAAGTGCATCAAAATCTTCTGACTTCACCCCCTCAGCAATAAATAACGGCTTAAGATCCTCAATATCTTTATATTTTTTGGGTTTTGCTTGAATTGCATCAAACAAAGGTTGATGCATTTTTTTCTCCACACCCAAAAGTTCAGCAGCAAAGTACGCTTTAGCATGAACAATCCAACCAGGAAAAGTCGCAGGCAACAACCTAAAATCGACATCATCTGCCAACTCAGCTTCCCATTTTGGGAGGTGATCATTATTAAATTCATAACAATGAGGACACCCGTACCAAAATAACTCAAGCACCTCTATTTTAGCTGGATCAGCCGTTTTAACAGGGTAAGGCAGCTCTTTATAATGACGACCTTTTTCCCAAACGTCAGCAGCATAGCTAAATGAACTTGCACAAAGTAATACTAATAGCAGCGGTATTAAACGCAGTGTAATTAGACGCATAGATTGTTCCTCTTTATTAATAATATGAATCAATTTTAAAAACTTGGTGCAACATCATAACGGTGCGTAAATCAGTGCTCAAGAGAACTTATATGACTATTTAGTTAGACTAGGCAGGCACAAAAAAACCCTCACTAAGAGGGCCTTAAAGTTCATTCAAAAATCGACTAATGCAAACCTGAAATATAGCTCGCTAATGCTTCAATCTCTTTATCACTTAATCGAGCCGCAACCGAACGCATAACTCGCGAATCGCCATCATTTGCACGTTCACCGCTTCTAAAATTCTTTAACTGCTTAGCAATATAATCAGCATGCTGCCCGGCTAAAGCAGGGAATACTGCAAGCTCAACACCTGCGCCAGTAGGCAGGTGACACGCTGCACATGCCGCAACATTCGTTGCAGGATTACCAGCTCTATACAAAGATTCACCCTTCTCAACTAAATCTTTCTTTGCCTGCCCACCGGACATGGTCTGAGACTGATAGAACGCTGCAATATTATTAAAATCCTGAGCACTCAAGCCATCCAAAATACCCGTCATTTCTACGATTGGACGCGCACCGCTTTTAACATCGTTCATCTGTTTCACAAGATACTTCGCACCTTGACCTGCAAGCTTAGGAAAGCTTCCTATCGTACTATTACCATTGGCGCCATGACAGCCTGCACATACTGCTGAAGCATTTTTACCCGCTTCAATATCTGCAGCTGAAGCACCAAAAGAGCTAACCAAACCAACCACTAACAACATACTTGTAAAAATATTTTTCATTTTTATCTCGCTCACTCTCATTCTAAATTCAGCTTTTAATTCAGCTCTTATTACACACATAAGCCCGAAAACTAACAATCTGAGTATCATTATGGACTAAATATCAATAACAACAACAGAAAGATCAGGCAAAAAACTTTGGGCTATTATACACTAAGGCATTCTCGATAAAACCCTTACATTACAACGCGGCTTTCTTATCATAGCCTTATCATTTGCACGCTTAAAATTGACCTAACTATGACATCACTTTCAATAGCTTATAATAGCGCCTCTTTTACACGCAGCGCATCAAAACTCTCAAACTGCCCCGAAGATAATGGGATTGAGATTGCCTTTGCGGGACGCTCGAATGCGGGTAAGTCATCTGCAATTAACACAATCACTAACAATAAAAAGCTGGCAAGAACCAGTAAAACCCCAGGCCGTACGCAGCTTATTAACTTTTTTGACCTAAGCACACCAGGTGTGCGCTTGGTAGATTTACCAGGTTACGGTTACGCCAAGGTATCTTTAGCGTTAAAGGCTGAATGGGGAAAGCATTTAGATGACTACCTTCGAAACCGCGATAGTTTATCTGCACTCGTATTGATTATGGATATTCGTAAACCACTCACAGATTTTGACAAAATGATGTTGGACTGGTCAGACCAGTGCGAACTTCCCACCGTCATTCTGCTAACTAAAAGTGACAAAATGAAATACGGCCCCGCCAAAAACACATACTTTCAAGTAAAGAAAGCACTTGAAGACCACGCCTCACTGGTTGATGTGATTTTATTTTCGAGCCTAAAGAAGTCTGGTATTGAAGATGTTCGCAACACGCTAACTGACCTAGTAAAAGCTAAAATGGAGAGCTAATTTCCAATTTTAGCGGTTTCAAGAAAGCACATAAATACTACGCAGCAGACGTTGGTACAATATCATCAAAACGATAAGCGGCTTGAAGTTCAGTCGCTTGTATTTGCTTGCTCTCACACAAGTAAGGCATCACATAATCTAAAACTTGATACACGCCATGCTTAATAGTCTGTCTATTTAACGCACCATGCCCGTCACCATCCTCATCATGAACAGTCTTTAAATAGGTCATCCAATTCGTGACAATCAACCAGACATTTAACGCTTTTGATTTACGCTGCGCTTCTGTCATCGGCCGATATATCTCACTTTTCTCCATTTCATGAATAATCCCCCCAACACTTTCCAAACAATCTAACGTAAATTGTCGATATTCTTTGCGTAAACGCGCATCATTATCGAGCAAATGCTCCAGATCACGGTGCAGAAATCGATACGCCCACAATCCATTAAAGACAGCATCCAAATAAGCGATTAAGTCATTAATATGCACCGCACGATCCAGCGGTACATTTAAATACGTATCAACCATTAACTTATAGTTTTTGAAAATTTCATAAATAATGTCGCTCTTATTCCCAAAGTGATAATACAAATTACCAGGCGATATATTTAAATGAGACGCAATATGATTCGTTGAGACATTACGCTCACCTCGCTCATTAAAAAGATCAAGGCTCGCTAAAATAATTTTATCTTTGGTTTTCATCTAAACAATATCTTCCAGTATTTGGTATAGCAGAAATAGAACAGCCGCACTCTAATGAGTGACGGACTTTTTCGCAATCACAGAAACTAAACAAGAGAACCAGGTCTACAAAATAAGACAAATAGTACTTATATTTAATGACCAGCAGTCATATTTAATGTTTATTCTGTTGACTTTTTAGAGTATATACTCTAAAAATACAAAATATAACATTAAAACGCTTATTTACATTTTATTTTTAGAGGGGATACCAAAATGGTCGCTGAAGTTATTCAGATTACTGAAAGCAAAAAACAAATAAAACACATGAGCAAGGTATTTGAAGAACAAAAAGCCGCCTTTCGTAAAAATCCGATGCCTTCTTATAGCGAACGCATTGCAAATCTAAAAAAACTTCGCAAGATGCTAATGGA
>JBLHVH010000144.1:0-8836 GCA_047628385.1 Oleiphilaceae bacterium
GCATTAGACATCAGTTTTGCCATGTAGTTTGCACTCAGAGTTGAGTATTCACCTACACGGTATAAACCATCACGCCCCAACAAAACAGAATAGATATATGCGCGCAACATAATACCCGCATTACCCATAAAGGCACTCAAACGACCAATACTATTAGGTAACTCCTTATCATCAATCCAGTAATAGCTTAGATCACCTGCGTCCGTTTTTTTCTGTCCAGCGATTGGTGTTGGCAAATAAGGTAATAACCGCTCACCCACAGCCACCGGACCTGACCCAGGGCCACCGCCACCATGCGGAGTTGCAAAGGTTTTATGTAAGTTCATATGAAGTACATCAAACCCCATATCACCTGGACGCACCTGGCCTAATATGGCATTTAAGTTCGCACCATCGTAATACAGTAAACCACCAGCATCGTGCACTGTTTTAGCAATTTCTTCTATCTGGCGTTCAAATACTCCACACGTAGAGGGGTTAGTCATCATAATACCGGCAGTCTGAGGTCCGACCGCTGCTTTTAAAGCATCCAGATCGACATCACCATCAGCTCTTACGGGGACTTCCTTAACACTATAACCACACATAACTGCCGTCGCAGGATTTGTGCCATGCGCAGCCTCAGGAACAATAATTTCAGTGCGAGCGAAGTCTTTTCGCCCATTATGGTAGGCTTTAATCATTGAAACGCCGGCAAATTCGCCCTGAGCGCCAGCCATAGGTGTCAATGAAACACCCGCCATGCCAGTGACTTCTTTTAGCGTTTCCTGCAGATCATAAACACAAGATAAATAACCCTGACTATATGATGCAGGCGCAAAAGGGTGTCTCGATAAAAAACCTGGTAAAGCAGCTGCTTGCTGAGCGCCCCTAGGATTGTATTTCATCGTACACGACCCTAAAGGATAAAATTGCGTATCAATAGAGAAGTTTTTTCTTGAGAGGTTCGTAAAATGCCTAACAGCTTGCAGTTCCGATACTTCAGGTAATTTAGCCGCACGTTTACGCAAAAACTCATTAGGGAGATCTATAGCCTCAGCGACATTCTGAGGAATTTGAGAACTTGCATTTCGCCCCGAACTACTATTTTCAAATATCAACATTACGCTACTCCTTGTTGCAGAGCACGGTTCAGCGTCTCAACAAATAAATCGAGATCTGATTCAATTTTCACTTCTGTGACACACACTAATAAGCAGTTTTCAAGGTCTGGGTAAGCTTCTGAATAGTAGGGTGACAAATCAAAACCCGCCAATACACCTTGTTCAGCCATTAAATCGATTACCTCACTTACATCACGATCAAGCTTAATCACAAATTCATGAAAAATAGTTTTAGGTGAAAGAACGCTCACCCCTTTCATTCCTTGGAGCTTACTCACCAATAAATTTGTATTGTGGTGGCTTGCTTTTGCAACTTGTACTAAACCCTCAAAACCCAACATTGTCAGGTAAACGGTGGCGGCAGTAACTGCCAGCCCCTGGTTAGTACAAATATTTGAAGTCGCTTTAGATCGTCGTATATGCTGCTCTCGCGCTTGAAGTGTAAGCGTAAAACCTTCTTTCCCTTCAAGATCAACCGTTCGACCAATAATTCTACCGGGCATTTGGCGGACTAATTTCTGCTTACAACAAATAAAACCAAAATAAGGTCCACCCGAAGCTAAGGGTAAACCGAAAGGCTGCCCTTCTCCCACGGCGATATCAGCGCCACTCTCCCCCCATTCCCCCGGAGGTGCTAACATAGCCATTGCCATTGGGTTTACCACGCCAATCACTAACATACCATGTTGCTGCCCCCAGTTTGTTAACGCATTTACATTTTCTAATGAACCAAAAAAGTTTGGCTGAGGAATAACTAATGCGGCGTAATCTTGTGACTCATATTGGCTTAATACACTATGATCTAAACTAAGCGCTTGGGAATTAATAGGCAGGGTATCTAACGTAATGCCCTGGTTACTCACAATATCCTGAACTACTTTACGATAAAGTGGGTGCACACTTCCGGCCAACAATATCTTTTTGCTTTTTGATTTACGATTTGCACGAATAGCCATTAAAGCAGCTTCCGCCAACCCTGATGCGCCATCATAAAGTGAAGCATTTGAGACATCCAAGCCCGTCAATTGACACATCATTGACTGATATTCATAGATGAGCTGCAGAGTACCTTGGCTTGCTTCAGCTTGGTATGGCGTATATGCAGTCAAGAATTCACCACGCATTGTGGTACTCCAGACAGCGGCTGGAACATGATGTTCGTAAGCACCTGCACCAATAAAACAAAGTGCACCTTCATCTTGCTGCGCTCTTTCAGACAATAAGCGCATCATAGACATTTCATTTAAGCCTAGGGGAATCCCATCCATAGGCTTTGCACGAAGGTGTTTTGGAATTTCATCAAACAAGTCATCAATCGAATCAGCACCAATCACGTCCAACATTTTTTGGACATCTTGATCGGTATGCGGAATAAAAGGCATGAACAATCCTCAAAGGAGGGCATACTAATATTAATTACATTCACTATCTTTTTTGTGAAAAAAAGTAGCGATAACATTGCATGCAAAGCAAGAAAACTAGGGATGAGTTTTCACCCACCATTAGATACGTAAACTAAATATTTAAAAAATAGACTTAGTGGTCTTCTGCGTCACAAAGTTCTTTATACGCATCAGGACTCAACAAGCCCTCCAACTCTTCACTATGACCCACTTTCATTTTGAAAAACCAGCCATCGTCATAAGGATCGCTATTCACTAATTCAGGTGAATCTTCAAGACCTTCATTTATTTCGATAACCTTGCCCGCGATCGGAGAAAAAATATCAGACGCCGCTTTTACAGACTCGACCACGCCAGCCTCTTCACCCGCCACAATCTCTGCGCCAACCTCAGGTAATTCAACAAAAACAACATCGCCCAATAAATCTTGTGCGTGATGAGTAATGCCTATCGTAACTGTTTCGCCATCATCTTCTAAACGAACCCATTCATGGCTTGGAAGGTATTTCAAATCTCCAGGGATTGCACTCATTCTATTTTCCTCTAACTAATGCTGTAATATTTTCAATTAATTGGTTATCTGGATATCATAGATCCAAATAAAAGGTAGTCAACACATTCAACTCAGTAAATTATTTGTATACTTTTTGGCCATTCCGAACAAATGGCGGTTTAACCACTTGAACCGGAATTTGCTTACCGCGCATATCAACCAGGCATGACTCCCCGGTTTCACTCGGCACTCTAGCCAAAGCAACCGAATAGCCTAATGTCGGTGAGAAAGTTCCACTGGTGATTTCACCATTTTCAAAACCTTCAACAATCACTTTCTGGTGCCCCCTTAGGACACCACGACTTTCTAAAACAAGCCCAACAAGTTTATTCCGCACGCCGACTGCTTTTTGAGCAAGTAATGCAGATTTACCCATAAAGTCGCGATTATCTGTAAATGATACCGTCCAAGCCATACCTGATTCCAAAGGCGTCACCGACTCATCCATGTCAGAACCATATAGATTCATACCTGCCTCTAGGCGAAGTGTATCTCTGGCACCTAAACCACAAGGTTTTACACCTTCATCTATTAATGCTTTCCAAAATGCACATGCCTCAGATTCAGGCACGAGTAATTCCAAACCATCCTCACCGGTATAACCCGTTCTACAAAACATCCATCCATTATCTTCAAGACCTTGAAAAACACTTAGCCCTGCAATCAACTCAGCTTGCGCTGGCTTAACTGCTTTAACCTTTTCAATCGCTTCAGGGCCTTGGACAGCAATCATTGCAAGCTCTGGTCGTTCAATTAATTCAACCTCAAACGCTTTCGCTTGTTTTTCCATCCAGGCTAAGTCTTTTTCTCGGGTACCACAATTCACAACAAGACGATAGTCTTGAGGCATTCGATAAACAATTAGGTCATCAATTACGCCGCCATTTTCATCAAGCATGCCGCTATATAACGCTTTACCCGTGTCTTTCAATTTATCGACATCATTCGCTAACAAATGACGTAAAAACTCACGAGACTGTAAACCGTGAACATCAACAATCGTCATATGTGAAACATCAAACATACCGGAAGATTGTCTAACGATATGATGTTCTTCTATTTGAGACCCGTAATGAAGAGGCATATCCCAACCACCAAAATCTACAATTTTAGCACCAGCATTATGATGTTCATCGTGCAATACGGTTTTTGAACCCAAGAGATACTCTCCAAATAAATAGCAAAAGAAAAACCAATTCTAAGACATAGTCTACATAAAGTAGGCATTTTACCTGAATGACTAGGAGAAAAACCACTAGCATTTGAATAGTATTCAGACAAAAAAGCAAAAATTAGAAAGGAAGTGCGTGCAGAAAGGCTTGGAAGTGATTTAATTTAAATTAAAGACTTAGTTTAAAAAAATTATTTATCGCAGGTAAAACTTTAGCAAAATCATCAAAGGCATGACTACCACTTGGTTGAATCCACATTTTCGCACCATCAAGTAAAGTAACAGCTTGCTGAAACGGAAGCACTTCATCAGCTGTTTGCGTCAATAAGAAAATTGTATCAGGTGACGCAATAGGAATAACTTCAAGGGACTTTAATTCAGCCATATGTATCATCTCAATTTGATAACACTCACCAGTATAAATGTTAATATTTTCGCCTAAGTAATCAAGTAATAATGTATAAGGTTTTATCGCTGGATTAATTAATACCACTGGCAATTGATAACGATGCTGAAAATACAAACTGTAATAGCCGCCTAAAGAACTACCTATAAAACCAGCGATCGAAGTGATACCTAATGATCGAATCAACTCATCTACCACTTGAATAGCGTTTTCTGGCCTGGGAGGAAGCATAGGCACATAAACTTTCAAACAAGTAGAATTTTTTTCAAAATACTCGCAGGTAATACGCGCTTTTTCTGATTGCGGCGAGCTATTGAATCCATGCAAGTAAATAAGCATCTTCATGAAAGCAATTAGTACCCGTTACTCTTTAAGTCTAATTCAAATTCAAAATCTGTCGTCCGCACGACACCTGTATCAATAGAACCATCTGGAAATAACTTCATCCAGCGATAACCTGGCGAAATTGTATCAACCGCAAAGTCATTAGACTTAGGTAGAAATTGAATACAGGTTGATGGCGTTGCAAAGAGATTGACACCCGATCTTTGCGCATCTAACTGTTGATGGATATGCCCCCATAAAATTGCTTTCACATTATCAAATTGATCAATAATTTTAAAAAAATCATCACGATTATGTAGCCCAATATTATCTAACCATGCGCTTTCGATATCAACCGGGTGATGATGTAAACAAACAATAGTATGCAAATCTGGTCGTTCGTTTAATGCGGTTTCAAGCACCTTCAATTCATTACTTTCCAAGAAACCATGAACCTTTCCGTTAACCATGGAATCTAGTAGGATAAATTGCCAACGCCCTATACGAAAAACTTTAGTTAGCTCTGAACCTGCACCAACAACCTGTTGCATAACGTCACGGTCATCATGATTACCAGGAAACCAAGAAACAGGGCAAGTGAAACGGGACATTTTTGACTTAAAATACTGATACGCTTCTGAAGAAGCATCTTGCGCTAAATCACCTGTCGCCAAGACATAGTCTGGCTCGCCATGCAATTTATTCACTTCACCCATTACGGCTTCCAAGCTATCACGTGTGTTCATACCTAATAGCTCGCCACCTTCACTTTTCGTCAAATGACAATCCGTTAAATGGACAATATTTAAAGTAGCGTCATCTACGCTATATTCACTAGACATCTATGTTCCGGCTCTTCTATTAAAATGTATACATTCATACAACGTAATTTTTACATTGTTTGGAATCATTTACAGCTTACTAAAATCTGTACTCTTTATGGCACTAAAAACTTAAGCCCTATTTTATTAGGATTGATTTAAAATTAGTTAAGTTTTTGAATTTAGGTACCGTTTCATCAACTATTTTGCACTTTTATTACAAAATTAAGGTGTAATTTGTAACATTAACACCTCAAGTATATCTAACTAATTAATTTTTTTTGATATAAGAATCACAACTCGTCACGTGTAAACGGAATTACGTCGCAACATCCATGCATTAAACAAAAATTTAACCATTCAGCTAAAAACGCATTCAATTGATTCTTCTCATCAGGATGATGCATTCGCTTATTTGGGTACTGATTAACCCCTTGAGTCGCTTGTCGCCCACAATGACTCACAACTTCAGCCACGACAGCGTCATGATATAAACGAACCGTTAACTTAGGGTTATTTACCCACTTACCGGCGGCGGCTGTTTGTTCTAATAAGAAAGTATCCGTATATTTGCAAGCCTCAAGCTGTTGAATAAGTACTTTCCCCACATAATGATGTTCTGTCTGAAGACTAAACTCCATATATTCAGAGTCCCCCATTATACCTATCAATTTAAGCAATCTACTGTAATTACTCTCATATAATGCACCTAACTGCACTAAGTCAGGGATATATTTTTTGCGCATATAAAACCTTATTTAGACTGTGGTAACCAAGCCAACTCAACGCGACTTCGGTTCAATGCTAACCACTGCAAAGCAATAATTGCTGCAGCATTGTTAATCTGGCCTGTTTCAATCATTAACATCGCATCATCGAACGACACAACATGAACACGAATATCCTCATCTTCTTCTGCTAAGCCAAAAACTCCGCCCGCTTCTCGACTATCAACATGCGCACAATATAAATGAACAGTTTCTGTTGTGCCCCCTGGTGAAGCCAAATATTTACAAATAGGCATCAAATCACCCAGTTCAAGATTAGCCTCTTCCACCGCCTCGCGTCGCGCAACATCCTCAGGGTTTTCACCTTCTTCGTTTATACCAGCCACTAACTCAATCAACCACGGTGAGGTACCGCTTTCTTCGCTCTTACGCTCAAGTGGCACAGCTCCAACTCTAAATTGTTCCACCAGTACAACGCTGCTTTCCACGGGATCATAGGGCAATACACACGTTGCATCACCACGAATGAAGATTTCTCGCCCAACAGTACGACTCCAAGAACCATCAAAACGCTTATGTTTAAAGTGAAAGCGGTCCAGTTTAAAAAAGCCCTCAAAGCATGACTCTCGCTCAGTTATCTCAAAATCTTCATGTCCGTATTGCTGCTTTATCATGTTAATTTCTGTATACCTATATGTTAATTTCTGAACACCCAGTATTACTACAAAATGGAAGCCCTCTACCTCATATTTTAACAGTTTTTTAGTTACAATAGGCCCAAAAAAGGTGCAATTAGATGAGATTTAGAGTTTCATAGTCTAGAGTTCTAAAAACTTATTGTCCATAATGGTCAGCATATGTACACCACACATTACAAACACTGACACTTATTTGAATAAGACTACTTTCAAGCATCAACAATGGACAGCAATAAACATGAAAAAAGCACCCAAACTAATTTTATCCAGTATTGTCATGGCTTTTGCCAGCCATTCATTTGCAGCGAGCTCTGACCTAATCAGTCTGTACAAAAATGCAGAAAACTACGACGCAGAAATTTTTGCAGCTAAAGCTGCTTTTATGGCAGAAAAAGAAGGCGAAAATATAGCACTTGCTGAGTTATTGCCTTCGATCAACGCCTCTGCAAGCGCTGGACGAATAAACTCAAACAAAGATTCCCCAAGCTCTGATGACAGCGTCAAATCCCAGGACTATTCTGTTTCACTCACCCAACCATTAGTTAACCTACAAAGCTGGCATAAACTTTCATCTTCCGAACAAAGTACTCTGCAAGCACAGTCTATTTACCTTGCAGCACAACAAAACCTGATTATCGATGTTGCCTCAGCTTATTTTAATGTCTTGCGTGCACAAGAGAATCTAAAATCAGATCAATCACAAGAAGCTGCTGTTAAACGCCAATATGAACAAGCAAGAGAACAATTTGATGTGGGTTTAATTGCCATTACAGATGTACATGAAGCAAAAGCATCCTACGATTCTTCACAAACCAGTCGCATTCGCTCAGAGGGTGATGTAACCATTGCAACCGAGAACCTTTCTCGACTCACCGGCCAATACACTTCAGAACTCGCAACACTTAAAAGTGACTTCCCGATTACACTAGACCCTTCTAGCTCTGCCGAAGCATGGGCAAATTCGGCTTACGAAAACAACCTTAATATTAAATCGGCAGAATACGAATTAGAGGCTTTAAACTTTCAATTTAAATCGCGTAAGTCTCAACACTATCCTACCTTAAATTTCGATGCTCGTTACGGCACAACAAAACTAACCAACAATGATTCTGGGAATAACAACTCCGAAGAAGCGTCCGCATCACTCAACCTAAACATTCCCATCTACTCAGGTGGCGGAACGCAAGCGGGTGTTCGAAAAGTGCGCTATGAAGTTGAGAAAGCCAAACATCTTTTAACCTCAGCGCAAAGACAGGCACGCGTCGAAGCAAGAACTGAGTACATCAACATTAAAACTAATATCCAAACGACTGAATCTTTACAACAAAACATTGTTTCACGAGAAAGCGCACTTGAGGCCACTAGAGAAGGGTATAAGGTAGGAACACGAAACATTGTTGAAGTATTAGATGCAGAGCGAAATTACTATACGGCCTTAAGAGATTTTGCTAATGCACGATTTGACTTTGTTGAAAGCAACCTTCGAATTCGACGGTCTGCAGGTACATTAAACGTCAAAGATTTAGAAGCTTTAAACCAATGGTTAGAACCAATTAAATGATCTAGTCACTTATCATTTAATTGGTTCTCTTGTAACTATTTATTTTGCCCACGTTTATCTTCTAACGT
>JBLHVH010000145.1:0-8812 GCA_047628385.1 Oleiphilaceae bacterium
ATGGCAGAATTGAACGTACCACTATTAATGCTAGTCGTAATTTTCCAGATGAAATAGGTGACTTATCGCGCAACATCTCAACTCTTTTAGAAAAACAGCGCTCTTATATGAATTTTTTAGAACGGATTCCACAAACACTCCGCCATGAGATTTCAAACCCGCTCAACAAACTGCGCACCTCTTTAGAGAACCTGCTAGACCAACAGCCAGAACTCGCACATGATAATTACATTCGTAAAATAGACGCGGGCATTGACCAAATCAGCCGCATCACTTTACATTTAACCGAAGCCGCTAGTCTTGAAAGCGCCATCAAAGAAGAACAGCTAAACAAAACAGATCTCATCGACTTTCTTGATGGTTATCTATCGGTATGGGATGAGCAAATAAGCGACGTACAATGGGATAAAAGCCCCGCCTTTATCTTAGCTGACAGCAGCCGGCTTGAGCAGTTATTCGACAAAATCATCGATAATGCTATTAGTTTCTGCCATAAATCAGGAAAAGTTTACCTACGTGTTGAGCGAAATTCTGACCGAATCGCAGTCATCATTGAAAACGACGGCCCTTTATTACCTTCCGAAAGTACTACGGGTCTCTTTTCGCCCATGGTCTCAACTCGCTCTAGTGGCTCTAGTATTCATCTTGGTTTAGGGCTGCATATTGCAAAATTGATTAGCGACCAACACAAAGCAGTACTCGTCGGTAAAAATCGTAAAGATGGCAGCGGCGTAATTTTCTCTATTGACTTTAATCTGATACAAGAAGCGTAAAAAATATAAGCTTTCACCTAAACCAAAGCTTAGTAAAAGCACCATATTAGTAAGCTAATGACAAAATTTACTTAGGTCTCTTTGAGCAACCTTTATATCATATGCATCTGTGACCACACCATTTGAATGTTTGGCCGCACCGCTTAAAATATCACGCGCAAGCGCACATTGCTTTTTATCCGTTTCGGGCCCGTCTCCGCCCCAATTTACCTTAGAGAGGTTATATAAATTAGTATTATGTTTAACCTGCTTTGTCCTCTTAAGCGATTTGTGGGTTAGATTTTTTGTGTTCAGAAATTTTATTGGCTCAGCAGTATGACCTGAGCTGATATTAGGTGAGGATATTTTTAACTTCTCTACGTTTGAATTACCAACACGTAACGGCGTATCAGAATAATGTGTTCGACCATTGCCATCTACCCACTTAAATATATCGGCATACGTCATGGATGAATAACACATTAAAATCATATACAACGGATACTTTTTTAACATTGAGAAAAAATTAGTCATACTTGCGTTTCTTGCCTAGTTACGTATAGAAAAATTCAAAATTTCATAGCCCTAGACACAACAAAGCCCCGTAAAATACGAGGCTTAGCTAATTGTATGTCCTTATTGCTAATCCTTTAGCTTGCTTCCTTATCCTTGCTACTCATTCCTTGTGAGTAGCCGTCCATTTGTTATCATCCTTAATGGCCAAATCCTTATTGGCTAATCCTTATCCCTGCTGTCCTAGCGATGAAACCCATAGTAGAGACTTCATGTTAATAAAAACACAGACGATGACTGAAGATTACGTGAGATATCTCTTACAATACAAATAGCATTGGCGTTAGTTACATTAGCTTAGTGACTTAACGTTTTTTCACTTGTTTACAAAGCTAATAACAAGAATAATATCGATACTTAAAAGAGGAATACTATTATGGTTCGCGTAATTATCCTGTTGATTCTGCTTTCATCAACAGTTCAAGCTAATAAAAAAGTCGATACTAGCGAAATAAATATCTCATACCAAAAAGAGGTCTGTACTTTAGTATTAAAAAAACTAAAGTCTTCTTTTGAGAGTTTAAGAACAGGTAAAATAACCGATAGCAAAACGGCAAAAGTCGCGAACTTATTGCAGTCATACAGGCTATTAAACTGCGCTGATGAAAAGAAGCTGTTTGATGTACTGGCCTGTACAAATTCTCAAGTTATGTTTTTTGATGATTGTAGAAAGCTTCATTTGTAGTAAAGCCTGCTTGCTATCAGGCCAATCAGTAATGAGGCCTTTAACGCATGTAACTATCTGCTTCATTTGAATCAGACAACGACTTACATGCCGTGTGCGACAGAGTTTATACTAATATTCTGCTGATCTGGGTGCGTGCTTTGAACCTTTTTTAAGCCCACGTTTTTCAGCTTTCATTCTTTGCGCGCTTGCTTTCGACAGCCGTTATCATTGCCATATTTTTTATCCAGTTTCGCATCTATTTTAGCTTTGTGCTTGGTATGCTCTCCCCTTAATTTCATGTCGCTTTTGCTTTCGACACGTCTTATCTTACCCACACTTTTCGTCTAACATTTTTTCATATACGTTTTGTGTTCAGCGTGCTTAGTTTCCTTTTTGTCTCGCATGGCATCACGGCACACTTGATCATCACCGCACTTTTTATCTAGCTTGGCTGCTAGCTTTTGCTACCATTTTTCGCCATGATGGCCTTTCTCTTGCGAATCCGCGTGAACGAAAGACGCTAGCGTAAGAACACCCATCATTAAAATAATTTTCTTTAAATAACTCGTCATCACTCCTTGTTAACTTACAAAAATTACTGTGTAACTTTAGTGACTGCACCTCATTAGACCAGGTTAAATTTTCCTTCTTTTCAAGCTAAGCATATTCAGTTGAGGACCCTTAACTTATGTTACCAAACGCCACCTTGATTAATCAAAACACATATTTACACTACATCGCATATGGTAAATAATTCAGCAATGAGTCACATCGCCCCGCTCTTATAACGCTTTGGCGTTGTGCCGGTCCAACGCTTGAAAGCACGCAAAAAACTAGCCGATTCAGCATAGCCTAAAACATCTGCTAACTCGCTCACTGCTATGTTTTTTTGCGATAACATAGCCAAACAGCGGTTTCGCTTATGGGCATCCAGTAGGACGCGATAACTCGTTTTGGCGTCATCGAGTTTACGGCGATAGGTACGTTCACTGACACCAAACATATTGGCGACTTCGGGTACCGTGGGATAATGAGTGTCGTAGCCTTCGATAATTTGTTGAGTTTGTGCGACAACGTCCTCAGAATCGGTGTAAAACTTTCTCAACAGTTCATAGGCTTGAACCTTGTATAGTTGATGCGCAAGATGATTGCCGTATTTTGGTGGTAGGTTCAAAACCGCTCTTGGCAGGCGAATCCAGTTATAGGCTTGATCAAATTGTAGGTCAAAATCAATGTACTGTTGATAGACCTTCAAGGCTCGACCGGTAGGTTTTGGTCTCGCTGTGCCCGCCCCTAAAAAATAGTCTTTCGGCTGTTCCATCAGTTCTCGTACAAAAATGTATGTACCCATTAAATCTCGGTCAGCAATGAAATGTTTAAGTGTTGGTTTGCCCTCTGGCAGCGTGTAACGAAGCTCAACAAAGTCTTGCTCAAGATGAACCGTCATGTGCGAAAATAACAGCGATAATGATTGAAACTGCTCACCGACCTTAAGTGTTTCTAAAAAAGTAGGCGCTGACATAAGTAGCATTGCATAGCTCCCATACGAGGTAAATGTGACTTGATTACCAACTTTAATTCCGAGTATGGGGTCATCTAGCATTTCAATCGCATCAGAGACAATTTCTAATTCTAAATTTTGATCAATCACGGCGGCACCGCTCATTTTTGCTAATGACAAACCGCGACGACGCAACAACTCTTCTGGGTCTTTTCCTTGCTCTTCTATTACTTTGAATAAAGGAATTAGCCCAAGAATAGATTGCTGTTTTTTGGCTTGCTGTGGTTTAAACATCGCTCTGCCTGCTGATTTATTGATAGCATTTTTTATCACTATAAAATTATCTTCAAAAGTCATTATGGCCGAAAATATCAGTTTTTGACAGATTACATCCTATATTTTGTGACCACCGGTCACTATTGTATCTCTACTACCCTGTCTTAATAAAAATAAGAGGTTGAAAGAGTATGATGAATGAACAAATAGAATCATTAGACGTATTGATTGTAGGCGCAGGTATTTCTGGTTTAGGAATGTGTTATAACATGAAGAAAAAACGCGCACATACGTCTTTTGCCGTCATTGAAGGCCGCGAGAATATTGGCGGTACCTGGGATTTATTTAAATATCCAGGTATACGTTCTGACTCCGACATGTACACCTTTGCCTACTCATTTAAACCCTGGACCGAGAAAGAATATATCGGCTCTGCAGAACGCATTAATAATTATCTTAAGGAACTCGTTCGTGATGAAAATTTAGATCATTACATACGCTTCCAACAAAAAGTGACAGCAGCCAACTGGGACTCAAGCCAAAATCATTGGCTGGTCACTATCTCTCGGCAGGATGGTTCAGATTATAAAATTGCAGCAAAATTTTTAAGCTGTTGTAGCGGTTATTATAATTACGAGCACGGCTATTTACCAAAATTTAAAGGGTATGATGATTTTCAAGGCACTGTTGCCCATCCTCAACATTGGCCAGAAGAGCTAGACTATAGCAACAAGCGAGTCATTGTGATTGGGAGTGGCGCGACTGCGGTTACCGTCGTACCGGCAATGGCAAAAAAAGCAGCACATGTGACAATGGTGCAACGTTCGCCTAGTTATATTTTTTCACGCCCAGCTTCCGACGTATTATTTCGCATCCTCTCACGCATTTTGCCTAAAGGCATTACCAATCGAATCATGCGTACAAAATACGCTACGTTACAACAGCTTGCCTTTGTATTTTCTAAACGTTTTCCTAATGAAATGCGCAAGCTAGTGCGCTTTATGAACAAAAAAGACTTAGCGAATGCCGCCGATGTTGATGTGCATTTCAACCCAAACTATAAGCCTTGGGATCAGCGTATGGCCTTAGTGCCCGATGCAGATTTGTTCAACTCTGTTAGGTCAGGTAAAACAACAATCGTCACCGATCATATTGAACGCTTTACTAAAACAGGTATTTTGATGAAGTCGGGCGAACAAATTGATGCCGATATCATCGTGCCAGCAACCGGTTTAGATATTCAGCTTTGGGGTAAAATGAACCTAACGGTTGATGGCAACTTTGTTGAAGGAAATACGCTTACTAACTACAAAGGTATGATGTTTAGTCAAGTCCCTAACTTTGTGTGGGTTTTTGGCTATACCAATGCGTCATGGACATTAAAAGCAGAATTAACCTATGACTATGTGTGCAGATTACTGGAACATATGGAACAAAATGGTTATCAGAGCGTTCACCCTCATCAAGAACCCAATGCTGAGCGAGTAAGGATGCTAGATTTACAATCAGGTTATGTTCAACGATCCGAGCACCTTATACCAAGCCAAGGAACAGAATTTCCGTGGTGCAATAAAGACCTTTATATTAAAGATGTGTTTGCGATTAAACATAGCAAGCTCGCCGATGACGTTTTGCGCTTTGATGATAACGACTCGTTAGCAGGCTTCCATAAGCCTTCGCCAGACAAATCGACTGACGCACCAGAGGGGGAATCAGAACTAATAACAGCATCAAAATCAAACAAGACAGGCACGAATAAGCCTGATACCGATGATAAAGAAAAACCGTCTTCCACACAAAGCCCTAAACAAAAATCAATGGCATAGGAGGTTAACCCCATAATGAAAACATCACATAAGCAGTTACCTCCTGTCGTCATTATTCATGGCATGTGGAGCACTCCTGACACGTTAAAAGATATTAAGCAATCATTTGAGGATGAAGGGTACTGTACCTTCGCACCTCGGTTACCGCTGCATTTACCAAGGAATAAACTAGATGCTAAACAGCGTACTGAATTGGGTAAATTAAGCATTCAGGATTATTTAAGTTCTTTAGAAGCGTTTATGGACAAACTTGATCAGCCTCCCATTTTAGTCGGGCATTCTATGGGTGGTTTACTGGCACAATTAATTGCAGCCAAATACCCTTGCGAGAAACTAATACTTATTTCGTCTGCCCCACCAGCAGGTATCAATGCTTGGCATTGGTCGGTAGTACGTACATTTGGTCATAATGTATTCAAATTTCCATTTTGGCGTTCAACAACCAATTTGCTACTAAAAAATATTCGTTATGGTATCGCTAATTCGCAGAGCGCTAAGCTACAACGTGAACTATCACAGAACACAACCTTAGAGTCAGGTCTGGCGTCATGGCAAATATCAATGTGGTTTTTAATTAGACACCCACCAACAAAAGTTGAATACGATAAAATCGAATGCCCAGTGCTCATTATAGGCGGTACTGAAGATAAGATTACACCACTTACAACGCAACTCAAACTCGCGGGTAATTATGGTAATAAAGCTACTGTCAAAGTATTTCCAGGTGCATGTCATTGGACAATCGGAGGCAGCCATTTTCCTAAAATAAAACAAACTATCTTCTCATGGCTGGACCCGAAAACTGAACGGCCAGCGACCAAAAACAAACGCATTAGTTTAGAAGCGCTAGTTGCGTAAAACTTACATAATATCTGAGGCTAAAACATGAACACCACATGGAAAAATAAAAATATTCTTATCACAGGGGCCGGTTCAGGTATCGGACAAGCCTTGGCTAAATTATTTGCCTCGCAAGGCGCCAAACTCATATTAACCGACATTAATACGGATAACTTAACACAAACAGCGAAGGCATTAGGCTCGTCTGTTTTAATTTACAAAACCGCCAACGTAACCGACAAGTCGGACTGGCAAGCTCTCGTAAAAGAAATCAACAGCAAAGCAGGCCATTTAGATGTACTAATAAATAATGCAGGTATGACTTCATTTGGTTTTTTTAACGAAACCTCAGAAGCCTTATTTAATAAAGTCATGGATGTGAATTTAAATGGTGTGGTAATGGGTTGCCGTGAAATGCTCCCCCTATTAGAAAAATCAACGCGCGGTATAATTGTGAATGTGGCGTCTATTTTTGGATTAATCACTATGCCAATGGTAACGCCTTATCACGCCTCAAAGTTTGCGGTTAGGGGTTTTACAGAAGCATTAAATCAAGATATGATTTTTCTGAAAAAGAATATCGATGTCATTTGCGTCATGCCAGGCGGCATTCGAACCAATATTGCTAATTACGCTGAGACCGATTGTAAAAACCCAAACGATTTCGCAAAACACTTTGCTAAAATCGCCCGAACAACACCCGCACAAGCCGCAAAAACAATCGAGAAAGGCATGCGTAAAAATACCTTTCGGGTTTTAATTGGCGCTGATGCCAAAGTAGTTGATTGGCTTTACCGCTTACTACCCACAAATTATTACAAAGTATCTAACCGCTTACTGGGCGTTCAAAATTTTTTGAAATAATAAATAACGCGATCATGACCTCGATGCTAACCAAACGTTGCCCTTGGGTTGGTGTCGGGTGACAGCATATTCATAATTAGGCGAATTAAGGTCTCTTTTTGTTTAGGGTCAGATTGAGCCACCAGTAAAGTAAGCGCCGCTAGACCCGTGTCATTGATAATTTCTTGGCCTTGCGCATTCATTAGGTGGTTATTTCGGTGTAAGAAGTCTACAAACAAAAAAGCGCCGCTGCGTTTATTGCCATCAGTAAACGGGTGGTTCTTAACGACAAAATATAATAAATGCGCGGCCTTGCTTTGAATGGAGGGGTACGCTGGTGCACCGAACACGGTTTGGTCTAAATTACCTAAGAGTGCATCAAGCCCATCACCACGCGACTGGGCAAACAACTCAGTCGCTTCACCTCGACCTATCAGACTTTGTTTTAAGTGCGCCAATGATTCACTGGCCTGTTGATACGTGGGCAGTATACCGCCAAGGCTTCCTTCTGGTTCATTGAGTTGGCCGTCATCATAACGTTGCAGCCACAAAAAAGTGTGTGTGTAACGACTAACAATTTCGACAAAGCCTCGCCCCGTGTCGAGCAAAAAATCTGGGCTGGCAGCGGTTTTTCGTATCAGCTGTAGGGCGGCGTCTAGCGCTTGTGCATGTTGTTCAATGCGTTGCTGGTTAACTCTATAGCCTTGACTTAGCTGTTCTTTGAGTAGTTTGGTAGCCCATTGGCGAAACTTTACACCTTGCTTTGAATTAACCCGATACGCAACTGATATTATAGCGTCCAAATTATAATGCTGTCGCGTTCGATTGACGCTTCGTTCACCCTCTTTTTGAACGACCGAGAAATCCTCGGTCGTTGCGCTTTGCTCTAACTCTTGCTCTAAATAAATGCTCTTTAAGTGCAAACTAATATTGTCAGAACTTGTCCCTAACAACCGTGCTAACTGTTTCTCAGACAGCCATACTGACTCTTTCTCAAGCTGAACCTGAATGTCACCGTTAGTACTTTCAAATATTGCTATATCACTCATAAAACGCTTCTTGTTTTAATGGTTCAGTGTATCACCAAGAATATTATTTAATTGATCACGTCGTTTTTTCATCTGTGTTTGTTGATTAGCATAATCAACCCGAAGTTCTTCAAAGCCGTCACTAACCACTTCGCCTAAATGGGAATTTTAAATATCCTGATTATAGTGACAGGCGACAAAGTTTAGAGACTTCCATCGAAAAAATTGATGACTAATGTGAATAAACATAGTGAGCGAAAATTGAATAGTTGTCATGATTATACTTTGAAAAACACCTGCCCTCACAGCATTTAATTACAGGTGTATTTCAATTATCTACCGTAGAGTTGAAGCATGATTCAGATAGAAGAACCTTTGTTTATTAGATGATAGAGACGCTAATAGTCTCAGAAAAATCACTCTCTAAACCGTCACTATCTACAACTGTTATCGCGAAAAAATGCTCGCCTTGTTCTAAATTTTCGATCCGGAAGTCGGTATACAAA
>JBLHVH010000146.1:0-8800 GCA_047628385.1 Oleiphilaceae bacterium
AATAAAATTGCAGCAACAGTGCCGCCAATAACAATCAAAGCCGCAGGACCATTAAACAAAGAGCTAACATGCCCGCCATCTAGATAGTTTCCGCCTAAAATAGCAGCAAAACCAGCAATGACACCTAATATACTAAGCAGGTCCATTACATAACCCCATCGACAATACGATCTGCTATTTTCTGAAGTTCAATGGATGCATCAGAGTAACCGGCTTTATCTACAGACATAGGCATTCCGTAAATGACACAACTTGCTTCATCTTGAGTCCAAACAGTTGAACCTGATTGTTTTAGCATTCGGCAACCTTCGCGGCCATCGGCCCCCATCCCCGTTAACACAACACCCAATACTCGCCCTGGGTAAGCTTTAGATGCAGACCCAAAGGTAACGTCAACAGAAGGTTTATACGTTAACCGTTCATCCCCTTCTAATATTTTTATGTGACGCTTATGCCCTAAGCCCGTTATGATCATTTGTTTGCCGCCTGGCGCTAATAATGCTTGCCCTTTTTTTAACGTATCGCCATCATCGGCATGCTTTACAGTTACTTGACTCAAGTTATTGAGGCGCTCCGCAAAGGCTGGGGTAAACGAGTTTGGCATATGCTGTATGATTAAAATTGGTGCAGGGAAATTAGCAGGAAGCTTAGCGATTACTTTTTGAAGCGCTACCGGCCCACCTGTTGATGCACCAACCACAAGAAGATCGATGGGGTGAGATAAAGTTGCTACTCTTTTTGAGTTTACTCGGGGCTTATTGGGTAATCCAACTATTTTTTTTGGTCTAGCTAGCTCTGTTTCTGATACATTCTTTCTCAATAAACCCGCATTAGTTAGGCCAATTGAAGGAGATGCAGCTTTAGAAAACTTAGTATTTGTTGTGCCTTGTGAATTTAAGTTCTGAATTTCACTGTTAGCTTGAGGCGATTCAATTTGTGCAGGCTCTGGCGAGCTTTTTTTAGCTTTATGACTACCTATATCGAGGATTCGTTTTTTAAGTTCATCTTGCATCCTACCCGTATCGCGCGCGATATCTTCGAAATTTTTAGGTAAAAAGTCAACAGCTCCAGCTTCAAGGGCATCGAGTGTTACACGAGCCCCTTCATACGTTAAAGACGAGAACATCAAAATAGAAGTAGGACATTCAGCCATTATATGACGAATAGCAGTAACGCCATCCATCACTGGCATTTCGTAATCCATAGTCACAACATCAGGATTAAGTTTTTTTACGAGTTCTATCGCCTCCCTTCCGTTGGAGGCCATGCCCACGACTTGAATATCCGGAGCTGAATCCAGTATTTCACGAACTCTTTTTCGGAAAAAACCAGAGTCATCCACAACAAGAACAGTGATACTCATTAACGTTCCTCACGGTACTTATTGATTGTTTTTTCTAGGCATAGCGCTGCAATAAACTAGGTATATCTAAAATTAAGGCTATTCGACCGTCGCCGGTAATCGTCGCACCAGAAATACCAGCAGTGCCATGCAATAGTCCACCTAAAGGTTTGATAACGACCTCTTCTTGGCCAACCAATTGATCGACAATAAAACCTACTCGTTTAGTACCGACGGAAACAATGACAACATGAGCAGATTCATTTGCTTCTTCACCATAACTACCGTTTATTAACCATCGTTTAACATAAAATAGAGGGTAAACATTGTCTCGAACAACGACACATTCTTGCCCATCTACAACATTTGTTTTGGTCAAGTCCAAGTGGAATATTTCAACTACACTGACTAATGGAAAAGCAAAAGCTTGATCATCCAGCTTAACCATAAGTGTCGGCATAATCGCTAAAGTTAAAGGCACCTTAATGGTTAGCCTTGAACCACGACCTTTCTCAGAATCAATTGTAACCGTACCATTTAATTGCGTAATTTTCGTTTTGACTACATCCATGCCGACGCCACGACCTGACACATCTGAAATTTCAGTTTTAGTTGAGAAGCCTGGTGCGAAAATTAAATTATAACAATCGGTATCACTCAATCGATCAGCAGCATCTTGATCATATAAGCCTTTTTCAACTGCTTTTTGACGTAACACATCGGCTTCCATTCCTGCGCCATCATCTTCAATAGCAAGAAGAATATGATCTCCCTCCTGCTGAGCAGATAAAACAACTCTTCCAATCCGTTCTTTGCCACTTTGAGTTCTAACTTCTGGCATTTCTATGCCATGATCCACGGCATTTCTCACCAAGTGAACTAATGGGTCTGAAAGCGCTTCGACTAAATTTTTATCTAAATCGGTTTCTTCACCGACCAATACAAGATTAACTTCTTTCTTCAGATTACGAGCAAGGTCACGAACAACACGCGGAAAACGTCCAAATACCTTTTTAATTGGTTGCATCCGAGTTTGCATAACTGCGGATTGAAGGTCGCCTGTCACAACATCTAAATTTGATACTGCTTTTTGCATCGCTTCATCGGCGCTAGCATCCCCTAAGCGCTTCAGGCGGTTTCGAACCAAAACAAGCTCACCAACCATATTCATAATATCATCAAGACGCTTGGTATCAACTCGTACAGTTGTTTCTGTCGCAATACCCTCCTTTTGTCCTGCTGGTTTTGCTTTGGCTGGAGCAGCCGCTGGAGCTGGTTTCGAAGCCACTATAGGTTTTGGCGCTGCGACTCGTACAGGCGCTGCGACTGGTACAGGCGCTACAACTGGTACAGGCGCTACGGGCTCAACTTTGGGAGCAGTTGCGACCGCGGATTCATTACTTACTTTTTCTAAATCAAACTTTCCTTCACCATGAAGATCATCAAGCAGTTTTTCAAACTCTTGCTCACTGATATCTCCAGAAGCAGGCTCTACAGCTGCGGCCGCTTCAGGAGCAACGGATTTCCCCTCACCATGAAGGTCATCAAGCAGCTTTTCAAATTCATCATCTGTAATTTCATCACCAGAGCTAGCCGCTTCTGCGGCGCTTGATGCTTGCGGAGCAGCCACAGCTGCTGCAGTCGGCGCAGTGCCATCTAAAGCATCTAACAGTTGCTCAAACTCATCATCTGTAATATCGCCTTCTTCTTGAGCAAATATTTCTGCAGCATCAGAAACAGGTGACGGCGGTGCGACGGGTGCGACGGGTGCGACAGTTTCTTGAACAGGCGGCGGAGCAGCACCTTGAGGCGTTGCAAATCTCTCAAGGTCTTGCAATAACTGCGGATCAGCGTTGGTAGGTTTATCGCCAGCACGAACCTCATCAAACATCTCATTGACTGAATCTAGCGCGCGAAGAACAACATCCATTAATTCAGCGTCTACGGTTCGCTTTCCATTACGAAGAATATCAAAAACATTTTCGGCTATATGGCAACAACCCACTAATGCGTCTAATTGAAGAAAACCAGCACCACCTTTTACCGTGTGAAATCCTCGAAAAATAGCGTTAAGTAAATCCGTATCTTGAGGATTTTGCTCAAGTTCAACTAATTGCTCAGAAAGCTGCTCGAGTATTTCGCTTGCTTCAATTAGAAAGTCCTGAAGTATCTCGTCGTCTTCACTCGACATTTTTCACCCCTTAAAATCCTAAACTAGAAAGTAAATCATCCACATCATCTTGCCCTGAAACAACATCTTCACGTGCTTCTGCATTCATTTGTGGACCTTCGCCCTGCATATTTGTTTCTTGTTGTTTTGCTTCTTGCTGGACATTACCAGTCATTTGATCAACATTGCCTGCCATCGTGACCAGCTTAACCAAATTTTCTTCTACATCTTTCACCAAAGTAGTGACGCGATTAATAACCTGTCCGGTTAAATCCTGAAAATCTTGAGCAAGTAATATAGCGGTTAAATTGCTATAAACTTTATCTGAGTCATTACACAACTTACTTAAAAAAGTCCCCATTTTGGAAGTCAAAGCCCGAAATTCTTCAGGTTTCATTTCTTTCCGTTGTAAACGAGACCAGTCGTCTTTTAGCTGCTTAGCTTCAGTACTAATACCAGAAGCATATGGCATTGTTTCTTCAACAAGATCCAATGTTTTATTGGCAGCCTTGTGGGTCATCTCTACAACATAGGCAAGTCTGTCTGAAGCCTCTTCAATTTTAGAGCCATCTTCATCTGAAGACGTATTCCCACTATCAATATGAAAATTACGTATTGACTCATGTAAGGTCCGCGTTAACCGACCTACCTCTTGATAGAGTGTTTTGTCACGTGTTTCATTTAGCTGAGAAATAATTGCTAAAGCACCCGCGACATTACCTCCATCAATTAAGTCTTTTAATTGATTCGCCTGCTCTTTGAGTTTATCTTCAAACCCAAGCACAGACTCATCATCTAAGGATTTTTTATTTATCATGCTGCACCTTTAAGCTAAGAATCGATACGTTCAAATATCTTATCAATTTTTTCCTTTAGCACTGCGGCAGTGAATGGTTTAACAACATAGCCATTCACACCTGCTTGAGCAGCAGCAACGATTTGATCTCGCTTAGCTTCAGCCGTTACCATCAACACAGGTAGAGTTTTTAAGTTCTCATCGGCTCGTACATGACGCAGCAACTCGATACCAGTCATGCCAGGCATATTCCAGTCGGTTACTAAAAAATCATATTTTCCTGTCTGCAACATAGGTAAAGCAGTATTTCCATCATCTGCCTCATCTGCGTTAGCAAAACCAAGATCCCGTAATAAATTTTTAATTATTCTCCGCATTGTAGAAAAATCATCTACAACCAGGATTTTCATATCTTTATTCAAGTCGACCTCCACTCATGTCGATACCCGAAATTACTATTAAACGCCTAAAAACAATTCTAATCATAGTTCTTAAGGTAGCCAGTTTTTTCATTTATTGCTCTTTTTCAATACAATTCAAACTAGAGCAGTTCATTTTGTTACTTTTTAATCAATTTACGTTTTCTATTCTGTATCTTTTGTTTTAGCTTAGCTGGTAAATAAATTAAAGCACTGTTTTTACAACAAAAAGGTTTATACCCACGCACTCATTCTAGAACGTAATCGAATAGCAGCTTGTGAATGTATTTGACTCACCCTTGATTCACTTACCTCTAGGATCAATCCGATTTCTTTTAAATTCAGTTCTTCTTCATAATACAAAGACAAAACAAGTCGTTCTCTTTCAGGCAAAGTATCTATTTCATTGGCTAGGTGAGATTTAAATGATGCATCTTGAAAAGAACGATCAGGAGACACAGTTTCTCCTATCAAACTTTCACTAACGACATCACCTTGTTCACTCAGCTCTTCAAAACTAAATAACTTGCCTCCGTTACTATCTTTCAAACAGGAAAAATATTCATCTAGCGTCATTTCTAACTCATGCGCAATTTCTTCATCATGCGCATCACGCCCCTCTCGGTCTTCAATCACTTTTATAGCGGCAGAAATACGTCGAGAGTTACGATGAACAGATCGAGGCACCCAGTCACCTTTACGCACCTCATCCATCATCGAGCCACGAATTCGAATTCCAGCATAGGTTTCAAATGAAGCACCCTTTGAGGCCTCGTATTTTTTTGATGCCTCTAGCAAGCCCATCATACCGGCTTGAATGAGGTCATCCACCTGCACATTTGATGGCAAACGCGCAATCAAATGATGCGCAATTCGCTTAACAAGCGAAGCATGCTGTCGAATTAAATCATTGGCATGTTTTATTTGATTATCGGTATACATCAAAATTACTGATAGTTAGTATTGTTATGAGTTACATCAGCCATTTATCTAAATCCTTTCACTATTACCAAACGACAAGACATGAATGACTTTTATCGTAATTTAATTATGCAGTGTTTCCACTAATCGCTCTATAAAGAACTCTAAATGCCCTCGAGGCGATGAAGGTAAAGGCCAGCTGTCAGCTTTTTGAGCAAGTGCTTTATAAGCTATCGAAGCTTTTGCTCTTGGATAGGCATCAGTCACAGCTCGCTGCCTCTGCACAGCTTTTCTAACGGCCTCATCATAAGGAATCGCACCTATGTATTGTAGTGCAACATCTAAAAATCGCTCAGTAACATTCGTAAGTTTTGAAAAAAGATGACGACCCTCATCCTGAGTCCGTACCATATTGGCTAAAACACGAAAACGGTTCATGCCATAATCTCGATTCAGCAACTTAATTAAGGCATAAGAATCGGTAATAGAAGTTGGCTCATCACATACAACGACAACAACTTCTTGAGCCGCTCTCAAAAACGAAACAACACCATCTGAAATACCGGCAGCAGTATCAACAACTAGTACATCTAGGTCATTCGAAATTTCACTAAAAGCATTAATTAGCCCTGCATGCTCCATGGGGGTGAGTGATACCATTTTTTGCGTCCCAGAGGATGCAGGAACAATCTTGAGGCCATGGGGGCCATCAAGCATCACTTCACGCAATGAACAATCACCATTAATAACATCTGCAATGTTTCGCTTTGACGTTAACCCTAGAAGCACATCAATATTAGCCAATCCCAAATCGGCATCTAAAAGCACGACCCTTCGCCCCATTTGAGAAAGCATGAGCGATAGATTTATGGAAACGTTACTTTTGCCGACGCCACCTTTACCACCAGTGACCGCAATTACTTGAACCGGGCTAGAATTCGCCATACCGGTTTGTACCCTCTTTACAGCTAGCGACGAATGTTAAACTCGCAGCAGGTGTTGTATGAATTCGCGACAACATTTTAATCACGAATATTTTTTTATCTCAATTATATTTTTAGTACTTTCTAACCTAAGCGGTATGAAACAAAAATGAATCTTGCGCATGCCCAGTTTCATTTGAGTTGATTGTCACCCATCGCTCGGAACTATTCAACAAGGCTTGCGCTCTATCAAATAGATCTTGTTTTTTCATCAAGTGTATATCTTCTGGTACACGCTGCCCGTCAGTAAAATAACTTGCTTTTAAACGCGTATCTATCAAGAAGCTTAAGGCCTCACCTAAACTAACTGCTTCATCAACTTTAGTAATAATAGCACCTGATAGCCCAACCACTTTATAATTATAATAATTTGAGCACATTACTTGATATTGACCTACAGCAGAGACGACTAAATAGCTTTTTATTCCATGCTTAGACAGTTTCAGTTCTTGTAATTGTTCTGACCAACACGCATCTGAATGCATTAAACCTGCAGTATCAATCAGTACCATTTTTTTATGGCTCAAGCTGTCTAATATCGTATCTAGGTTATTTGTTTCATCTACGGTATGAACAGGTACATTCAATATTCGGCCAAAGACCTTTAATTGCTCGTGCGCAGCGATACGATAACGATCAGTTGTAACCAAAGCGACATTTTCTGCGCCATATTTCATCACATATCGTGCAGCCATTTTACCTATCGTCATTGTTTTACCACTACCGGTTGGACCCACCAACGCAACAACACCACCATGATCGATAATTTCTGTCCGTTCTACCGCAACAGCACCTTTAATTTGACGACCAACTTTTTCCCAAGCACTCTCAAAGTCTAACTGATCGGAAATCGACCCTAAAAGTGACTTTTGAATAGGGACTGATAAACATAATGACTGTAGTGTTTTTTCTACTTGCTGCTGTAAAAGGTTAGATGCTCTAGATTTTTTCATCGATTCAGTATCAGTAGGCTGACGACTAATCATGCCCTTTATTTCTAATATTTCTGCACGCATATCAGACAGTTCTATCCACTCAGAGTCTTTACGATCAACGCGCCCCTCTTTATTAGCGATACTTTCCTGTGAGTTGACTTTTTGTTCAGTAGACTGAATGCCTGAAAGCTCAGGCTGACTTCCAACTTTAAGACTTCGCTTCGACTTAACATTTTCAATTTTACGTCGTGCGGCATCCATCTCCCTCTGTAATTTCACATGCTTATCCGCATACATTCTAGCCAGTTGGGAAGGGTTCGGTTCGCCTTGTGAAATCACATTCGGTAGCACGTCATCTTGGTTTAATTGCTCTTCTTCATAATCTAAAGCAGCAACTAGCTCAATCCCGCCATCAACTTTTGTATTTGATAAGATAACCGCATCTGGACCTAGGTCTTCTCTCACCATACGGAGTACATCTTGCATGGATGTCGATAAAAAGCGTTTTACTTTCATAATTACCTACCAGATTCTATTCATCAAAGAATTAGTCAATTTATTGACCCACCGTCGAAACGATGGTGACTTGCTTATTACTTGGTATTTCTTGATATGAAAGTACTTTAAGTTGCTCACTTCCAAACCGTACAAACTTCGCTAACACAGGCCTTAATGGCGCTGAAACCAGCAATATAGCTGGTTTTCCTAGCATCTCCTGACGCTGAGCAGAGTCCGCTAAAGAGCGCTGTAATGATTCAATAATTCTTGGTTCAAGCATCAAGCCCATATCATCACCGGCGCCATTTTTTTGTGACTGCTGTACAGACTTAAGCAATAATTGCTCCAACTCTGGCTCTAATGTAATAACAGGTATTTCAGGCTCCGCACCACAAATACCTTGAACAATCATGCGCTTCATACCTTGCCGACACGCTTCTGTTAACACCACCCCATCAATACTCTTCGGCATAACATTAACCAATGCTTCAGCAATCGAGCGCATATCTCGTATCGGCACATCTTCTAATAATAAAGTTTGAAGTACTTTTAAAAGCAAACTGACCGTAACCGTATTTGGTACCAACTCCTCGGATAACTTCGGTGAGGCTTTTGCGAGCTGATCCAGCCACTGTTGAACTTCTTCATGCCCTATTAACTCACTGGCATGTTTTTGCAATACCTGATTAAGGTGCGTGGCAACAACCGTACTGGAGTCCACTACGGTATAGCCTAA
>JBLHVH010000147.1:0-8798 GCA_047628385.1 Oleiphilaceae bacterium
AGTTCGCTTATAATACGAACGTAGTCTCGCGACGACTCCCTAACTCACACACTTAATAAAAAAGAAAATCGTCAATGCCAATTAACATCCCAACTCATGTCATTTTCTTTTTTATTATAATTTTAGGACTATCAAGACCAAACATTGGACTAGCTGATAGCCAAGATGCCTCTCAACATAAACTTGAGCAACTTAAAAAGAATATCAAAAAAATAAACAAATGGCTTTCTAAAGCAAATTTAGAAAAAAGCGGTTTATCAAGAGAACTAGAACGCCAAGAGAGAGAAATAAACCGCGTTAGCAAGAATATCCGTGCGGTACACCTTAAAATATCTAACCAAACAAAAGAAATTAAGCGCTTAAAAACACTAGGTAAACAACAAAAAACTTCGCTTAATCAACAAAAAGAATTTTTAATCAAGCAACTCAGAACCGCTTACTTACAAGGCAATCAACCAGCCATAAAGATGCTACTAGATGATGATGCGCCTCAAGATATTGCACGTTACATGCATTTTTTTTCGTACATAAATAATGCTAGAAATGAAAAAATCACAACATTCCAATCAAGCTTAGCGCAACTTAAAGCCACTGAAACAAACGTATTAAAACAACAAACCAAACTGAACAAAAATCGCCGTACACTCGAAACTGATCGAAAAAATCTGAGACAAAACAGAAAAAAACGCAAGAAGGTACTGGCACAATTAGGCAATAACATAAAAAATAATGCACAGCGGCTTAAAAATATGAAAGCTGATCAAAGTCGCTTAAAAAAATTATTAATCGAATTAGAGCATACCGTTGCAAGTATTCCGACGCCTGCAAACGCTACGCCATTCAAACAACAAAAATATAAACTTCCGTGGCCAAGCCGTGGTAAAGTAATTGCTCGTTTTGGCTCGCGCATTGCCCAAGGAAAGTTAAAACTTAATGGGATTCGCATTGCAACGAAAGAAAACAGTACAGTTACAGCGATTCATCACGGTCGAATCATATTTTCAAACTGGATACGTGGCTTTGGCTTACTCATTATTATTGACCATGGCGACAATTACATGAGCCTTTATGGAAATAATAAAAGTTTAGTAAAAGAAACGGGTGACTGGGTCGGCGCTGGTGAAACAATTGCCTACTCGAACAAAAGCAGTACAAAAAATGAATCAGGGCTATACTTTGAAATAAGAAAGAATGGTAAGCCCCTAAACCCTAGCCAATGGCTTCGAAAATAATACTTCAGGACGTATTTAATGAAATTAGTGTCAACCCTACCGTTATTACTCAGCTCATTTCTATTTAGTGCACTTTTATCACCGTCTGCACTCAGCGACAACTCTGAAACAAGTCCAAAAGCTACAACACCCATTGTCGATGACTCACTCCCGCTACCACTTGATGAACTAAGAAAATTTACCGATATTTTTGGCAAAATAAAGAAAGATTATGTTGAAGAAATTGATGACGCAACGCTACTTAAATATGCTATCCGCGGCATGCTATCCGGCCTAGACCCTCATTCTGCCTACCTCGAACCTAGCGCTTTTAGTGATTTACGCGAAAATACCTCAGGCTCATTTGGAGGCTTAGGTATCGAAGTGGGCATGGAAAATGGTTTTGTTAAAGTAATTGCCCCCATTGATGATACACCGGCTCAAAAGGGCGGTATTGAGGCAGGCGATTTAATCATCAAACTTGATGAAAAGCTTGTTAAAGGCATGAGTTTAAACCAAGCGGTTGAAAACATGCGTGGCGAAATGGGTACAAAAATTACATTAACCATTGTTCGTTCAGGCGTAAGAGACCCCATCAGAATCGACCTTATTCGTGACACAATCAAAGTCACCAGTATTAAGACTCTCCCATTAGATGGTCGTTATGGCTACATCAGAATCACTCAATTTCAAGTTCAGACCGGCGAAGATTTTGCAAAAGGTCTTGAAAAGCTGAATTCCGAAACTGACCCCCTTTCAGGCCTTATCATTGATCTTAGAAACAACCCTGGCGGCGTACTACAAGCATCCGTTCAAGTGGCAGACCAGCTATTAAATGAGGGTCTTATAGTTTATACACAAGGGCGTTCAAGCACCGCCGAATTAAGCTTTAGCGCAACACCCGGCGACAGCACTAACGGCATACCGATTATAGTATTAATTGACGGTGGTTCAGCATCCGCTTCTGAAATTTTAGCAGGCGCTCTGCAGGATCATAATCGCGCAGTAATCATGGGCACCCAAAGCTTTGGTAAAGGTTCCGTGCAAAATGTATTAGCCTTAGATGAAACTCATGGTTTAAAGCTGACCACTGCTCGCTATTACACACCTAATGGTCGCTCCATTCAGGCTCAAGGAATTGTTCCAGATATAGAGGTGAATCGAGCAAAGTTAAGTGATGAAAAACAAGGCGCATTCTTCCGAGAATCAGACTTAACAGGTCACTTAAGTAATGATGACAATAAAGAGCCTGAAGAAGAAAGCGTTATTGATAGCGAAGAAGATAAAAGACGATCAATGCTTGAACGCGACTTCCAATTACAAGAAGCGCTCAACTTACTCAAGGCGCTTGATATTATAAATCGTTCGAAGCAGCCACAAGAAGCAGCCACAGAAAAAGCCACCTCTTCCAGTATCAATTTAACAGAACCTAACACCCAAGAGGGCATTTCGGTAAGCGATACGGTCAGCCAAGACACGCCAACAAAGTGATGAATTTTTTTCAACGAAAACAGCGCTTCACCGTTGTTTTCGTTATCATTTTAGCCAGCCTGTTTTCTTCATCTTCATTCTCGGATTCAGTTAGACAACCGACGATAGCAATTATAATTGATGATATGGGTAATCAATACCAGAATGGCTTAGATTTAGTACTGCTCCCCTACCCACTTACCTTGTCTTTTCTTCCTAACCGGCCACATTCTCGCGCATTATCTTCGTTAGCTCGCCAGTATGATAAAGAGATTATGCTTCATTCGCCCATGGAAAATCAGCAAGGCTTCGAGCTCGGTATTGGCGGCCTCGTTGAAACGATGTCGGAGCAAGAAATAAAAAGCACGTTATCACGAAGTTTCAAAGCTATCCCTAATATGGTTGGCATCAATAACCATATGGGCAGCATACTCACAACAAAACCTAAAATAATGAAATGGGTAATGGAAAAAATACAAGAGCATCCATTTTATTTTGTGGATAGCCGAACATCTGCAGATTCGGTCGCTGCGCAAACCGCGAAAGAATTTCATATCCCAACGTTAAGTCGAGATGTATTTTTAGATCATCACCAAACACGAAAATTTGTACAACAGCAGTTTTTAAAACTTATCGAAATAGCGAAAAAGAACGGCACTGCCGTGGCCATTGCCCACCCCCACAAGGTAACCGTTGACTATTTAAGCTGGGCACTCCCTAAGCTAGATGAGAAAGGTGTACGCATCGCCACAATCAGCGCACTTTGGCATATTCGGTACCCAAATAAAGAAATGCATACCTCTCAAAAAACACCTAAAAGCAACTGGCTAAATGCATCGAAAACAATCGCCCAACAAAGCAAGCGCACCATTAAAATAAATAGCATTCAATAATTACACTTTTTGGTGCTGAAAATTGCACTCAAATCCCACTTTACCCGCTCAGATACAACTGGTAGGTTTCAAATACCTGACTATACTCTTTGTACGGCCCTTAGATTCAACTTCAAGCCACAACTTATCACTTACATATGCATATTCAGCCAAACTGAGGCGAAATAAAACCATGTCCGGTAAAGATATAAAGAACTTATTTAGCAACCAAAAACTAGCAGCCATAACATTTAGTACTGTGGATGCCTCTTTTGCAATACCTTTAGAACAGGTTTTATATATTGAAAAAGATGTAAAGCGAAATTTACAAGTTGATGCTTTGGAAGAGTTTAATCATGGCGTGATTACTTTTCAGAACAATACCGTACAGCTTTTTGATTTCAACAAACTGCTAGGGTCTGACAACTACCAACAAACAATGAAAGCGCTCGTCGATAAACTAGATGATATGGAACAACAACATAAAGACTGGCTTGATGCGCTCGAAAAATCACTTAAAACTAACACTCCCTTTACCCAAGCATTAGACCCAAATAAATGTGCATTTAGTCAATGGTACAATAAATTTGAAACTGAAAATGAAGAGCTCACTGAAGTATTACAACGCTTTGATGAACCACATAAAAGACTTCATGGCTTAGCAAAAACATTAATCGACATGAATACTGACAATCATGAAGAGGCGATAAAAATACTCGAACAAGAGCGTCTAAGCACACTGACTGAACTAATACACCTATTTCATCTCACCAAAGAACGTGCCCAATCCAGTGTTCGGCCAATCATTATTTTTGTAGAGCACAATAAAGGCAAGGTCACTGCCCTAAGATTAGACAATATTAATGATATTGTTAATTTTGAACAGCGGAACTTCTGTAAAGATGAATCGGCAGACGGTATTCTCAAAAGTAAAAACGAAGACTTCGTAATTGAAGGTTTTTTACGTGATGGTGATAGCGCACCACTCATGCTAATTAATTGCCAACCACAAGAGTCTGAAGATACTCAGAGCGTGGCTTAATCGATAAAAATAAACACTAAGTGCGCAGCACATGCGCACTAAACGCTAATAACACCTTAAAAGCGCATTTCAATACCCTGGGCAGCCATGTAGGCTTTAGCTTCCTGAATCGTATATTCACCAAAGTGAAAAATACTAGCCGCCAACACGGCATCTGCTCCACCTTCCGATACACCCTCTGCTAAGTGTTGAAGATTACCCACGCCACCCGACGCAATCACCGGAATTGAAACAGCCTCGGTAATCGCACGCGTCACACCTAGATCAAAACCGCTTTTCATACCATCTTGATCCATACTCGTCAAAAGGATTTCTCCCGCACCATAAGCGGCCATCTTTTTGGCCCACTCAACGGCATCTAGCCCCGTAGGTTTTCGGCCTCCATGGGTAAATATCTCCCAACGCCCCACTTCCCCTGGCAGGCTGACTCGTTTCGCATCAATTGCAACGACAATACACTGACTACCAAAGCGCGCTGCCGCTTCACCGACAAATTCAGGGTTAAAAACCGCAGCGGTATTAATCCCTACTTTATCTGCCCCTGCATTCAACATGTTGCGAATATCTTCAATTTTTCGAATCCCGCCGCCAACCGTTAAAGGAATGAAGACTTCACTCGCCATTTTTTCAACCGTGTGGACAGTCGTATCCCGCCCCTCATGACTAGCAGTAATATCCAGAAATGTTATTTCATCGGCACCCTGTTCATCATATTTCTTAGCCACCTCAACAGGGTCGCCCGCATCACGAATATCTAAAAACTGAACACCCTTCACAACACGGCCATTTTCAACATCTAAACAAGGGATAATACGTTTTGCTAAACCCATTCAACTAACCTCAACGTTGTACTAACAATTATTCATAACTATTTAAGGCGCTATAAAAAGAGCGATATAAAAACTTTTAAAAATAGACAGCGCATTAATAAGCACTAGTGATCACAATAACGCTGTGCTTCAACCATATCGAGTGATTTCTCATAAATAGCTCGGCCTGCGACCACGCCACAAATACCAGTTACAGCCAGCTCCTTAATAGTTCGCACATCATCCATCTTAGCGACGCCTCCCGCTGCAATAACAGGAATTGAAGATGCCTGAGCAAGACGCACGATGTTATTAACATTCATACCTTGCATCATGCCATCGCGAGCAATATCTGTACACACAATCGCTGACACACCTTCTCCGTCGAAACGCTTTGCTAACGCGATCGCATCAACATCCGACACGTCAGTCCTGCCTGCGGTCGTCACCTTGCCATTCATGGTATCAAGCCCGAGCATAATGCTCCCACCAAACTCCTTACACGCATCAGAAACAAACTCAAAGTCCGTGACCGCTTTAGTGCCAATAATTACATAATTCACGCCAGCAGTAAGATACGCTTCAATGGTTTCTATATTCCGAATTCCACCACCAAGCTGAATAGAAAAATTAGGAAAGCGCTGCGCAATTTCTAGTATCAGGTCACCATTAACAGGATAACCTGCCACAGCACCATCCAGATCAATTAAATGAAGGCGGCGCGCACCTGCATCAAACCAGCGCCCTACGACGTCAACTGGATCATCAGAGAACACCATCGAATCACTCATGCGCCCCTGCCTAAGCTGAACACACTGACCGCCTTTTAAGTTAAGCGAAGGTATTACTAACATGCTATTTACCCGACCAAGCTGCAAAATTCTTTAGTAATTGAAGCCCAGAGTGCTGACTTTTTTCTGGATGAAACTGCACCGCAAAAATAGAGTCGTGTGCTATCGCAGCTGCCAGAGTCTTTCCATATTGAGTCTGACCAACGACATGCTTTGTACTAGCAGGCACATAATAGCTATGCACAAAATAGAATCGGGACTGATCTTCGATACCCTGCCACATAGGATGCTCGACACTCTGCTGAACTTGGTTCCACCCCATATGAGGTACCTTTAACCGTACGTCATTCTCATAAAGTGACTCACCAAAATGCTTCACATCACCTGAAAATAAACCAATACAATCAACCCCTTCATTTTCTTCACTATGCTCAAGCAACGCTTGCATACCCACACAAATACCAAGCAAAGGCCTGTCTTGTGACACTTCCTTCACAAGCGCATCAAAACCCAGACGATGAATTTCATGCATACAGTCTCTGATCGCGCCAACACCTGGAAGTATGACGCGATCTGCCTCACGGATTATTGCTGCATCGGACGTCACCACGACATGCGCATCCGGTGCAACATGCTCAACCGCTTTAGAGACAGAATGTAAGTTGCCCATTCCGTAATCAATGATGGCAATAGAATTCATTTTCAGTACTCACAAATAATAACTGACCCTATTCAGGTCAGTTATAGTTTAATTTCTGGAAGGTAAATACCTTGTAGTGTTTACAAAGTACCCTTAGTTGAAGGCATCATTCCAGCCATACGTTCATCTAGCTCAACCGCCATACGTAAAGCTCTGCCGAATGCTTTAAAAACAGTTTCAATTTGATGATGCGCATTTTTTCCTTTCAGATTATCAATATGTAATGACACCATTGCATGATTCACAAAACCGTGGAAAAACTCATAAAAAAGATCACAATCAAAGCGACCAACACTGCCTTTTACAAACGGAACATCCATCTCAAGGCCAGGACGGCCTGAAAAGTCGATAACTACTCTAGAAAGAGCTTCATCTAACGGCACATATGCATGACCATATCGACGAATACCTTTTTTATCACCAATGGCTTTAGCAAATGCCTGACCTAAAGTAATACCCAAGTCTTCAACCGTATGGTGGTCATCGATATCTAAATCACCGACTGCATGCGCATCAATATCAATTAAGCCATGTCGACAAATTTGATCTAACATATGTTCAAGAAAGGGAATACCAATATCGAATTTCGCCTTTCCGGTGCCATCTAGATTAATCGATACTTTTATTTGTGTTTCGAGTGTATCTCGTTGAACTTGGGCTTTTCTTTCTGTCATTTATGACTCCAAATAACTTAATTCTAAAATATTACTAGGCAGAAAGCGCGCCCTGAAGATTTTCCATATACTCATCAACCATTGAAGCAAACTCGTGCTTCACAACAGGACTGATCGCAATTTTTAATAAACCAGGTAATGGTAAGCTCAACTTTGCTTTGGTTATAAACGCCACATTCGTTCCAGCATCTGTTCCAGTAATTGTCCACGAACCTTCAACAACACTGTTACCAACACCTTTCACCGGCTCCCAGACAATCGTGCCCGCAGACTCGTCAGGAATATACTTACACGCATAAATGGTCTGAATAGAGTTACCACCTAAACCTATTTTTTCCATTTCCCATTTAAACGTACCGTCTCCAGTATCACTTAAAGTATCAACTTTAGGGAAATGTGAACCTGACTTTGGCACATCAGCAAGTAATGCAAACACAGTCGCTGCATCGGCTGGTACAGTAAAGCTACGATCTAATTCAATATCTACTTTAACAGTCATTAGCTATTCTCTCATTTTGGTCGCTTATTTTTCTCTTAATGCAAATCGCCATTAGAGACTCAATGTTTTTATCTTAACTAAAGCAATATGGATAGGAATTCTAAACAGTTCACCACTAAAAATCTATGAAAGGATTAGCGCCATAGTGATCTAAGCTCTGATATACTTTTATCACAATCAAATAATAAAATATTAATCGGTATTAAGATCAAGCATTCAACCACCTCAAACCAAGTAAATATGACCCACACTAACTTAGATTTCGCAAACAAACTTCTCTCATGGTTCGACCAATCAGGCCGTAAAGACTTACCTTGGCAACAAAACAAAACACCTTATCGCGTGTGGGTTTCTGAGATCATGCTGCAACAAACGCAAGTAAGTAGTGTAATTGAATATTATCAACGTTTCATGACGCGCTTCCCAACACTTGAATCACTCGCCATCGCAGATGAAGACCGCGTATTAGAACTATGGGCTGGACTAGGCTATTACGCTCGGGCACGCAACCTACATAAAACAGCCAAAATTATTCATCAAGACCTTCATGGTAAATTTCCAGATACTTTAGATAGCATCATCGAACTCCCCGGCATTGGTCGCTCGACCGCTGGCGCAATACTAAGTATCGCGTTCAAGCAGCCAGCCACCATACTCGATGGCAACGTCAAACGCGTATTATGCAGATTTAAAGCAATCACCACTTGGTCAGGAGAGCGAAAAACAGAAA
>JBLHVH010000148.1:0-8525 GCA_047628385.1 Oleiphilaceae bacterium
TAACTTTAAGCGCTAATTAGCGCTTCTCAATGATTAGTTGTATCTCGTAAAATTCAGAGTATAAGTGTCATAGGGTGGCAATGATTAGGCATCGTTGACTAAGCATAGATACCGATAATAATTAGCATTTTAATTAGACTAAATTTAGGGGCTTGAGAGCTTAGCCCTTTGTCAAGAAAGTTTTTTTCCAAATATTAACTACACTTTAGTTATATTTGTAATTAATGGATAAATCTAGCTGCGTGTGTAAACCTAAATTTAAAACTATTAGACCAGATGTATTGATTTGGCTCTTAGCTGTTTTGGCTATTTTATACGCGGGTTCCTTAAGTGCTGGCCTGCCCATTAACACCCTCAATAAAGCCAATCTCTCAGGAGGGGGTGCTAAGTTTGAATATTTCGAAGATGTAGATAAAACGTATAGTTTTAAGAGCATCACCACGCTGGCTGACGAACTCTGGACAAAAGCTGAAGAAGGCAACGCCTCTTTTGGGTTTAGCCACTCACAGTTCTGGTTGCGTCTAAATATTATCAATGCAGAAATGAAGACCAAAAATCTTGCATTTGAAATCGCATATCCGCTTTTAGATGATGTGACGTTTTATACAGTAAAGGAGAATGGATCGGTTCGTTCTTTGGATATTGGTGACCAGAAGTCCTTTTATCCTCGTGATATTGATCACCCTAACATGTTAGTTCGCTTTCAACTGCAAGCCTATGAAAGTGTTGATCTATATGCGCGAGTAAAGACCGAAGGCTCTATGATCTTGCCAGTTAGAATATGGGAAGAAAATCATTTTTTCGAAATTGCGGCGAAAGAACAAAAATTCCATTTTTTCTACTACGGTGCTCTTTCGGTCATCATTCTACTTAACTTGGCTATATTTTTTATCTTGCGCGAAAGACTCTACCTGTTCTATTCGTTAGCGACGACCGGTTATATTCTATTTTTCATTACAACGAGAGGTTATGGTCAGCAGTTATTTTTTCCAGACTCCCCATCCATTAATAGCCAATTGTTCCTTTCTTCCATGCCTTTGCTTGCATTATTCTCCTTGCTGTTTGCGCGTGAATTCTTGCGGACGAAGCAACATAGCCGTGTGATGGATATGGCCCTTTGTGGCATGATCTATTTCGAATGTATTAATATGGTCGCTGCCATAGTTTTAGATTACAACACAGCGGTTCGAATATCTGCCGTTTCTGCTATGGTGCTATTTCTTGTGTTGTTTTTTGCTGGACCTATTGCATGGCGAGCTAAAAGGAGAGCTGGGGTATTCTTTACTATCGCATGGATACCTTTGACTCTTGGTGTCGCAGCGACTGCAGGGCGCACATCAGGCATTCTACCGAACAATTTTTTGACCGAATATGCCATGCAACTAGGCTCGGGTCTTGAGGCATTCATCCTAACCCTCGCTTTGGCGGACCGATTGTATCGTGAAAGGGAAGAAAAAATTCTTGCCCAGGCTACAAGCATACAAAAAGAACAGCAGCGACTAGCAACTCAGAGCCAACTTTCAGAGGCGATGATGCGTGATCCAATCACGAATCTGGCAAACCGAAATCGCTTTGAATTGCTTGCAAATAAAATGTTCAGTGAACACCAGGATGAGCGTTATGTTATCTGTGTCGCAAGAATCACGCGGATCAATGAGATTACTCGGACACTTGGGCTTTTAAGTGTAGAGCGTATTTTGAGTACAATTGCAGATCGTATGAATCAGGCTATCAGCACTATGCCAGGGGTGGTTACTACACAAAGTTTGCAAGGGTCTAAGGATTCTACATTTCAGTTAGCTGGCGATACTTTTGGTGTCTTAATAAGGCAGAGTTTCTTTGAAAAAAATATAGGTCAGTACCATACCTTTATCCAAACACTCTCATTACCGATTGAAATGGACTTGTTGTCCATTGAACTTGAGCCTCTCGTCGGTTGTGCTCTTTACCCGGAGCATGGTCTTGATGCCGCGCAACTAATTCGTAATGCGCTCGTGGCAATGGAAAGTTCACATCATGCGGCTGATCAAATTGGTTATTATGATCATGCCTTGGATATTTATAATGAAAGCCGTTTGACCCTCATGTCTGATTTAAGAGATGCGCTCAAGCATGATGAGCCTGTATTGCATTATCAGCCTAAGCTGAATTTAAAGGACGATACCGTTGTCGGTTTAGAGGCCTTGATTCGCTGGGAACACCCCCAAAGAGGGTTTGTTTCACCTGCTGATTTTGTGCCATTGGCAGAACAAACAGGGGTTATAAGACAGCTGACCTTATGGGCTATTGAGCGTGCAGCGAAAGATCTCCTATGGCTGCGTAGTGTTGGTTATGCCGGTAATATGTCGATCAACATCTCAGCGAAGGACTTGTTAAGTGAGCAACTGACGGATCAAATTGAAGGCATATTAGGAAAGTATCAAGTTGATCCATCAAAGGTCTTTCTTGAGTTGACAGAAACAGCCGCGATGGATGAACCTGAAGCAGGGTTGATAGCGTTGAATCAACTGACTTCACTGGGCTTAAAAATCTCTATTGATGATTTTGGTGCAGGTTATTCTTCATTATCTTATTTGAAGCAAATTCCAGCTTCAGAAATTAAGCTGGATCGCTCTTTGATTATCGACATCACTCATAGTGAAAGTTCACGACTTATTGTTAAAGCCTCGATTGATATGGCGCATGGGCTAGGATATAAAGTAGTTGCTGAAGGTGTCGAAGATGCTGAAACGTATCAACTGCTGAAAGAGCTTGAATGCGATATATTGCAAGGTTTTTGGTTTTGTAAGCCTAAGCCTTTGCAAGATATTGGGGCTTGGTTGTCATCTAGGTAAACTACTGATCAATAAACTGTCTGAATTATTAACGTCTAAATATGGTGAAAGAGTGCCTGTTTTTAGATTTTTTCTCCTCTAGTATTTTAATTGATCGGCCCTGTTTGGGTGAGGGGGTTATGCGATTTAATCGTTATTCGTATCTATTCTCCTACTATCCGTCATCTGGTGCAATCGATGAAAAAAGCCACTCTAATGTTTTGTTGAATCATGGTCCTTGAACTTTCAAATATTCTATTTTTTGCTAAATGATATTGGTATATCTTAATTAAATAAACCATTCAATTCACATTTATCAATGCAATCAATTAGCGAATTGGAAATCTGTTTCCTATTTAAAATCTACCTGAAGTCTGAATGCGACCGTTAAGGGTGCTAATATAAGTATATTAAGGTAATCATCAAATAGCGCCATGAATTTAAAGTCTTAGAGTGAGCAATGCAGAGCGTGTGTTGTGCATTATTCACTTATAAATCAGGTAATTATCATGAATTCACAAACCCTAGAGCATCATATTGTTATTATTGGCGGTGGTGCAGGAGGATTAGAGTTAGCAACCACTCTCGGGCGTAAGTTAGGAAAAAAGAAGCGTGCCCGTATCACGCTTGTAGATCAATCACTCACTCATATCTGGAAGCCTTTGCTTCATGAAGTGGCAGCCGGTTCGCTTGACTCGGGTGCAAACGAAATCAACTACCGTGCTCATGCTAAACGGCATTATTTTGAATTTCAAATGGGTGCAATGCATGGCTTAGATCAACAAAATAAACAGATATTAGTTGCGCCTATTTATGACGAGCAAGGTCAACTTGTTGTGAGTGAACGGAAAATTTCTTATACCAGCTTAGTGATTGCCGTCGGTAGCACTGCGAATGACTTTGGTACTGATGGTGCGGCAAAAAATTGTATTTTTCTTGATAGTCTTGAGCAGGCAAGGCGTTTTCACAGTCACCTTTTAACTTCTTTTTTAAAGTCTGAATACGAGGCTTCAAATCAACAAAGTCATCCGATAGATATTGCGATCATTGGTGCGGGGGCGACGGGAGTGGAATTGGCAGCTGAACTGCATTTAGCCTCTCAGGAGTTACCGAGTTATGGGCTAAATCACTTAAAGCAGAATGATGTGCGTATCAGTGTGATTGAAGCCTCTGATCGTATCTTACCCGCATTGCCTGAGCACCTTTCTTCGGCAGCAACGCGTGAATTAGCGCGCTTAAATATAAACGTGCTTACCCGTAATCGAGTCACTAAAATTACAGAAGAGGCGATAGAGTTTGAGGGTGGTACGCACTTGAATGCATCGATTAAAGTGTGGGCGGCAGGCATTAAAGCGCCTGACTTTTTAGCTAAGCTTGAGGGTTTGGAAACGAATCGAATTAACCAACTTGTCGTTCATCAAACGCTTCAAACAACACAAGATGAAAATATTTTTGCTTTTGGAGATTGTGCGAGTTGTCCTCAGCCGGGTTCAGATCGCCCTGTGCCACCTAGGGCTCAGGCTGCGCATCAGCAGGCAAGTACTTTAGCGATTACCCTTGCACGTCGTTTAAACGGTGAAGAGGCGGTGCCATATTTGTATCGTGATTATGGATCATTAATTTCTTTCAGTCGTTATACGGCTGTTGGTAACTTAATGGGTAAGCTAGTGGGAAAAAACTTAATGGTGGAAGGTCGCATTGCAAGAATGTTTTATATTTCGCTTTATCGTATGCATCAAATGGCGTTGCATGGTTTTTTTCGTACAGGGTTAATTTGGCTAAATGATAAAATTAACCGTGCTTTGCAGCCAAGATTGAAGTTGCATTAAATATGACCGTATTTATGTAATGTGTGTTTAACTTTGACACATCGTACAAGCAATTCTGCTCTGAATTGTTTGTACTATTTATATCTAAGGTCAAATGTTTCATAGCGTCATGTGCAAAGCGCTAAAAATCTATTAGCTGCTAAGTCATAGTGTCTATATTATAATGGCTGAATTCTTACCCATTTTTATATGACAATGCCTTATGAAATCTAAAACACTAAATACCCCCGCTATCTCAAAATATAAGCCAGAAGTACTGGCACCAGTGGGTAATTGGGATATGTGTTTGGCGGCAGTACATAACGGTGCCGGTGCTATTTATATTGGCATGCCTGGTTTTAATGCGCGTGCTCGAAGCCATGACCATAGCTTTGAAGAGTTGAAGGAAATTATTCTTTATTGCCGACTTTATGGTGTTCAAGTGCATGTTGCTTTTAATATTCTAATCTTTGAAAAAGAACTACCGATTGCGATTGAAGGTTTAAAGCAGTTATTGCCTTTACAGCCTGATGCAATAATTTGCCAAGATGTTGGCTTAGTTCGAATAATAAAAAAAATGGCGCCTGACCAAATAGTTCATGCATCCACTCAAATGACAATTTCTTCTGCAGAGCATATCGAGTTTTTAAGTGACCTTGATATGCAGCGCTATGTACTGGCGCGAGAAAATTCGATGAGTGAAATGAAAAATATTCGATCAAAAACGAATAAAGAACTTGAAGTCTTTGTGCATGGCGCTCTGTGTGTGGCTTATTCAGGACAGTGTTTAACGTCAGAGTCGATGGGTGGGCGCTCTGCCAATCGAGGCCAGTGTGCGCAAACTTGCCGCTTAGATTATCAGTTGAATGTGAATGGTAAGATTGAAGACTTAGGCGCCCAAAAATATTTGGTATCACCCAAAGACTTATTTGGAGTCGATGAAATTGCAGGTTTGATGGATTTGAAAATCGACTCTTTTAAAATTGAAGGCCGTTATAAACCGCCTGAATATGTCGCAGCGGCCTCTAAATTGTATTCTGAAAAAATTAATGAGGTACTGGCTTTACCTCATGAACAAGTGAGTTCAGATGCACTAAAAATATCATTCTCCCGAGATTTTTTTAGTGGGTGGTTGAATGGTGTTAATCATAACGAATTGGTCGGTGGGCGATATAGCTCTCATCGAGGCTTAAAAACGGGTCATGCCTTATCGATAAAGAAAGATAAGAAATATCCAACGGTTAAGGTATTTTCTTCTTTAACCATACATCCAGGTGATGGCTTGTTTTTTGTTGATACCAATGAACAAATGTTGTTTGCTGCACGCGCTTACGATGTTGAAAAGCTTGATAGTGATACGTATATGGTTAATTTTGAAAAAGGTTCAGACCTGTCAAAATTAAGCGCGCGCTCGCTTATGTATATTAATCGTTCTCCTGCAAGAGATAAGCTGTTACAGCAGTCTTATACCGATAAGAGTCAGCTTAAACGTATTCCGATAGCCATTAGAGTTGATGCCGTCTTGGGTGAACCATTACGAGTGGTGATGAAAGATGATCAAGCGCATGAAATTTCTGTCGCAACAGCGCTTGTTTTAAGTGAGGCGCAAAACTCACCTTTAGATGACGCTAAAATTCGGAAGCATTTTAAAGCGCTAAGTGGCAGTGTGTTTGTGTTAGGCCGTTGTGATATTAATATTGAGCCTGGTTTGTTTATTCAAGATAAGGCCATCAAAAAATTACGCCAGTTAGCCGTTGCTCAGCTTGAAGCGGCGCGTTTACAGAGAAAATTTAATGAATCTTATTTAGGTACTCAGGCGAGTGAAATTATTTCGTCTGTTGCACGTAAATATGGTGCTCAGGCGGCTACTGTGGATGAGTTATTCACGTTAAAAACGAGTAATCAACATCAGACGAAATTAAATATATTGGTGCGAGATGATGCACAAATTGATGCCCTTGTTGACCTCTCTAGCGATGTGATTGGCACGGTTTATTTAGACTATAAGTATGGCCAGCAATACGAAAAATCAGTCGATAAGATCAGAGCATTGGGTTTTAGGGCCGGTATTGTTACCACGCGCGTATTTAAAGCGGGAAGAGAAAAATTACTTGGCATCATTAATCGTATTCAGCCTGATGTCGTTTTGGTGCGTAATGCCGGCGCATTTGAATATTTTAAACAAAAATATAATGACAAAATGCCCTTTGAATTAGTGGGGGATTTTTCTTTTAATATTACCAATCACTTAAGTGCACAGTATTTCTTAAACAAAGGCTTAAGTGTATTCAGTCCATCTTATGATTTAAATTTTCAACAATTAGAAGAATTATTGTTAAGCCGGAATGATGGCGGTACGGATTTGGCAGTTCGGGCTGAAATAACCATTCATCAATACATGCCTAGTTTTCATATGGAGCACTGCGTATTTGCTTCATTTTTATCAGATGGCTCCAGTATTAAAGATTGCGGCATGCCATGTGTGAATAATAATGTAGGCATTGTCGATAATAAGAACATTAATCACCCTGTTTTAGCTGATCAAGAGTGCCGAAACACCATGTTTAATGGTGTTCCTCAGTCTGCGGGGTCCATGATTCCTAAGCTGTTATCATTAGGTGTTAAACATTATCGGATTGAAGCCCTTACAGAAGATGCTGATGTGCTTCGAGAAAAAGTAGTGGCATATATGGATGTTTTGTCTGGTGAGAGTGATGCAAAGGCATTGTACAAAAATTTAGGCATTATCGAAAAATACGGTATTAGTGAAGGGCAGCAGCAAAATCTCGATGTTTATTCTGATAGAAAGAAAATAAGCAAAGAGATACCGGTTAAAGTAATTTAGCATAAATTGAAGGTGTTTAGTCCAGCTAGAGCTGTTTCACGTGATAAGGGTGCGTCAGTAGAAAAGCTGGAGACTCTTAACGAGCTCGGCTTGCTTTTGTTCTGTTATGGTTTTTTGGGTCTAAGGGGTCTATGAGGGTTTCTGGTAGTATGCCGGCTAATGCCGTGGCGGTCAGTCTGGTATCTTGAGGTAACAACTCACCAGACTCGATGTCTTTTGTCAGTACAGTACAGTATCAATAATATCAGCGTAGCATTGTCGAAATATTAAACGTTCTATTTCAATTAAAGAATCTACAGGTTCGCCGATGAGTGAATACGCTTCGCTATGACCAGCGAAGTGCGTTCAGAAAATGTTTGGATGGTTTGTGTTAAACGATTTTTACCGCGCTTGGGTGTAGCAGGGAAGGTGGCTTATTGTAGTCGGTTAACGTATTGTCCAGTATCCTATATTCATACTTATGGCATATTAAAGCTTTAGACTGGCAATGTTTGCAAACTAAAGCTGTGGCAATACCACTTTATCAGCAATCTGATAATCGCTAAGACCTGCTCCGTTTCAGACTCTTACACGTGCAAAAAACGGTACTGTTCAAATAGTCGATATTAGGTTGAAATTCATCAGCTTGAAAGTATGCCGAGAGTGTTAGAAAACTACGCTGCTAATGAACAAAATAGACCCTCACTGAAAATATTGGCGTTGATAGCGGTGATTTGTCTTCGTTAATAAAGCGTGCGAAAACGCACAAAAACGTGTTAAATATTACACTACTTATGTTTTAAAATAGGGTTAATAAAAGGTTGGGCGTATTTTTATGAGTGACGTAGTAATTTGGTCAGGTATTTTTGCAGGCTTAGTCATAATTTCCGGTTTATGTTGGTTTATCTTTACTAAACTTCGTGATTTAAAGGCGTTTCAAACTCAACGGGCTCAAAAAGAAGCACAGGAGGCAGAGAAACGTAACTATTTGAAAGATAGTATTCGAGTGATTGCCACCACGATGCTAGAGGATCAAGTTGAACTTTCTGAAGGTTGTATTCGTATTAAAGTGTTAATTGA
>JBLHVH010000149.1:0-8518 GCA_047628385.1 Oleiphilaceae bacterium
ATAGTATCTTCACCGTCTCCACGAGACATAGCATAAGAGAATGCAACTTCAAGATTATCCATTGCATACTTAGCCGCTAAAGCACCAGCATGACTAGCATTAGCACCATCATCATCAAGCGCTATCGTAGCACCAATAACTAAACCATCAGCAATTTCTGGCGATACATATTGTAAGTTATCGCCTTCGGTAAGACCTGCAAGTTCGCCACCATTAATACCAGTATTCTCAGAGGTATCAATCATGTCTACCCATTCGTATACAGTGTCATCAGTACCAACCTGAATCATACCGAAATCGCCTTTCACACCAATATAAGCTTCATCTAACTTTTCGCCTAAACCTTTATTGGCACCATTATTTTCATCAGCATCAAAATGGAATTCTGCTTTGAAGAAACCCGTTACACCTTCAGAAATAGCGTGATCATGCTTAAAGCCAATAGTAGAACCATTATCTTGTAATTCGTGAGCAGTATCACCATCGTTATCGGTGTTAACGTGAACTAACTGAATATTACCGTAAATTTCAGGCATTGACTCAAGCATTTCTGCCAAATCAGTTGCTGCATCCATTGCGAAAGCGCTAGTTGAAAGTGTTGCTGCTGTAATTGCTGAAGCGATAAGTGTCTTTTTCATTTTCTATCTTCCTTTAATTTCTGTTTGAAATAATTCAGGGCTAATGCCCTTTATTTTCGTTAAATTAATGACGATTAAAATAATTATTATGCTCAATAAGTATTAACACCTAAACACTAATACCTAGCTATTCAGATCATGCAAACTCAAATAAGAGCGCACAAAATAAACGGGTCATCTGTCTATCAAGTAATATTTTAAGCCAATTTTGAGGCTTAACGCACGTTACAGCTTGTTAACAAAACTTAATAGCGCTATCAACCCCCTATAAACCAGCCCCCCACCTAACAAGTTTTTTTAACAACCATATGGTTTTGTTTTAAACCAATTGCTTTTCAGCAATTAAATCTATTAAACAACATCTTAACCGTCATTCTTAAAGTTAAGCTTGATCTATTTCTAGTACAATGCTGAAAAATATGCAAACTTTTTATTAAATAATAACCTAAGCACCCTGTTTTTGACGCTATATACATAAATTAAACGTCACTGGTCCGTCATTCACTAACGATACAGCCATATCAGCACCAAAACGGCCAGTTGTAACCGACAAACCTGACAGGCCAGCCTTATCTACAAAATACTGATATAAAGCTTCACTTTCATCTGGCAACGCTGCTGACGAAAAGCTTGGCCGCAAGCCTTTTTGAGTATCTGCCACCAACGTAAACTGAGAAACAATTAATAATTCTCCTTGAATATCAGTCAAACTCAAATTCATACGATCGTTTTGATCGGAAAATACGCGGTATTTTATGATTTTTTCTAATAATATATCGGCCCTCCGCTTATCGTCGCCTTTCTCAACGCCCAGAAACAACAATAAACCTTGGGCTATTTCACCTACAACTTCTCCCTCTATTTTTACCGAAGCACTGGTCACACGCTGTATTAATGCTTTCATCAACCCCCCTTCGATTTGTAACAAATATTATCACATGAGCGAAAGACCAAACAATACGTAAAAAGACGTATATTGCAGACTAATAAACCACACACATAAAAAAAGCCAAGCTTTCAATTAAAAGAAAGAACTTGGCTTTTTTAGCTTAAGTAACGCACCAATATAAGGCGAGCCACTTAAATTTCTATAGGCTGATTTTAACTATTTAGAACGCTTTCTCAAGTTTTCTGTCAAAAGCTTCTTACGAATACGAATGCTAAGAGGTGTTACTTCTACCAACTCATCATCTTCAATAAACTCAAGCGCTTGCTCTAATGTGTGCGTAATATGCGGCACTAAGGTCAATGCTTCATCGGTACCGGATGCACGAACGTTTGTTAACTGCTTACCCTTAACCGTATTGACAACCAAGTCATTAGAGCGAGAGTGAATACCCACAACCTGACCTTCATAAATATCAATACCAGGACCTAAGAATAAACGACCACGTGCCTGAACAGTAAATAGTGAATAGGCAGTCGTCTTCCCTTTAACCATACTAACCAATACGCCATTTTGACGTTCAAAAGTACCGCCTGCTTTCACTTCGCCATAATGATCAAATACACTAGTCATTATACCTGAGCCAGAAGTAAGCGTCAGAAACAAACCACGGAAGCCGATCAAACCACGAGAAGGAATAATAAACTCTAGACGCACACGCCCTTTACCGTCCAACTCCATATTAGTCATTTCTGCTTTACGTAAGCCCATTGCTTCCATAACAGAACCTTGATGCTGCTCTTCAACATCAATTACAACCATCTCATATGGCTCATGAATTTTACCATCCACTATTCTCTGAACTACCTCTGGGCGAGACACTGCCATTTCAAAACCTTCACGACGCATGGTTTCGATCAATACAGAAAGGTGTAATTCTCCACGACCCGACACAACAAATTTATCAGGCGTTTCACCAGCTGAAACTCTTAATGCAACATTATGAATTAGCTCTTGATCAAGGCGATCTTTAATATTACGCGTTGTAACGTACTTGCCTTCCAAACCTGCGAATGGCGAGTCATTGACAACAAAAGTCATACTTACAGTAGGCTCATCAACATTTAATGCAGGTAGGGCCTCTACACATTCAGGATCACATAAGGTATCCGAAATACCCAAACCTTCGATACCATTAATACAAACAATATCACCCGCACTCGCTAAAGGAGTTTCAATTTGCTCAAGCCCCAAATAGGTTTTGACGTTAAGCACTTTACCCTTACGCTCTTTGCCTTCAGCATCTTTTATAACAACTTGCTGATTTGGCTTCAGTGAACCCCGTGTAATACGACCCACACCGATAACACCTACGTAACTATCATACGCTAATGCAGACACCTGCATTTGGAACTTTCCTTCAGGATCAACATCTGGTGCAGGTACTTCTTTTACGATCAACTCATAAAGAGGCGTCATATCTTCAGCCATCTCTTCAGGATCTAAACCCGCAATACCATTAATAGCTGAAGTATAAATTACTGGGAAATCTAACTGCTCATCTGTTGCACCTAAGTTATCAAACAAATCAAAAACCTGATCCATAACCCAATCTGGACGCGCACCCGGACGATCGATTTTGTTAATAACAACAATAGGACGTAAACCCTGCTCAAACGCTTTAGAGGTGACAAAACGAGTTTGAGGCATTGGACCATCAACTGCATCGACTAAAAGCAATACCGAGTCAACCATCGACAATACACGCTCTACTTCACCACCAAAATCGGCGTGTCCCGGCGTATCAACGATATTAATATGGTAATCATTCCACTTAATAGCGGTATTTTTTGCCAGGATGGTAATACCACGTTCCTTTTCCTGGTCATTCGAATCCATAATACGCTCAGAGCCTTCATCTCTGTGCCCGAGTGTACCCGACTGACTTAGCAATTTGTCTACAAGCGTCGTTTTACCATGGTCAACGTGCGCAATGATGGCAATATTTCTTAATTTCTCTATCACGATAAGGTACCTAGTTGTCCTGAAAATTCTTAAAATCAGGACTTTAATTAAAAGTAGCTGAGCTTAATTTGGACGCGGATTATACAGCATGGCAGCCATATTCAAAGACTAGTTGGCAACTATTTTGCAATTGAATACATTTATATGACGCACTAGCACAAAGCAAAGTGCGTTATTTTGCACCAAGACAGCCCTAAAATCGCAAAAAAATCATCTGAAATAATTTTTACCCTTAAAAATCAATAAGATAAAAAAACCTAAGTTTGACGACCATATTGCCCACATATAAGTCAACAAAAAATGGAAGAACATTAGCGACAGTCATGCTATCCTCATTCGCAATTTTTTAGTTGTAAGTAAAAAGAACCCTGAAGCAATTTAGTCGCTTCAAACATCCAATAGAACGGAGAATTTAGAATGTCAGAGAAAACTCTCGGCCTTATCAAAGATAACGAAGTAACATGGGTCGATCTACGATTCACAGACACCTGCGGTAAAGAGCACCACGTAAGTATTCCTTCATCTGAAGTAAAGGATGATTTCTTCGAAGAAGGAAAGATGTTCGACGGTTCTTCAATCAATGGCTGGAAAGGCATCAACGAATCAGACATGATCCTTATGCCTGTGGATGACACAGCGGTAATCGATCCATTTACTGAAGAAAACACCGTAATCATTCGTTGTAACATTGTTGAACCTACAACGATGCAAGGTTACGAACGTGATCCACGTTCTGTTGCTGCTCGTGCAGAAGAATATTTAAAGTCTACGGGTATTGCTGACTCAGCTTTATTTGGTCCTGAGCCAGAATTCTTCGTATTTGACGACGTTAAATGGAAAGTCGACATGAGCGGCGCCATGTACGAAATCAATTCAGAAGAAGCTGCATGGAGCAGTGACGCTAAAATTGAAGGCGGCAACACTGGACATCGTCCAGGCGTTAAAGGCGGTTACTTCCCAGTACCACCGGTTGACTCACTTCATGACTTACGTGCTGCGATGTGTGGCGCAATGGAATCAATGGGCCTTGTTATTGAAGTTCATCACCACGAAGTCGGTACTGCTGGTCAGTGCGAAATCGGTGTTGGCGCAAATACACTTGTTAAGAAAGCTGATGAAGTTCAAATTCTTAAGTACTGTGTACATAACGTTGCTCACGCTTATGGCAAAACAGCTACGTTTATGCCTAAGCCTGTTGTTGGCGATAACGGTTCTGGTATGCACGTTCACCAGTCTTTATCTAAAGATGGCGTTAACATTATGGCTGGTGATGGTTATGCTGGTCTTTCTGATGAGTGCCTATTTTATATCGGCGGTATCATTAAGCATGCAAGAACGTTAAACGCATTCACTAATGCTTCAACAAACTCTTACAAGCGTTTAGTTCCTGGATTCGAAGCACCTGTTATGCTTGCTTACTCAGCACGTAACCGTTCAGCATCAATTCGTATTCCTTTCGTGAACAGCCCTAAAGCGCGCCGTTTAGAAGTACGCTTCCCTGATCCAACAGCTAACCCATACTTAGCATTCGCTGCTATGTTGATGGCGGGTATTGATGGAATCAAAAACAAGATTCACCCTGGCGATCCTGCTGACAAAGATCTTTACGACCTTCCAGCTGAAGAAGCGAAAGCGATCCCAACGGTTGCAGCCACATTCGATCAAGCACTTGACGCACTTGAAGCGGATCACGCTTTCCTAACTGAAGGAAACGTATTCACTGAAGACATGATCCAAGGATTCCTTGATTTGAAACGTACTGAAGTTGAAAGACTGAACAGCACAACTCACCCTGTTGAGTTTGAGATGTACTACTCTCTATAAGCTTTTTTAGCTTTACCCTAAAAGCCCAGCATAATCTGGGCTTTTTTATACCTTCGAATTATAATCCACTCACTTCTGAATCCTATTTACCAAAAATAATACGCAAGGCACTAAAATCATTACATACAGCCACAGTTGAATACAACAAAACCACAATTCTGTAACTAATAACCTTATCAAAATTCAAAATAAGTTTTATAGTTAGTATCATTGATTTCATATGGAGCCCGTTAATAGTATGTCTACACAAGTTGGACTAATTTCATCCCTGCAAGGTACGGCCACCGCTATAAAAAGCTCGGGTGAAATATTAACACTCACTCTTGACAGCCCAGTATTTGAAGGCGACCAGATTGCTGTAAACGGACAAGATGCAAAAGCCATCATCACGACACCTGAAAACCAAACAATTGTTATTACTGAAGGGACGTCAACGACACTCAAGCAGTCAGCACTAGAACAAGTTGAACAATTACAGGCTGAAATCTTAAGTGATGAAAATTATGACTTCAGCCAACTTGAAGGCACTGCTGCGGGCCCTCAGGAGCAATCAAACTTTACCAGCCCGATTATTGTTGAGCCGTCTGATAACAGCATTGAATATCACAGTAATACCAGCACCTCAACCAATACAAACCAACGTTATTCAGACGTAAGTGAAACCGTATCACCTGACAACCTGGATAATGAAAACAACTTAGTTGAGCCATCATCATCGGTCATTGGGCAAAGTTTTGCTAACGTTACAGAAGACTTCCAAACGGTGCTTCAAGGTCAAATTAATACCAGCACCTCTTTTACTGCTAATACGCAAAACACCAATTTTGGTGAAATCAATTATGACGCACAAGGTAACTGGCAATACACCCTAAATAATCAACTCACTAACATCCAAGAACTAGGCGCAGGCGACACCCTAACTGAAAACATAAGCCTAACAGCAGACAACGGTAGTGAATTTTTAGTCGATATCACGATCAATGGTAGTAATGATCATGCAAGTATCAGCGGAACTACGAGCGAGACAATAACGGCAGAGTCAAGAAATAATACAAACGACAAAACTGTAGAAGTAAGTGGTCGCCTCAACATTACAGACATCGACGCCGAGGAAGCCGAGTTTGTTGCCCAAGACCAAATCAATACAACATACGGCACAGCAGAAGTTAACACCGAAGGAGAATGGCGCTACCTATTAGATAATGACTTAAACGCAATACAAAGCCTTACGGATGATAGCCAATTAATAGATTTTTTTACGGTACAATCGCTTGATGGTACGAATGAGACAATTCAAATCACCATTCAAGGTACTAACGACACCCCATTACTAAATGGCACAAACCAAGCAGCACTAAATCTCGATACAACGGATACAGTAAGCGGACAATTAGGTATTAATGACCCAGATTTTGGCGAGTCTCATTTTCAAGCGGAAACTAATATCGCAGGAAACTTTGGCACAGGCAGCATTGCAGAAAACGGTCATTGGACTTATCAGGTCGATACAAATCATCCAGATATTGGCAATTTAGATTCAAACACGCTTTTGCATGATACCTTCGTGATAGCTACGGCCGATGGCACAGAACAAACAATCATTATTCCGATTAGCAACACACCTCAAATAGTATCAATAGCCAACACCAATGACCATTCGAGCGAAACACAGACCATTATTGAGCTAGGCGACAACGAGGGTGTTTTACCACTAAACACCAACGTGGAAAGCGGTGGTAGTTCAGACCTTTACATTTGGAACGCGAGCAACGACGAATCCAACACCGCCCTGAATACAGATAACATTGCACAATTTACCTTAGGTTCTAACGGTGACACGCTTCAGCTAAATGATTTACTGCTTGAGACACAAACAGAAGATCAACTCGATCAGTTCTTACATTTTAGCTATGACGGACAAGACACAACAATCGAAATAAACGCCAATCAAGGTAACGTTGATCATCATTTTTTAGTGTTGAATAATATGGATTTAACTACGATAGGTAATGATGGCGAAATAATTCAACAGCTCATTCAGCAAGGAAATTTAGATATTGCAGGTTTGTAAAAGCAATTTAAAATCTAAAGCGTCTCATCATCTGAAATTATTGTATGCCCCGATAAATTTAATTCAGAGCGTAGTTTTTCACGCGAGATTAGTTTTTCCTGCACTATTTCAGGCAGCTCGGTAAATAATATAACATTTTTTTTGACCAGCAAATGCACTAAGTCTTCAGTGACACGCGCTATTTCGGCATCTGAATCTTGAAGCGCTACGCGTACATTTTCTTCACTATCATAATGATCATCCATAACGTCTCCCTGCCCCATAAATGCGCTGATATCGGGATGGTTTAAAGGTAGAAACTCTTCAGATTCGGCGACAGCATCTTTGAATATAGCACTAACACTCCCATCTGCTTGGCGAATAACATACGGCATACCTATACTCCTTTCTAACTGCCACTTACATGAATAGACATTGACTCAAGCAGATTCCCGTTCAAGTTTAGCATTTGATATTTTGACACATATAAATCTTTTCGCGCCGCAATAAGCTGCAACCGAGCTTTCAATAATTCATTTTCTGCATCAAGTAAATCAATCAAACTTCTTTGGCCTATCGTAAACTGTTTATCATAAGCAACGCGTGTTAACTGTGATAGCTCGACATAATCCTCTAAAAACCCTACTCGTTCCTCACTAGACTGATACGTAAACCAAGCATGCTCAGCGTCACGACGAACAATTCGTCGTGTATCCTCTAATTCATACCCTGCACGCTGTTGTAGAATAACTGCCTGTGCCTTACCCGCTTTATTCGCACCACCATTAAAAAGGTCATATCGAAGCCTGAGCATGAGGTACACATCGTTATTTTTACCTTCAACGCCGTCTAAGTCATCATTCCAGCTTATACCAGACTCAAAATACAAGGTCGGAAAATCAGTATTTTCTGCCGCTTTTGCTAACGCTAATGCTGATTTAGCTTGCTTTTTTTGCGATAAAACCAAAAAATTGAACTGCACGACATCCTCAACGAATCCGGCACGCGTTGTTGGTAAGTCAAAACGCTTATTTTGAAAAATAAGTTCGCTCCCCGCCTCTGAACCAACCGAACGATAATAATCAGCACTCGCCT
>JBLHVH010000150.1:0-8502 GCA_047628385.1 Oleiphilaceae bacterium
TAGCAACCAACAACTTAGCAACCAACAACAGCTTTCAATCTGACAGTGCTACTTTTTATAAATGTATTGATCACAATTTATTAATATTGGTGGCCACGATGCGCTGACGCGAGTAAATATTATTTGTCACTCATGCTGTCATTAAATGCTGAAAAGTAAAGCACAAATTAACAGCGACTATTTACAGATTCCGTGATTAGTCGCTGGACTTGTTGGATTATTTATTGAGCGGTCCAACCGCCATCAATGGTGAGGTTGGATCCAGTAATTGACTTAGAATTTTCAGAGCAAAGCATCAGTACAAGGTCAGCCACTTCTTGTGGTTCGATCAAGCGTTTTACGGAAGAATTTTTTAAAAGAATTTGTTCGAGCACCTCGCCTTCGCTGATATTATTTGCTTTGGCTTGAGCTGCTAGTTGTTTTTCAACAAGTGCAGATCGAACATAGGCGGGAGATATTGCATTGACAGTGATACCATCGGCTCCGCCTTCTAGTGCGGCCGCTTTGGTCAAGCCGATTAGGCCATGCTTGGCAGTGATATAAGCCGATTTGTTAGCAGATGCAACAAGGGAGTGAATAGATGCCATGTTGATAATTCTGCCCCATTGATTTTTTTGCATATGTGGCCAAGCATACTTCGTTAGTAAAAACGGCGCGTTAAGCATGACGTTCATCATGTTATTCCAAACATCTTCAGGAAATTCGACGAGTGGTGAAATATGTTGAAAACCCGCATTGTTGACCAAAATATCGACACTGCCTAACTGATCGACAGTGGCCTCGATGAGTTCTTTACAGGCAGATTTTTCTGATAAATCGACTTGAAAAAACGTCGCGTTAATCGAGTCGGCAAAAGCTTTACCTGTGTCGGCATCTCTGTCGGCAATCATGACCTGATAGTCTTGCACCACAAGAGTCTTGGAAATAGCGGCGCCAATGCCATTGGCGCCGCCGGTAACGACAGCGACTCTTTTGGCTGAATAATTATTTGTAACATGCATAGTTTTTGTCTCTTTTTATCTAGACTGTTTTAAACATCTAACTCGGGTCGATTCATATATTCTTTTAATACCTCAGGGTTTTGCAGCGCATCGGTATTGTCTGATGTAAGTGTTGATACACGTTTGTTGACAAGTTGATTGACCAGTTTTTCGGTGATTTTGCCATTGCGTGTTTTGGGAATAGCACTGACTTGTAAAATTTTTACTGGCATATGTCTTGGGGTGGTGTTGGTTCGTACCGTTTGTCGAATCTCCGCAATAATAGCGTCATTTAACTGCTCGTCAGGTTTTAATACGACAAATAAGACGACTCGCACGTCTTCATCCCAATGTTGACCGACCACAATACTTTCGACAACCACCGCAACCTTCTCAACTTGTCGATAAATTTCAGCGGTACCAATGCGTACACCACCTGGGTTTAACACCGTGTCTGAGCGGCCGTGAATAATATAACCCCCCTCGGCTGTTTGTTCGGCGAAGTCACCGTGTGCCCAAACGCCTTCAAAACGATTGAAGTAGGCATCCATAAATTTTTCGTCATGGGTATCATTCCAAAAACCAATGGGGCAGCAAGGAAAAGGTGTGCAACACACAAGCTCGCCTTGAATGCCTTGGCCGCTGGCTACTGGGTGGCCAGCGTCATCAAAAATTTGTACATCCATACCCAGCCCAGCGCATTGCAGCTGGCCTTTATACACGGGTAAAATGGGGTTGCCTAAAATAAAACAAGAAACAATATCAGTACCGCCTGAGATTGAAGCTAACAATAAATCACTTTTAATCGCGTTATATACATAGTCAAAGCGTTCGCTCACTAAAGGCGAACCTGTCGATAAAATAGCGCGTAACTTAACTAACGAGTGTGTGTCTTTAGGTTCGGCGCCAAATTTTTGGAGTGCGTCAAGATACTTGGCACTGGTTCCAAAAATACTGATTTTTTCTTGATCAATAATATCTAACAAGGTATTTGTTTGCTTTAAGGGGTTGCCATCAAATAAAACTAATGTGGCGCCAGAAGCTAAGCCTGTGACTAACCAATTCCACATCATCCATCCGCAGGTGGTGAAGTAAAAAAACACGTCGCAGGCTTTAAGATCGGTATGCAACAAGTGCTCTTTGCGATGCTGTAACAAAGTGCCACCCGCGCTATGAACAATACATTTGGGCTTGCCGGTGGTACCCGAAGAATACAAAATAAATAACGGGTGATCAAAAGGCAATTGCACAAAATTTATTTCAGCGCATGGGTAAGAGGCTAATAGTTGATCCCAGTTTTTATTATTACTCTCAAAATTAGCATCCTCTAATAGGCCAAGTCGCTCTAATAAAGGAATTGAAATACATTCTTTCGGCTTTAAATGGGTATTTAACTGGATAAGCTTATCGCGACAATCGATCACCTTGCCCCCATACAAATAACCATCGACGCCGATTAATATTTTTGGCTCAATTTGACTGAACCTGTCTAATGCGGCGTGCATACCAAAATCGGGTGAGCATGAAGACCAAATTGCGCCTACGCTGGTAGTTGCCAACATAGCGATGATTGCCTCGGCGGTATTGGGCACAATTGCGGCCACCCGGTCACCCACACCCACACCCAAGGCTATAAAATGTTGAGCGAGAGCGCCGACCTGTTGGTGAAGTTGTTGATAGCTGAAACTGCGCCGATCCCCGTTTTCTAAAATACTGACAATGGCTGTCTGGGTGTCACGTCGCTGCAGTAGGTTTTCGGCATAATTTAAACGACTACCCTCAAACCATTGTGTCTGATGAAAATGTTTACCGCCCCGCGCGATGTTCTTAGGCGCTTGACTGTAGGCTATATCGCTAAACTGCCAGACCTGTTCCCAAAAAAGCGCGTAATGGTCAACAGACCATTGGTGAAGAGCTGCATAATCATCAAGTTGACACTCAAACTGCGTTTCAATTTGTGTTTTAAATAAGCCCATTTGAGTATTTTGTGGGGTATCAGGTATCCATAAAGCGTGATTATTTTTCTCAGTCATAGGCTTATTGTTAACTCCATTTTATGTTTGACTAATGTCAGGCTAATAGTAAAATTTGTGTGTGTTAAAGGCGGCTTGGGCTAACTGCCAACCATTGCCAACCGACCATCGCCGACGGCTTGTTTGTCTAGCTCAATCACCGGTGCGATTTCTTTACTTGAGCTGGTCAACCATATTTCACCTGCTTTTCTGACCTCGCTCATGTCGACGGGGCGCTCCTGTACGTCGAAAAAAGCCTCTTTGCGAATAGTATCAAGCAGCATATACCTAGTGATACCACCAAGTAATTGATGATCTATGGGTGGCGTGATTAATACATTATTTTTAATGATAAACACATTACAGGCACTCGCTTCTGTTAGCTCATTAGCGTTATTGAATAAAATGGTCTCATCTACTCCCGCACTTTGACCTTGCTGATAGTGCATCAGATTACCGAGTAAAGAGGTAGATTTGATCTGGCAGCGGCGCCAACGTTGGTCTTGCTCAGTGATGACTTTCAGGCCAATAACTTGAGACTTATCGACGAGCTTTTGTGCTGCAATCTCAAATGCAAAAATCGTGGGCGCTATATTTTTTGGGTAAGCGTGCAGTCTTTTCGGATCTGTGCCACGGCTCACATGCAAGTAAATACCTAAATTTTTACTGCCGTTGCGCGCGATGAGTGTATCTGCAATTTCGCTCCAAAGTCTATGAACAAAATCTCGTCGAATAGCTATCTCTTTAAGGTTCTTGTTTAGGCGAGCAATATGCAAGTCAAAACCAAGGGTCTTACCCATATAAGAAGGGATAACTTCATAGACCCGTCACCAAATAAAAAACCTCGATCCATGGGTGAAACTTTTGCCTCTTGCATAGGCATATATTGCCCATTCAGACGAATAGTACTTTTATCTGTTTCTGGTTGCCTCTCATTGTTCTTTCCTTTCAGTTACTTAGTTGGTACCAAGTGCTCAGTTGCTTCTGGTCGATTCAGTGTGTTTCCCGCCATAGTCACACCCAACCGCAGCCAATTAATGGAGATTGACATGGACACAAGAGAGCTGGAAAGACTAAAGTATTCAGGTAGGGATGTAGAGGTTGGCTTTGGTAATGGATTATATATAAGATTGAGAGCTTCATCAAAGACATGGGTGTTTAGAACCAAGGTAAGCGGCAAGATGAGGGTTAAGACGCTGGGTAAGTTTCCAGCAGTGTCGATACTGGCGGCACAGAAGTTGGCTCTGGAGCAGAAATCTCATGTTGTAGATGCAACTGGCATGGATGGCATTATTGACGGCTACTATCAGGATTCAGTTTTAGGCTCGCACAACAGGAAGAAGAAGCCTCACAAGCGACCAGAGCAGGCGTTACGATACCTTAATCAGCTAAAGGATGAGTTCGGTTCCAGACCAATAGATAATGTTACCAAGGCTAAATTGAACGACTACGTTAAATTGTACTCTAGGCGTGGAGCTAGGACTGCTGAAGTAATGAGGGTTCACCTTGCAAGTATCTTTGCCGATGCATTTGAAGCTGGGAAGATAGCGATTAACCCTATGGCTGGAATAAGTAGTAAGGCTTCAGGTTATAAACAAGTTGATAGAGAGCGAGTCCTTTCTGATGAAGAAATTAGGTCGCTCTGGAGTTGGAAGAATAACGACAAGGGATGGCAAAAGACTACTGAGAATGCCAAGTTGATTAAATTTCTTCTTCTAACAGGATTGAGGATTAGCGAGGCCCAAGGTGGGTATGTTGATGGTAACAAGTTTAGAGTTGATGATAGTAAAAACGGCAAGTCACATTGGGTTTATCTTACTAAGCTGGCCTTAGAGCAACTACCATTACCTAATTGCACGCCAACTAATATATAAGCATGGCTTAGGCGCAAGCTGGAATCTGAAGGTTGTAAAGAGAAATCTGACAGGTATACAGCCCACGATTGTCGTAGGACATTTGCCACTAGATTGAATGATGCTGGTATAGCAATGCATGTTGTTGAGAAGTGCCTGAATCATACATTGGAAGGTGTTCTGAAAACATATAATCGTGCAGAGTACGAGCAGGAAAGAATTGAATCTGCGCAAAAAATGGAAGAAATTACTTTAAAGTTACTTTCATGAAAATGTCTTGTATATCATGGACTTATGTAAAGCATTGCTTTACTGCCCCGCTAAGACGCTGATGTGAATAAAGTTTTTTAGGTTGGAATTATTGACGGCCTTGCAAATGTATACGGTTTCCTCTTGCCGTTTGTTTGCCGACTTAAATCAGGCCAGAAGAAGTTGGGCACATCTGGTAATGTTTAACCGTGATTAAACGCAAAGGAACAAGTGATGAAAGTTATACATAAAGATGCGGCAGCAATACAAGAGCGACTAGGCGGTTGCTCTCGAACTCTAGTTTATTAAGTCACCTCCTATACAAGCAAGGATTGACTCTTCCTTTTTGTAAATCTGGTCCATCCCAACAATCAGTTAATATAACCCTAAATTTCAAGCCTCCAAATAGCTCTACTAATCCTATCGCAATTTTTCGGTCTGCTGAGGCAGATATTGTAATCCTGTATTGCGCATCAGAAATATGAGATAAAGATGGAAAGCTCACTCTCGTTATTGTTGTTAAGGCTTCGTTGCAAACAGTTTACCAAAGCTAACTTATTCGGTAATTACCAATTATTTGGTTAGAAATTTAGCAGACAGTTAGTAATCAGACGGACCTCTCCTACGAGGCCTTGTCCATATTGCCATAATTTGAATTGGCCTTTTTTGAACATGTACATTACTTCAAAACCTTTAATTGCGGCGTAGGCTGTTTTCATCGATTGAAATCCACGGACAGGATTGATCAAATGTTTCAACTTACCATGATCTGCTTCCACTCTATTGTTGAGATACTTGATCTGCCGGTGTTTTAAATCCTCAGGGCACTTACCTTCTTCTTTTAATTATTTAATGGCATCAGCATATGCAGGGGCTTTATCAGTATTGACCGTTGGCGGTTTCCCCCACTCTTTCAACCCCCTTAAAGCCCTTCCTAAGAAGCGCTTCGCTGCTTTAGCATTACGACGCGATGACAAATAAAAATCAACGGTTCGGCCATGTTTATCAATCGCTCTGTATAAATAGACCCACTTCCCTTTGACCTTGACATAGGTTTCGTCAACTTGCCAGCTCACGCCTGTTCGAGGTCGCCAATACCACTTCAACCTTGCTTCTATTTCAGGTGCGTATCGCTGAACCTAGCGATAAATAGTCGTGTGATCAACTTCGACGCCCCGTTCGCTGAGCATTTCATCCAATTCGCGATAGCTGATGCCGTATTTACAGTACCATCGCACAGCCCAAATAATAATGTCGTACTAAAAGTGGCGATGTTTAAACAAATTCATAGAAGCCGCCTTGTAAAATCACGAACATTATATTGAGTGGCCCCTATTTGCAACGGAGCCCAAGTTTGTTATGTGCCCGGTAAAATCGCCCTAAATTAGATTTTATTGCAACGTGAGGCTAAAGTCGAAAGGACCTGCACCAAAATTTTCCATCATAGTTTTGCCACCACCACCATCATCAGTGATGATACTGGTACCTTGCTGATTGTTATAGTTAACTATAATCGAAGTGAGCTCTCTTTTTACCACATAGTCTTTTTGAAAATAACCACCAAGCCTTTCAACATCTCCCATACTGTCAATAGTTCCAGTCCCTAATCGTTTAGCCGAAGTCAAAAGAAAAGCATTGAGGGTCATACCTGATGAGATTGGGAAAGACGCACTGGCTACTCCGGTCCCATCAAATGCGTTTACAAGAATTGTTGTCTTTTGAGGGGATGCTGTAGCTGCGGTGCCACAGTCTCCTACGCTAGAGGCGCCAGCGGACCACGAGAAAATTGATGTAGCGCCGGACCAGCAAACCAGACCACTACTACCACTACTATAGGCTTCCAATGGCTGAGCAAATGTCTTGGTTACGGTTACTGACTGGACTGGATCAACTTCCATATATACGTAGCTGTATGTACCTTGAGTTGGTTTAGTGAATTCGCCTGTTAAAGTACTCGTGGCTCCAAGTTGAATGTTGACTGTGGCGCCGGCATCATTCTTGAAAAAAGTAGAGCATGAACTCAAATCAATCGCTGTCGAAATTGTAGGATCCACGGGCTTACTCTTGCATAAAGCACCCAAGTAAAATGTCACTTCCTGCACATCTGGACTTGTACTGCACTCTTGATCACCACTGACCATAATTTCACCAGCATCGTTAGTAGAGCAAGGAGCTGCTGCAAAAGATGTTGATGGAACAATAATGCTATAAGATAGTATGCAAGTTAAGATTAATTTTTTAAATGTAATACTTTTCATTAGAATCCTTTTATACCAACAGTAAATCCAGTTTGTTTAACAATCAAATTCTCACGACGCACTTTCGCGAAACGCTCATTTTCCATCGAATTAAGTGAATATGCAGTTTGACTAAATAGCGGTTGCGATCTTTGTTCTTTCATTAGATCCATGACGTTGTAGCTTATTCTTAAGAAATTATCGTCAGGAGTAGAATCTTTATAGTTTCGTTGACCTACCTCAAAGGTTAACCCCGGTATAGGTGGAACTTGGACGCGAAGGGAAATATCACTACCTTCCAAATTATTCGCACCATTAACAGCATCCCAAGTAAATCCTCTTACATAGAGTTTTGCCCAATCCATGTACGGAAGCGGGGCGCCAATTTCTATATCCGCACCACCCAAAGCTTGCTCTTGCAGGTCTTGCTCGCCAGTTTTCCAGTCTGTTGTAGCCCAGTATCGATTAAAGTTGATTTCACCAATAGTAGTCCTTGCTTCTAAGCCAATACTTGTTCTACCGTGATCGTAAGGGAATTCGTGGTCGTAGAATGCATTGATACCTAAAAGTAATTTATTATCCAACTCTAATCGGCGATAGCCTAAACCCATATTGATCGTTGTACGATTATCTCGATAATAAATACTGTTTTGTGTAAAAAATGTGTTTTTAATATCATCCGGATCGGACAAGGGAAGTAAGAAAAGTAGGCTTGAAGTTGGGTTATTATTATCCAGCATATCAAATGAAACCTCAACAGTTGGAAAATACTTTTCTAAATAAGATTTCGTGAGTCCAACGCCCTCCTGGCTGATGCTTTCTATGGCCTTGTTAGTTAGCGCATCAACGTTACCAGCAAACACCGACTTACCGATGTCTAACATTTCTTGCTGCTCCGATTCTAAGGAGGTTCCTTCTTGTGAAGGGTTTGCTGCTAATACTGCATTGCTAGAATGCAATATGAAAACAACGAACATGTTTCTTATAATATTCATAAAGTCTTTATCATTATGTTGAAAGCGCGACACACTACCCTACTTTAGTTTCATTTGCTTTCATTTTCTATTAATTGTGTTCAGCACATTACGAGAGTTTAAAAGATATTTTGTCAGCTAATATCTATATGTATTATGAAAGAAGGCATTGTCGAAAAATATCCTTGTTTCAATGA
>JBLHVH010000151.1:0-8486 GCA_047628385.1 Oleiphilaceae bacterium
ATATTTAACGCTTCGGAAACAATACTGTGAGCCAACCCAAGAAAAAAACTAATAGTAAAGAGTTACATTCTAGAAATTTGCATAAACATGGTTACGATTTTGGTGAGCTGATTAAAACCTCTCCTCTATTGTTCCCTTACGTTAAAGCTAATATACACGGTAATCAGTCTATAGACTTTGCAAACCCAAGTGCTGTTAAAATATTGAATGCAACGTTATTAAAACAGTATTACAATATTATTGAATGGGATATTCCTGATGGGGCGCTTTGTCCACCGATTCCAGGCCGAGTAGATTACATTCACTATATCGCTGAACTATTAGGCATTAGTGATGATGCAAAGAATTCAAATACGACATCTCCTATTAATATGCTTGATATTGGTACAGGCGCTAATGGCATTTATTCTCTACTAGCTTGTCAAATATATGGTTGGCATTGTGTTGGTAGTGACATTAATACTAAGTCACTAGATAATGTTGCTTCAATCATTGCAACAAACCCTAATCTTAAGGGACGCTTTTTATTACGTAAGCAAAGTAATAGCAATCTAATTTTCAAAGGGATTATAAAAACTGATGAATTCTATGATGTGACTGTTTGCAATCCACCATTTCATGCTTCAGAACAAGAAGCGATAAAAGGAAGTCAACGTAAAGTATCTAACCTTGCTCGTAATCGTGCTGATAACCGCCTAAAACCTCATGTTAACACTAGTCCAACGCTTAATTTTGGCGGTCAGTCTGCCGAGCTTTGGTGCAAGGGCGGGGAACGTTTATTCTTAAAAAAAATGATAAAAGAAAGCCAAATATTTTCTACTCAATGTTGCTGGTTTACTAGCCTGGTGTCCAAATCAGACAATATAAAACCGGCTATAAAACTAATAAAAAAACTTGGTGCCACCGACGTTAAAGAAATTCAAATGGTACAGGGAAACAAAATCACACGTATTATTGCTTGGAGTTTTACTCATGATCCTTCATCTTAAGATGGCTTCTTGTGGAATAGTTAGGATCGCCTGCTAATTATTTCGTTAAAAGTTTCGCAAGGGTTAGTATTCCTGACGCTAAGAGACTTTCTTTTCGATAGATAATCGAAAGTTGAACATGCTTTGGACCATAACTAACAGGATGCATTACAAGTGACTCTTCATATCGACTGCCCATCACCATATCTTTACCCATAATGGTGTAGCCTAACCCGGCAGAAATGCAACCTAAAACACCATCAGCACTACTCATTACCATTAGCTCTTCGCTTTCTCGGCCGGCCTCTTGTTGCCAGAAAAGTGCACGTTTCCTGTAACCACAACCTTCATCTCGCACAAACAGTACTGGATCGTGACCATCCTCTATAGGTGTTACCAGAACAAGCTCCTCTTGAAAAATGGGGAAGGCGAGAAGACTTTTATGCTTTGGTGGATTACCTAAAGCGGCGCAATCAACCTTATTATTAAGAACAGCAGCCACAAGTCGATCACTGGTATCAGTATAAATTTTCGTTCGAATTTCAGCATGATCTTTTTTGAGTTTTTTCAGTGCAAGAGGCATATGAACAGCGGCAAAAGTCTCAGGCATACCCACTCTTAGCTCATAACTTCCCTTATCGTGCAAAATGGCCGATATAGCCTGGCGTTCTAACGCTATGATCTGATTAGCATATTCGCAAAGATGTTGCCCACTAGACGTTAACTGTAACTTACGACCCACTAAATTAAACAGTTTAGTGTCTAACTCTCTTTCAAGTTTTTTGATTCGATTAGTGATGTTAGACTGAACCGTGTGTAGTTTATCCGCAGCACCTTTAACGCCTCCTTCATCGACAACCGCTTTAAAGGTTTTTAGTGTCAAAATTTCCATATAGTTCTCATAATAAGAAGTTTTAATTCTAAATAATTCAATTTTTAAGATTAACAGAACAGCGTAATGTTTGTAAATCACTGTTTATTTTATTGTTAAGAGTAAAAACACTCACCTTTTCATTATATTACGTTTATCGCGATAGCTATATTCGTGTAAAAATCATTATTCACAGGAAAAATCACATTATGTTAATTAATTCTGACCACTCTTGCTTACTCGTCATTGATATCCAAGAAAAGCTCGCGCCAGGAATACATCAGCCTGAGAAACTTATAGAAAATTGCCTATGGCTTGTTAAGGCTGCACAATTATTTGATATTCCTGTTATAGCTTCAGAACAATACCCCCGTGGTGTTGGCCCAACCGTGGCTGCCTTGAGAGAATTTATTCCAGAAGATTGTATCGAAGAGAAACTTATTTTTTCCTGTGCAGATTCAGCAGAGTGTCTGCAAATGATTGAACAGCAAGAACGCAATCAAGTAGTAATCGTTGGCATGGAATCTCATGTGTGTGTTTTACAAACAGCTTTGCGCCTCAATGAACTGGGTAAAGATGTATTCGTTGTTGCTGATGCCATTAGCTCACGCGATCCACTCGATATTGAATTGGCTATTGCACGCATGAGCAAAGCCGGTATTCATATTGTTAGCCGAGAAATGGTTGCATTTGAATGGTTACGTGGATCTGGCGCTCCTCAATTTAAAACGTTTAGTAAAGAATTTTTACAGTAATTTATTAAATACAAAAAATTTACGGGAATATTTGAAGATGATTATTAAAAAAGTTGCTGTTATTGGTGCGGGTACAATGGGAGCAGGCATTGCTGGCCAAGTTGCCAATGCAGGCGTAGAGGTTTGGCTACTTGACCTACCTACCGAAGGCAATACAAATGTGCTGGCCGAACGTGGGCTGGAACGCTTAAAAAGCTCAGGTCAACCGGGGCTAATGAGCAAGGCAGTAGAAAACCTTATTCATATAGGAAATACCCGCGACGATTTTGAACAATTGGCTGACTGCGACTGGGTTGCTGAAGCTGTCGTGGAACGACTCGATATTAAAAAGGATCTTTATCTTCGCCTTGAGGCTGTTTGCCATGACCAAGCGATAATAAGCTCTAACACCTCAACTATTCCTATTAGCCTACTTGTTGAAGACATGCCAAAATCTTTTCGGCAGCGTTTTGCTATCACTCACTTTTTTAATCCCGTTCGATTTATGCACCTGCTTGAACTTGTACGTGGTGAAGACACCGATCCTACAGTGATGAAAACACTCGCAAGCTTCTGCGAACAACAATTGGGCAAAGGGGTAGTACCCTGCCTTGATACACCCGGATTTCTCGGCAACCGAGTGGGTGTATTCGCTATTCAATGCGCCCTGCATGCAGCGTTTGACCTAGGACTCGATCCGAGCGAAGCCGATGCTTTATTTGGTCGTCCGATGGGCATTCCAAAAACCGGTGTTTTTGGTTTATACGATCTTATCGGTATAGATCTAATGTCTGACGTAGTGCAAAGCTTAGTAAACATTCTTCCAGAAGGTGATGCATTCCATCAGGAAGCTGAAAAAATTCCGTTAATGATGCGGATGATTGAAAATGGACAAACGGGTAATAAGCAAGGTAAAGGCTTTTATCGCAAAGGCGAAAATGGACGTGAGGTACTCAACCTTGCAGACGAAAGTTACGCGCTTGCTCCCCGCCTCAACTTGCCATTGGCTGACAAAGCCCAAAAAACTGGCGTTCAAGCCTTACTTGCAGACGACAGTATTCATGGCCAGTTCGCTTGGCGAGTATTGTCTCGTACATTAAGCTACGCCGCTTCATTGATTCCAGAAGTAGATAACAACGGCTTAGGTATCGACGATGCAATGAAACTGGGCTATAACTGGGTTAAAGGCCCGTTTGAATTATTAGATGAGATTGGTGTAAACCCATTTATTGAACGCCTCGAAGCTGATGGCATGGCTGTACCCCGTTTCTTGGAAGAAGCCGCTAACTCTAGTTTCTACCGAGTCGAAGGTGGTGAGCTACAAACACGTCAATTAGGTGCTAGTTGGCACGCTATTCCAAGAGCTGAGAACATAATCCGCTTTAACGAAATGCGCCAAACCATGACGCCACGCAATAGCTGTGCCTCGGCAAGTTGGTATAACCTCGACGGAATTGCATTGGTTGAATTTCACTGTAAAGCGAATGCGCTCGATGCAGATTCTATGGAAATACTAGACGACGCAATTACCCACGTTGAAAAAGACGGCATGCGCGGTCTTATTGTTCATAACGACGCGCAACATTTTTCCTGTGGTGTTAATTTACAAGGTGTTCGCAGCTTTATCGAACGCAATGATATGGATGGATTAGATAGTTTCTTAAGTCATTTTCAGAAAACTGTACATCGTATGGCCCTAGCCAAATTTCCTGTCGTTGTCGCTCCGGTTGGTATGTCACTCGGCGGAGGATTTGAAGTTGTCTTACATGCCAAAGAAGTTATCTGCCATGCTAACTCAGTTATGGGTTTAGTTGAATCAGTGGTGGGTGTTGTGCCTGGAGGCGGCGGTTGTAAAGAAACCCTCTATCGCTGGATTGAAAAACTCGACTGTGGCGAAGATATCAGCGAAGCCTGTTGGAAAGCATTTATGAACCTAGGCATAGGCAAAACAGCAAGCTCGCCCATTCTTGCGAAAGAGCAAGCAATGCTTCGTGATAATGATCATTTTATGATGAATCGCGATAGCATCCTAGCTGAAGCAATTGCCGCCATCAATAATCCAGTTAATCAACTAGCATTTACTCGACCTAGTCTTACACTGCCTGGAAAGCCACTGTTTGAAAAAATGGTCAATTGGTTGAAGGAGTCACACGAAAAAGGGCTATTTATGGCGCACGACGTCATAGTAGGTACCGAAATGGCGCGTATTGTCACTGGTGGTAATGTCGAACCAGGCACTATTTGGAACGAACAAGATTTCTTTGATGCAGAGCGCAGCTCTTTTCTGACTCTGGCGTCAACCGACTCCACCAGAAAAAGAATTGAAACGATGCTTGATGATGGCTCTCCTATCAGAAATTAAATGAGTTTAATGAGTATGTAATTAGGGTTCTATTCAGTTACCTCTGTGAGATACGTCATTCCCGTAGTCTCTTCATCGGGAATCTTAGTTAATCACAACACTAGGCCCTCGATTTAAACACCTCGAGGGTGACGATAGGTGATAAGTTATAACTCTGACAAATTAGAACGCTACTGAAATAACATTAAGACTATTGGAGGTGTTAGTTGAAAATACAAGATAAACCGCGTTTTATTGACCGAACTTTAGGCCAATTACGCCACGTTTGGGACAAGGTTACGGGTAATAGTAATGTGCAAAACTCTGTACACTTTCAAGCTGACTTGCCCGATGAAGATTTACCGCGTCTGCGAGCACAAATACAACTGTGTTTGGAGATGCGTGGCGGTGAAGTGTCAGCGAGGGCTGAAACGGCCATTTTGGGCCGTTCTTATCTTGAATTAGACGCTGAAGGCCGCGCGCGTTTTCTCAAGCTGCTTGCCACTGATTTTGATGTTGATACAGCAAAAGTGGAACATGCCATAGACTGTTGGCATCAATGCGAAGATGTCGCTGACAGGTACGCTAACATTCAGCAATTTCGTCAGGCTTTAGAAGCACCTCGTTTACAATTATTAACCCAGTTCAATGAGTTACCAGAAGGTGTTAAATTTCTAGTGGATATGCGCGCTGAATTATTGGCGCTAAAAGTTGGGGATCCGGCTTTGGCTGCATTAGAGGGTGATTTGAAGCGGCTGTTGATCTCATGGTTCGATATTGGTTTTCTCACGCTAGATTGCATTACCTGGGATTCGTCCGCGTCATTGTTAGAAAAATTAATAGCCTACGAGTCGGTTCATGAAATTCGCAGCTGGGATGATCTCAAAAACCGTCTTGATTCAGACCGTCGCTGCTATGCATTTATGCATCCGCACATGCTTGGAGAGCCTTTAATTTTTGTCGAAGTGGCACTGACAACGGGGCTGGCACAAAATGTACAAGATCTTCTGGATGAGACCGCAATAGTAGAAGATTTAGAACACATGGATACAGCCATTTTCTACTCGATATCTAATGCCCAGCAAGGGTTAGCGGGCATTAGTTTTGGTAATTTCTTAATTAAAAGAGTAGTGGCTAAGTTATCTGAAGAATTCCCTCATATCAATAATTTTGCCACGCTGTCACCGATTGTTAGTTTCCGCCGTTGGTTAACGCAGCAGTTAGCCAATGATAAACTGGACCTATTAACCGGATCTGAAAAAAATGCGCTTGCACTGCAATATGATAGATTAGGGATCGACTCCAGCCTTGCAAAACTACTTGAAAGCCCTAATTGGCAACAAGACATCGAAACATGTGACGTTTTGCAACCACTGCTAACCCGCTTAGCGGCGCATTACCTCAGCAAAGAAAAACGCAAAAATGGTCGGGCGTTTGACCCTGTAGCGCATTTTCACCTGACAAATGGTGCACAAGTTGAGAAGTTGAATTGGATGGGAGATCAGTCAGAAAAAGGTCTACACCAGTCATATGGGCTTATGGTAAATTATCTCTACCAACTTGATCGAATTGAGTCCAATAGCACCGCGTACGTTGAGCAAGGCGAAGCAACTACCTCTAACGCGGTTAACGCATTATTAAAAAAAGTGAAATAAATACTGAAAAATTCAAATTTCGATGTCTTCAGCGTTATATCATTTGCTAGTGTTTTTGACAATAATATGCCTGTTCAACTTGAAGATCCATGATTCAGCAAGAATTAGAAACGACTTTAGGCAAGACATTGGCTGGCTAAAGAAATAGAACAGAGCACGAGTACATTAAGGCCAATCTAACCTGGAGTATAGTAATGACGACTAAGAGCCATCAATTAACCCAAAATACAGCCAATTTTGTGCCGTTAACACCACTGTCTTTTCTGCATCGAACAGCTGATATTTACCCGCATCGTGAGTCTCTTATTTACAACGACCAGCGTTATACTTGGTCACAAACACGTAACCGCTGCACGCGTATTGCGTCGAGTTTAGCTGCACGAGGCATAGGTAAAAATGACACGGTATCGGTGTTTGCTTTTAATACGCCCGAAATGTTTGAATGCCATTTTGCTATACCTATGGCTGGCGCTATACTGAACACCATAAATACGCGAGTTGACGCCAAAACCGTGGCTTATATCATCGATCATGCCGAATCAAAGGTAATTATCGTCGACCGTCAGCTTTGGCCAGTACTTGAGGAAGCGCTGAGCCGCTGCAAATTACAACCTGAAATCATCGTCATCGACGATGCTTCAGCCACTGAAAAACCAGTACTGCCAAGTGCCCAAAAATTCTCTTTTTACCATGATCTAGTTGATCAAGGTGATGATGACTTTACTTGGTTAGCACCGGAAGATGAATGGCAGTCACTCTCACTTAATTACACATCGGGAACCACAGGTTTACCTAAAGGCGTAGTCTACCATCACAGAGGCGCCTATTTAATGGCCATGGGTACAGCCATGTCTTGGGCCCTCCCCTCGCATCCCCGATATCTTTACACGGTGCCAATGTTCCATTGCAATGGCTGGGGACATGTTTGGACTATGACCGCAGCGGCGGCAACAATTATTTGTATTCGTGCGTTTACCCCTGACGTTGTTTTCGAATTGATTGAACAACATGAGGTGACGCATTTTGGTTGTGCGCCAATAGTACTTAATATGCTGGCCAACGCACCGGCATCGGAACAGATAAAATTTGATCGCACTATTCATGTGATTACGGCTGGATCTCCGCCCGCTGCTAGTGTTATTGAGGGCATGAACAAGTTTGGCTTCGACATTATGCATGTCTATGGGCTTACGGAAACCAGCGGTCATATATTGCAGGCAGCACCGCAAGAAGACTGGCAACAACAAAGTATTCAACAACAAGCTGAATTAAAATCCCGTCAGGGTGTACGTTTTTCTATGACTGAAAGTGTCGATATAATTGATACAAAAAGTGGTAAATCTGTCCCATGGGATTCTACAACCATGGGGGAAATAGCGATACGCGGTAATACCGTAATGAAGGGATACTTGAAAGATCCGGAGGCGACTGACCAGGCTTTTCAAAATGGCTGGTTTATGAGTGGTGATCTAGCGGTGGTTCATCCTGACGGTTATATTCAGGTAAAGGATCGTCTCAAAGATATTATTATTTCTGGTGGAGAAAATATTTCTTCAATTGAAGTTGAAAGCGTCCTTTACAAACACCCCGCAGTAAGCGAAGCAGCGGTGATAGCGCTAGCCGACGAACAATGGGGCGAAGTACCCTGTGCCTTTGTAGAGCTAAAGCTAGGACAAAACGTCAGCGAAAATGAACTCATTCAGTTCTGCGGGGACAACATGGCTCGATTTAAACGGCCCAAAAAGATAGTCTTTGGGGAATTACCTAAAACCGCTACCGGTAAACTTCAGAAAAATATATTGCGTAAACGAACTGTTGTGGTAGGACAACATAGATTGAAACTAAACAATAAAGTATGAAACTGAGGCAATAAAGTTTAGAACTTTCTGGACTAGTTTTTCCGACCGCTTCTAGCCA
>JBLHVH010000152.1:0-8475 GCA_047628385.1 Oleiphilaceae bacterium
AGCGAACCCTAACAAGCAAGGCTCGACTGACATGCCTGATTGTGAATCAATATGGAAAAGTGCCGCCATTTTTTTCGATCCATTCCATCGACGCTTTATTCCAGGCCATTCTTTTACCGGTTACTTTTTGCGCTTCCTTTCGATATTCTGAAATATGGCATACCTGCTCGATCATTCTGACCTTGAAAGCATCTTGAGGGTCTAAAAAGCGTACGCCCATTTCAAAACAACCTTTAAGCTCGCGGCACCATTGCACCACCGCATCGACTTTAAAGACAGGATTGATAGAGGGCATTTTAATTTTAACGATCGCGTTAACATGAAACTCGACCGGTGAATCAAAGGCTAAGCCGCCTTCACTCACATTGTTGAGCTTTAGACTAAGCTGTTCACGCGTACTGTGCGGAACAATCACCAACGGTACTCTAGAAGGGTGACGAATATATTCTCTAGATAACTGAGCGTTCATATTTATACTTCTTATTAACTTTATACAATAAAACAGCTACTACTCAGGCCTACAAAGTAAGTGGCTGCCTTCATATTCACAATATGCTATTAATATGGTTGCTGTTTGGTGATTTGTCACATTTTTTCTTGGATAGTTTTGATCTTAAAGTATGTTGGTTTATAGCTAGGCGTACTATAGCTAAATACAGCACGTGAATTTTCACAAATAAGCCTCAATTATTTAACATTAAGTAGATGAAGCTCACTCATTAAAAAGCCCAATTTAACCAACGCTGCCTTGAAAATAACATCATCGGGTAATGACTTTGAGAAATAGACTTGGTGTTCAATTAAATCGGAACGATTAGGCACCAAGTCATGATCTAGAAGGTTTTGCTCATTCAATAAACTGTGTACGCGTTTAGCAATCGCTGCACCAGAGTCCACCCAAACGATTTCAGGTAAAACGGTATGAAGATAAGCTTTCAACAGGGGAAAGTGCGTACAGCCTAGTACGATGGTATCTACGCTAGGGTTTATGTCATCAGATAGAAAAGGTTTTAATATTGACGTAATCACGTCTAAAGATACACTTTTACCCGCTAATAACGCTTCTGCTTGCAGCACTAGCTCATTCGAACCCACTCGAATCACTTCACAATTACCGGCATAGTCGTCTATCAAGTCATCAGTATAGGCCCGCCTAACCGTTGCTGGCGTCGCAAGCAACCCTATCCGGTTTGTTATGGAGTGTTTAGCGGCAGGCTTAATCGCTGGCACGACCCCTACAAACGGCACATCAAACTGCGCCCTAAGTTGTGGCAGTAGCAAAGTACTCACAGTATTACAGGCTAAAACAACTAAATGGGGTTGATGGATCGCTAGCATTGAATAAACAATTTTTTCTAAACGCTTTTCCAAGACCGCCTCATCCAAAAGCCCATAGGGTGCAAAAGCATCATCTGCAAAATATATCACCTGCAAAGTGCTGCATGTTGCCAATATAGACTGACAAACACTCAAACCTCCTACTCCTGAATCAATAACCAGAATAGAAGGCGTGTCTACCATATTATTTGGCCAACCGACGACGCATAGCAGCCAATAAAACCAGTAAGCAAATGCACAGAGGAATAAAGAAAATGTTAATCAATTTAAGTGATGTACCCAAGTTCTCAATATCTTGATCCAGCTGATGCTGAACATCACGTAACTGTTTACGGATTTTTAGCTTTTCAGCTTGAAAGTTTTTTAATTCTAACTCCTGCTCAGCAGAGAACATTGCACCATCACCACCTTCACGCAGACGCTCCAAATCTAACATTTTAACTTCGGCTGCTTTCAACTCTTCCTCTAACAATTCCTGCTGCTCAAGAAAACGCTCTTCAGCCCGTAAGCGTAACGTTTCTACTTTAGTAAAAGGTCGCTTAAAACGCCCCTGACTTCGTATTTCAATTAAGTCTGGATGACCTGAGAAGTTTTCTAGGCTATTCACCAAGAGGCTACCATTATCAGCCCAAGGCGAAACCACTTGCTGACCAAAGAAGTTTTGCACCTGCACCCATAAGCGATCAGATAACACATCGGTATCAGCAACCACCATCAAACGGATGTGGTCAGAACTTATCAATTTAGGACTGAGTGTCTCCATCACAGGTAATTTAGTCTCAGTCTCCTCTGACGCTTGAGTAGTGTCCATACCGGCCTCTTCTTCAGAAACAGCATCTTCAGCAGTAGCGTCTTCAATTTGTGGGACTTCAATCTGAATACCCTCCGGAAACGCTGTTTTTGCAGGACCTGATACCCGTGCTGCTAACGTATAGCGTTCGCCTGTTGGCGTAAAGTCATTAAGTAAATCTTGCGGATCATCCAAGGTTAAAAGCAAACTGGTATTTTGAGGCTGTGCCTGATCACTCGATAAAATTAAAGGTGTCACATTTGTGGTTCCACCTTCTATTTTATCCAATATACCTGCTGATGAAAAATTTAAGCTTTCTAAACCATGCAGCACAATATCGTCACCACTTAATGCCTCTGACGCCATACTTAATAATCCAATATGACGAACAGGGTTACGCGATTCACCCACACCAACTACCATAGAATTAGCAAAATCGGTCACGATCACATCATCCCTCATCGCAATCCCCCAACCTGGTAACAAGCGCGACAAATCAGCACGTTGAACAGATGGCATTTGCCCTTGAGATCCGATTGTTTCGGCATGCGGGTCAACAAAGATAAGCGTTCGCCCACCACCAAGAACAAATTGGTCGATGGCAAATAGCAATGATTCCGAAAGATTTTGAGGTGCAATTAATAACAGTACATCTACCCCCATTATTTCAGTGACATCTTCTTCGATCCACTCAACATCAAACCCTTCTTCTATATACTCCATAATGGCCCATGCAGGTCGCGCCTGCCGAGTCCTATAATCATAGCCACCATTGATTTCAATACCGCTATAAATCCCAACTGTTGGCATTTTTTTAGCCGACAATGAGGAGATCAATCGTGTTAATTCATACTCTAAATAGGCTTCACGGTCAGGCTGCATAAAGGCAATCACATCTTGAGCATCGGCTTCATTTTTGGCCACTAAACCAAAATAAATCTCATCACCTTGAGCACCAATAGGTACTCCTTGAAGGCCAGCTAAGGCCGCTTCATCTTCAGATTCAGAAAAAGGTATCGGGTCAATTTTTATAAATGTAATCTTTCCGTTCGATAAACCCACATACTCTTCTAACAACTCCTCTACGCGCTGGGCATAGGTGCGTAATGCAGGAAGTTGAGAAGAGGCTTTTTCTGAAAAATATAAACTTAAAGTAACCGGTTGATCTAGGCCTTTAAGTATTTTCTTTGTGCCTGCTGAAAGTGTATACAAACCGCTTTCACTCAAATCTAGTCGAACACCGACCAGATACTTAGAACTAATAATTATTGTTAAGAACATCAGCAAAAAAACGACGATCAAAACTTTTGGAGAGGCTATCAATTTCATTTTTTGCTGTTTCCTAATCTGCTTTCTTCATATCAATGACTAAAACCGTGGCATACAACCATGCTCCGATTAAAACAAGAAAATAAACTAAATCTCTTAAATCAATGACGCCACGTGAAATAGCATCAAAGTGCGTTAAGAAACTTAAGTTTGCAAAACCATCTACTAACCATAGTGGTGCCCAACCAGATAGAGCATCCTGAACAATGGGAAAGCCACTTACAACCATTAAGAAGCAAACCACCAAGGTTAGAATAAAGGCAATGATTTGATTTTTAGTCGCTGCTGAAAGGCAAGAACCAATTGATAGGAAACCACCCGCCATTAGCCATGAACCAATGTATCCGGCTAAAATCACACCATTATCGGGTTCACCTAAGTAATTAACACTAATCCAGATAGGAAAAGTAAGCAGTAGCGCTAATCCAATAAACAACCAAGCGGCAAGAAATTTAGCCACGACGATGGTTCCAGTTGATATTGGTAGCGTCATTAATAACTCAATCGTGCCACTGCGTCGTTCTTCCGACCACAAACGCATTGCGACAGAAGGTATCAAGACAAGATATAACCAAGGAATAAAGTTAAAAAATGACGACAAATCTGCTTGAGCACGGTCAAAAAAATGCCCTAAATAAAACGTAAATACACCACTTAATACTAAGAAAATAACAATAAAGATATAAGCCACAGGCGTTGCAAAATAGCTAGCAAGCTCTCGATTTAGAATAACTTTCATCGCACTCATTATGCTTGCTCCTGTGTTGTAGTGTCCGCTGAGTTGGTCTCTAACGTTACTTTTCTAAAGACATCATCCAGGCGGCCAACCTCGACATGTAGCTCATCCAATAAACAACCTCCACGTTGAAGCACCTGATTCACCTCGGCTAAAATCGATTGCCCACCGTTAGAAAAAACAGTAATCACGTGATCATGACTGACACTAACTTTTTGCACTTTAGGTATCTTCTTAAGCGCGCCGACCACGACTTCACTAAACTTACCTAGTCGTATGGTAACGGCATTGTGGAAGTCTGATTTAGCCGCCAATTCACTGGGTGTGCCATCAAAAACAATTTCACCCTTTGCTAAGATCATTGCTCGTGTGCAAACAGCACTTACTTCTTCTAAGATGTGAGTCGAAACGATCACCGTTTTATCTTCGGATAAATTGCGAATCAACTCTCTGACTTGATGTTTCTGGTTAGGGTCTAAACCATCGGTAGGCTCATCGAGAATCAACACCTTAGGATCATGAATCAAGGCCTGAGCGATCCCTAAACGTCGGCGAAACCCTTTTGAGAGCGTTTCTACGCGATTAAGCAGCACAGACTCGAGCTCAACTTTGGATACAACTGAATCAATTCGCTGTGTTAACTCCTGACCAAAGAAACCACGCGCTTGACCAATAAACTTCAATGAAGCCATGACAGTCATATCTTCGTAAGATGGCGCACCTTCAGGTAAATAGCCAATTTCACGCTGCGCAGCTATCGGGTTTTGTAAAACATTGTGACCCATTACAGATATTTCACCGCTACTGGGGGCTAAAAACCCAGTCAGTATTTTCATCGTTGTTGACTTTCCAGCGCCGTTCGGACCTAGAAAGCCCAATACTTCACCGGGTTGTACCGAAAAACTAATATTATTGATGGCACAGAAACTATCAAATTTTTTGGATAAATTAGAGACTTGAATCATGATTAACTCTATTCATGGTGACAAATTAATAAAACAAAACGCCAAAAGGCTTTAAACAAGCAATATAGAGAGGCCTAACGCCCTTTTCAAGACTTAGTCACTAACCTTTCCACATGGTCATAAACAGTAAGCGCCATTTAAACCCAATAACAGCTACTTATATCTATTAAAACAGCCAATCATATCGACTAGAACAGCCATTAGCCTTTCAGCTTTTTGCCATGCTGTTTATGAAAGATTAAACTATTCGTCTATTATTTTTTGCGGAACACTTTTGCTATGAGTCGTATCATGAATCCAAGCTTATTTTTTTCTACACTGTTAAGAAAAATACTTTTTCTTTGGGTTCGTACCGAAATAAAAGGTACGGAGCAAGAAGAATTAAACTTAGATCCAAACAAGCCTGTTTGCTACGTGCTGCAATACAGCTCACTTTCTGCTCGACTAGTACTTGAAAACGCCTGTATTAGCTCAGGTTTACCTTCAGCACATGCAAAACTAAACCTAAAAGAAAAATTATTAAACCGTTCATTCTTTTTTTTATATGAGCGTAAAGGTCGTTGGTTTAAAACCCGTCAAACACCGACGGTAACCGAAGACTTAAAACAAATGGTCTACGATATTTCAGAAGATCCTGACCTAGACATTCAAGTCGTGCCAGTCTCACTGTTTTGGGGCCGATCACCTGAAAAAGAAAAGTCTTGGTTGAAGCTGTTATTAACAGAAGGCTGGTCTGCCCCTGGTAAATTAAAGCAATTACTTATTATTTTATTACACGGTCGACGCACTTACGTACAATTTAATCAAGCAATGTCATTACAACAAATTTTTCAAGATAGCGATAACGATGCTTCACGTGGCGCACGAAAAGCCGCCCGCATTCTTCGCGTACATTTTCGCCGCGTAAGGCAAACTGTTTTAGGCCCTAACCTCTCTCATCGATATAATCTTGTTCAAACAATAATCAGCAGCCCTGAAATACAGAAATGTGTTATCGCTCATGCGAAGAAAGAGAATATAAGCACCGAGAAAGCTGAGCGGCTAGCGTTAAAGTACGGTGATGAAATCGCTTCAAACTTACAAATTTCCACTATAATTTTTCTTGAAAAAATACTCAGCAAACTCTGGAACAAAATTTACAAAGGAATTCACACACACAACTTAGAGATTGTTCGAGAAACAACGAAAGATCATGCCGTCGTCTATACTCCCTGCCACCGAAGCCATATTGATTATTTACTCCTCTCCTCTCTATTATTTAGTGAGGGCATTATGGTGCCTCACATTGCCGCAGGCATTAATTTAAACCTACCGATAGTGGGTCCAATCTTACGCCGAGGCGGCGCGTTTTTTATGCGTAGAAGCTTTAAAGACAACCCTTTATATTCGGCTATTTTTTCTGAATATATTCATACTATTTTCAAAAAAGGTTACTCAGTCGAATACTTTGTTGAAGGTGGACGAAGTCGGACTGGCAGAACACTACAACCTAGAGCCGGTATGATTGCTATGACGTTAAATAGCTATTTAAGAGACCAACAAAAGCCGATTGCATTTATACCTGTATTTTTCGGATACGAAAAGGTTTTGGAAGGCAGCTCATATCAAGGCGAATTAAGAGGCAAGGAAAAGAAAAAAGAGTCTGTATTTGGTTTGTTTAAATCATTAAAAAACTTGCGCCGATCATTTGGCAAAGTCAGCGTTAACTTTGGTGACCCCATTTTTCTAAAAGACTACCTTGATCAAAACCAGCCAGAATGGAAAAAAGACATCAAAATTGAAGAAAACAAACCAGAGTGGTTTCCAGAGATTGTTGCCAAACTGTCAACTGAGATCGTGACTCGGATTAATGCTTCTGCGGCAATCAACCCAATTAACATGACGTCACTTGTACTATTATCAACTGAACGTCACGCAATGGATGCAACGGTATTGGCTAACTTAATGTCTTCGTTCTCCTCCATGCTTGAGTCTATGCCTTATAGCCACACCATGACCTTTGCTGAAGGCAATGGCAAAGACTGGATAGAGTACGCTGAAGAAATGCGCATGGTCGACCGCTTAAAACACCCTATGGGCGATATTATAAACCTTACCGACCACAACGCAGTTTCCTTAACCTACAATCGAAACACTATTCTGCATTTCTTTGCAGTTCCTTCACTGATTGCTTGCTTGCTTCATAATAATATCAGTATGGATAAACAAAAAGTTCATGCCATTTTTAGAGACATTTACCCTTACATCAAATCAGAGTTGTTTCTTCAATGGGACAGCAATGAGATTGATGCTATTTTTGAAGGTTGGATAAAGGTGTTGATCGAGAATAAGCTACTTCTTGAGGAAGGCGAGAAAATTGTGCGTCCAGCCATTGGTAGCGACCAATTTGTGCAGCTTTCAATTCTGTCTAGGTTCATTATTCAAACCCTTGAACGTTATTATATCTCTGTCGCAATTCTTATAAACAAAGGTTCTGGCCAAATAGATGCGAGCCAACTAGAAAAACAAAGCACTCAAATGGCAGAACGCATGTCAATATTGTTTGGATTAAACGCACCCGAGTTCTTTGATAAAGCCCTCTTTCGTAATTTCATTAGCAAGCTTCAAGAGAAAAACGTTGTGACGACAAATGCGGAAGAAAAATTAGAATACGGCGAACAAATTGAGCGTGTTTCCGGTGACGCCCGCTTCGTTTTAAACTCAGAACTAAGGCAAGCAATTACCCAAGTAACTTCTTTGGAAGCTAAAAATTAAGCTTAATCCTACCAAGGTCGTCATTCCCGAGATTTTTTAGTCGGGAATATACTGTTTTGCTACTGAACTAAATAATGGATACCGACCTAAAAGAACGCCGTTATGACTCAGCTTTGTCGAGCAGGGGCGTGACGGGGTGAACGCAACATGATAAGAGTGTACACCGAACAGCGCATATTAAGACGTCCACCCTTGTTAAGAGCAATGCCGATCTCCGTATTTCACTATAGAGACCCTATTCAAGATCAAGTTTTTACCGTATTCGTTTGAATTTATTATAGGCTTTTAGTTATGCCTCGGTGTGCGCAAAGTGTCTCGGCACTTTTTGGTGGTAGAATGCTTTTATCTTTAAGGTTTGGTTTTTGTTTTAATTTCTAAATGTCACTAAGCAACAATAAACACAAGATCAAAAGAAATTCACTACCGAGAAAACTGAGGCGCTGCGCTTACACCGAGAAGACATTAAGCGCCTTAAAATAAAACGATAGTAATTGTATGTAGGTTGGCGCTGAGGAACGAAGCCCAACAAGCGGGCTATGCCTTAGTTTGCTGGCCAGTTAATA
>JBLHVH010000153.1:0-8409 GCA_047628385.1 Oleiphilaceae bacterium
ATGTGCGTCAGTACGGCGAAATAGCTTTTAACTCAGGTGTTTATACCTTTTCCTTTGGTGATGGTTCAGCGGTCCAGGCACGTTTCACTTATGTATATAGATGGAATGGGAGCCGTTGGATGATCATCGAACATCACTCATCACAAATGCCCGAATAACTAAGCTGAAGCAATTAGATAGAGAATAAAATAAACGATATGATAAACGAAACTCAAAACACGACTTACGAGGAAAGCGACAGCTACTGTAGTAACTCAAGCTGCTGTGGCCCTCAATTCCCCATCATGAGAGACGGACCAAAGGTTGGTCGCAATGATCCTTGCCCTTGTGGTAACGGCCGTAAGTACAAAACATGTTGTGGGAAGAATCGCTAGTATTTCTTTTACTTGGGAGGCTAAAATGCCCGCTTATCTCACATATCTAATTTAACTACTCAGGCTAAAAGTAGCCTGAATCTACAAGCACTATTATCAATACTGAGCGTCAACTTTACGGTGTGAGTTCAATCGAGTACGCTACACATATCGTTGTGACATCGACCCTTTCCTATCTTTTAGGTATGGTCAGTTAAAGGTTATCTGTTCTTGCAAAAAATGAATTTACTTCCAAAAAACTTGATGCTTCGAATCTGAATAAGTGTCTTGAAGAGCCTTACAAGACCTAGTTCAGTATGCGATTTCTAGAGGTTTTATTGATCCAAAATGGGGGGGAGTGGGGTAGACTTCGCTTCAACAAGCAATAGATCAGAAAAAATACTATTAATATTAATGCTTTGCTAAATTACACTTTGATTGGGACTGTGGGAATAATTCTTTATAGCATAAGAGTAGGAAAATCCTATCCGAATCAATAATTTAGGGTTGTTAAAGTGATGGGGTGGCGGGAGTCGAACCCGTATGCCTTGACTTATTTAGCCATTGAATTGCTAATGATCTGGTACACGTCTTTGCTAATGCCCATGCCCATATGTGAAGCCAATACCTCATGATGTTGTATATTAGGCGACCAATGATCAATGCATGCTTGCCATGAAACAATGCCGTCTAGCTTTGAATAGATTGCTGTAATCGGGCATTCGATGGGGGTGCTGAAACGCTCAATCATGTCTTGTTCGATTTGTGCTATATCCCACCCAAATAGACCGGATAGCTTTTTTAGCGCTGTAATCCTAGGGCCTACAATGACGGGAGAGCCCATTGTAATGACACTGGCAATATACTGGGGGTGATTGCGAGCGAGTTCACGGGCGAAGATTCCACCAAGACTCCAGCCAATTAAAGATACTGGTTCGCCATGTTTATCGCTTAGGTCTTTGAGGCGATTTATAAGTGGGTCAATCAATTTCTCAATCTGGCTGTGGTTGATGCCGAGCCCCCAGCTATAGGTATGGTGATTTTGTATTTGAAGAAATTTCTTTAGAGGAAAGACAGACATGTCTCCGCCACCAAACCCGGGGATGATTAAAACCGTTTTCGGGTTGATCGTATCGGGTAAAGGGATAGACTTCCATTTAAGAAGGTCAGGTAAATAGGTACCACATAAAAGTTCTCTGAGTTGTAACTTTAGGGGCGGGGCTGTTATGTATGGGTATTTTATCAGTGCATTGGTTATCATTCCTTTACGACTCCTAAAGCGCTGCTGTATATAACTAATAGTCCGTTTTTTTTGTTTGGCAACTATTTTCAAGAAAAGAAGCGTCAAGCGTATGTCATTACTTAACGGGGCATATGTAAGATCGATTGCTTGAATTATATCCAAAGGCAAGCTAGGAGGGGGTTGTGAAAATAGGGTTTGTTTTCACAAAATTATCGAAAAATAAAATTCGAGTTAATATCCGCTAATATGTGTAAGTGTCACGGCTTATACATATTAGCTAACTATTTTAAGCGCTGACAGCGTCTGTAATAGGGATAACTTTTGTTGGGTTAGTGATCTGTTCTAGCGCTTCTGGCTTACCTTTGCAGGCTAAAACGATTAGATCTTTATGCTTGGCTAGCAGTAATCCAAATGATTCTGCTTGCGCTTCATCGATACCTGTAATTTGGCTTTCAAGTAGGCTGGTAAATTGCTCTCCTAGTTCGAGCATTTTATCGTGAGCATCAGCGTCTTTTTTGTTCTCGAACATAGATCCATCCCTATCGCATTTCCACATCGCTATAACAGCCATAACGTATCCTTAATTTATAGAAAAAAACTGGTATTAGAAAAATACTTATTAGAACAAAACAATATTAGTTATGATCCTAAATCACGTACTGCTGTATATTAACCCAGTATCTTATGATCATGCAACTTATGCGTTAACACTTGCGGATTTTAATAATCTGCGGCAAGCAGTCGTTCTATTTCATATTCGCTAAAACCAGCTTTTCGTCTTAAATCTGCATTAATAGGCTTTTTAAGCGGAGCATTTAGGTATTGTTTGATAAGTTGTAAAAACGTAGTGTCTGGATCTATTTGCTCTTGTTCACACCGGTAGTGAAACCAACGTGTGGCAGCACTAACATGACCAATTTCATCATTGGCAATCATGTTTAATACTTTAATCATGTCTTTGTCACCGACATTTTCAAATTTTTTGATGGTAACCGGGACAACATCGAGCGCGCGTGCTTCAAATATTCGATGCGTCACTCCCATTCGGTGCATTAAGTCATGCTTGGTATTGATCGCCATTTGCCATAATTCTTCATGTGCTGGGAAGTCTCCGTATTCAAAGCCTAATGTGCGCAGTTGTTCTCGTAGTGCAAAAAAATGAGTAGCTTCTTCACCTGCCGCTAATATCCAGTCGTTATAATATTCTCTTGGCATGCCTCTATATCGGTACACGGCATCTAAAGATAGGTTTACGGCAGTCATTTCGATATGCGCGAGTGCGTGAATCATAGAAGCTTTTCCTTCTACGCTTCCTAAGCGTCTTCTTGGAAGGTCTCGTTGTGCGACAATTTCTGGTTTATTTAATCGGCCTGGTTGCTCTAAATATATCACAGGGCCGTCTTCCTTCCACTCTAAACGCTTAGACTCCCAATCACTGACCCAGTCGAGCGTTTTGGCTAACTTTTCATCTGGGTCAGCAAGCAGGAAGCATGCTTGTGTTTGCTCATATAAATTCTTCATCTGAGGGCTTCCTAGTCAGCGTCGAAATACCAATAGCCTTTTTTCAACCATTGCGTGATCTGTTGAATAAACTGCGCGTTATTCAGCCACGGGGTTAAATTTTTGCGGTTTAGTATTTGTTCATTACAAAGTAATGGGATCACGGCTGAGAATGATTTGTGTAAGGTGATTTCTTCGCCATTCATATAAAGGATACCTTGTTGATATGAATGCTCAAAATATAAACAGCGTAACCCGCCTAGTCGAAGCAAGGGTTGCTGCTCGATAAAATCAAGGAAATCATTGCCATCGTAATCCTGCTCTTCTTCTGGTAGATCTAATTCGCATTTCGATTGCGTTAAATAACAGCCTGAGAACTGGCTAATTAATTGATCATCTAGAGTATTTAATAATTGAGTTTTTATACGAGTAAAGTCTTGTGTGTCTATTATGCCGCTATGTGAGCAAACTGGACGGTTGGGGTCTTCAATTTGTTGTTTACCAATGTCCTTTTCGATGAGAAAGTCAGCCAGTGATGTATGCATATCTCGTGCAGAGTCGCTTCGGTACCCGACAGAAAAGCTCATAGAGTTATCGAGACTAATGCCTTCGTGAGGGAAACCGGGCGGAATATATAAAATGTCGCCTGCATTTAACACTTCATCAATGATCGGTTCAAATGCTTCGGTGTGGCGCAATGCTGGGTGGGCAGCAAACTGTTTATGAGTACCGCGATCACCAACGCGCCAGTGTCGCGTACCTGAGCCTTGGCATATAAATGTATCATAAGTGTCGATGTGGGGGCCGACACTGCCACCAGGTGTCGCAAAGCTGGTCATCACGTCATCAAAACGCCAGCGAGGAATGAAGTCAAAAACGCTAATTAATTTACTGACTTCAGGTACCCAGTGATTTAATGCTTGTATAACGAGTGACCAATCAGATTTTCCTAGTTGATCATAGGATTCAAATGGTCCGAAATCGGCTTGCCACTTTTTGTTTTTTTTGTAAATAATTCGGGATTCAACCGCTTCTTCCATTGCAAGGCCAGCCAACTCTTCTGCTGATAAGAAATCTTGGAAATTATTGAAGCCTTGGCGAATGAGAAGTGGTTTTTTTTGCCAGTACTCTTCTAAAAAACGCTTTGGTGTTAATGAACCTAAATTTAGTTGCATAGTGTGTGTCCTGAATATGTGGGTACATTCTATCAGAAAGTGTCGTAGATATATGACCTGTTATTTAGACTATTGTATTTATCAAATATTGCATTTATCGTGGTTTAATCGAAAAACAAATTAATCATTACTTATATTCAGTAGCCAATATGAAAAAAAATACAGTGCTTAATCAGATTGCCCGTCTGGGAGACCAAAAATATCCTAGTTTTGAGCTGCGTATTATTTTTGAATATTTAACTTCTCATGGCAATTTAGCGTGGTGTAACCAGCAAATGGAAGTGTTAGGTCTGGATTCACAAGATCTTAATATGCCTTTTATAAGTTCGCATGTCGCTTTAAGTGGACTTAATAGTGTGATTGAAAAATTCTATAAAGTCGGATTAGGCTGTGAAATCGCTCAATTATATTGTTTACAAGATTTAGGGGCGATTGGTGCTTGTGTTAAAGGGGCGGGTACCCTTGGTGAAGCAATGGAAACTACTCAAGCCTATTATGATCTAGTAGGAAGTTTTACCGATATTATTAATATTGCTGATGAGCAAACATTCACAAATCGACTAGTAGATGTTTCTAGGCTGAACCATCGAGTCTTACGGTTTTTATTTGAGTTAACATTTACCGGAATGGCGATCCTGAGTAAAGAACTGTCTGGTCAAAAAATACCGATACAAACTATTCGTTTTTCTGCGCCTTTGAGTGACGCAGAAAAATCTTACTATCAAACGTTATTTGATTGTGAAATTGAAGATGAATGTAAATTTAATGAGTGGGTTATTTCAATGGAAACGTTGCTTATTCGAATTATTAATAAACCTGATGTTCCCGCAGAAGCCGAAAAAACACTTAAATACCTCTTGGAAGAGCTCAATAAAGAACAAGGTTTAGTGGGTGAAATTGACTGTATTTTAAAAGGGTCTTCAGGAGACTTTCCTGATCCAGACATGATTTCACATGCTTTAGGTATAAGTAGTCGTACTTTACGGCGAAAATTAAATAAAATGGGGGTAAGTTTTCGTGGTTTGATGGATAAGGTTCGCTGCCAATTAGCGATCAATCTTATTCAGCATAAAAACTTATCAAATGAAGCATTGGCAGAAGAGCTCGGATACTCAGACGCGGCAAATTTTTATAATGCCTTTAAAAAATGGACGGGGCATAGCCCTGCTTTTTATCGTTTATGATGCTAATAAAGTCTTAGCTTAATCGAGGTTAGTATATTCAAATGAAGCAAATAGTGCTTCGGCGTAAGCCGTCAAATCTACTTTTTCTGCACCGGTCTCGGACCGTCTAGAAAGGTCAATGCTAATAAGTATGTTGCGTAATTTTGGGTGTGGACAACTTAATCCTATCGCGTCAACGATAGCAGGTCCTTCAGAGTTTCTACCATTCCAATCTTCGCCAGAAAAAGTATACATTATGCATAAATCTCCATATTTAGACGCTACCCATTCTTGGTGGACATACTCGATAAAACCCGGTTGCTTGAGTTTTTTTTGTTGGTTTATCTTTATGGATTGCAGGTGACGGGCTGCGTTTTTGTACATGCCTTGGTAAGGGCCTCGATTTATTGATACTAAAATAGAGAAACTATCTTGATTGTTCAGTTGGCTAAGTTTGATTCTATGGCTAGTGCCATATTCAACAGCAAACCAAGACTTTTGTGTGGGTACTGTAAATGAAAAACCTAAACCAATGACTGATTGGCCTGGCAGTATGTTGGTTTTATCAAAGCTTGCGCACGAAGAAAGTAGCAAAATAAATGATAAGAGCGTACTTTTTGCCATGAAAGGGCCTTGTTAAGAATTTCTACTTTATCTACTGAATATAAGTCATCTCAGAGGAAGTGAATAACTGAGTTATGTAGAGCTTAATTGGGTAATAGGAGGGTGTGGTTACTGTATTAAAATACCGCTACAGTGGGCAACGGCATTTCTGTTTTAATAATTTTAGGGAACGGCGTTCTTACAAGAAAGTGGGTAGTATTACTTTCCTGTCCAAACTGGTGCGCGTTTTTCTAAGAATGCGCGTAAGCCTTCTTTTTTATCGGCGGTTTCAATGAGGGCTGCTTGCGCAAATTTCTCAAGCGCTAAGCCTGAGTGTTGGCTAGACTCAAGACCGTAGTTTACCATCGACTTCATGAAGTGTGGGACCAATGGTGCAAAGCTGGCAATATGATCGGCCATCTGCGTTAGCGTCGGCATCAAATCTTCAGACTCAACTAATCGCGTGATTAAGCCTATTTGATAAGCACGATCCGAATCAATTGTTTCGCCCATTAATAGCATTTCCATGCCCCAGGCCTTTCCTACAATCCTAGGTAAACGTTGAGTTGCACCGCCTCCAGGAATAATGCCCAATTTACCTTCTGGTGTGGCATATTTAGAGTTTTTTGTACCGATACGAATGTCGCAGCCGAGTGCTAATTCCAGTCCGCCACCCATGCAGATACCATTAATTGCAGCAATTGAAGGCAGCGCTGAGCGTTCTAAGCGCTCAGCAAGACCTTGAACGATAGGCTCTAGTGCTTTTCTAATATCCCGGTGCTCGACTTCTTTTAAGTCAGAGCCTGATGCAAAAGCCTTAGGGCCTGCACCGGTAAGTCCGACTACGCGAACCGCTGGGTCTGCTTCTGCTTGATTAAGCGCTGCATGTAAATCATCCAGTGTCGCAAGCGAAACGGCATTGTGTTTAGATGGACGGTTTAAGGTAATTAGTCCAAGGGGGCCTTTTACTTCATAAAGGATATTTTCGTACGACATCGCCAATCGGCCTCAATTTTCTAATCAAATTATAATGGTATGCATGAGCAACAGCAGATTATAACTAAAACTGCAGATAATTATCGGTAAGGAGGAAAAAAATGCCTACTTATTGCTGTTAATGCGCCATGGGAGGTAGAAAATTACCGAAAGGCGACGCATCCGTCAACCTAATAATGATATAGGTAAGTTTTTGTCTGATTTTAATGCTCAAAGTTGCCAGATAGGGGGCGTTCTCATTACAATACTGGCGAATAAAATTATCAGGATAATAAAATGACTCAAACCTATACAATTGCTATTTTGGCCGGTGACGGCATTGGCCCAGAAATAACAGAACAAGCGTTACGTGTATTAACGCTTATTGAACAGAAACGAGATGTAAAGTTTGATTGTGTAAACGCCGAATTTGGCGCGAGTGCTTATTTTTCAACAGGAAAGTCATTTCCTGAAGCAACGAAAGCAATTTGTACTTCCGCAGATGCGGTTTTAAAAGGCCCGATTGGCTTGAGTCATGAAGAGTCAGAAAAAATTCCGGTTGAAGAACGTCCTGAACGTGGTGCTTTGTTGCCATTACGTCGCCATTTAAATACTTATGCAAACTTTCGACCTATTTTGCTACCTAAAGGGATGGCGCATTTTTCACCTTTAAAAGCTGAAATAGTCGGTGAAGGTATCGATATTCTATTAATTAGAGAATTAATCGGTGGTCTTTATTTTGGTGCGAAAGAACGTGGTGTGACAGAAGACGGAAAACGCTATGTTAAAGAAACGCTAGAATATGATGAAGATCAGATTCGTCAAATTGTAACGGTTGCTTTTAAAGAATCTATGAAGCGTAAGAAAGTACTTCATAATATTCACAAGAGTAACGTATTAGTCTCTTCTGTCTTATGGAATGAGGTCTTGGATGAAGTTGCAGTAGACTATCCTGAAGTCACTGTCGTACACATGCTTGTCGATGCCGCAGCAACTTATTTGTGCCTAAATCCAGGGCAATTTGATGTCATGGTTATGGAAAATATGTTTGGTGATATTTTAAGTGACCAAGGTGGTGGTTTATTAGGGTCCTTAGGATTAATGCCTTCAGCGTGTATGGGGCCAGAAAAAGCGTATTACGAACCATCACATGGGTCGGCACCGGATATCGCAGGCAAAAATATTGCGAACCCTTACTCAATGATAGGTTCAGTTGCGCTAATGCTAGATATGAGTTTCCACATGGCTGCAGAAGCTAAAGCCGTATGGACCGCGATGCAAAGTGTATTTGAAGCGGGCTTTTCAACGAGTGACTTAACGGCTGCTAGCAAAGATATTCAATTACTGAGCACCACTGAGTTTGGCGATAAAGTAATTGAAGCATTAGACGCGCTTTT
>JBLHVH010000154.1:0-8406 GCA_047628385.1 Oleiphilaceae bacterium
AACGCGAAAACCTTAATGATAGAAGGTAATTATCACTAACATGAAAAAAAGAACAGGAACAAATACCAACAGACTAATTCAACACTTCAACACCCGATTGATAACACTTCGATACTGACCAATCAACTCACACCAGCTATATTGTTGAAGTATACCGCTAATTGAAGGGCGATTAATTTGTGGATCTAATATATCGAGCAAGGTATTAACCGCCGATATCGCTTCTTTTTTTGGGCTTTCCATATCGCTGTTATAGCAATATACATTATCGATATACTCCCGATATGAAAGTCGGTTTGGCACCAAAGGGATACAACCAGCAGCGACAGCCTCCATAACAGAAACTCCCTGAAACTCATGAATAGAGGTAGAGAGAACAATATCACTCTGACTTAACAACTTATAATACTCATCCTCATCTGGAATATACCCAAAAGCACATAGTTCCTTTGAAAAACCTGCTTGAATTTGATCAAACTCACGTGGCACACGACGAAATTGCTCACCAACAATATTAATTTCAAACGTAAGCTCTCTTTCCTTCAACTGAGCCAAAAACAAAAGAAGCCTATCGGGCCCCTTATCGTATTCCCATCGATGATTCCATAAAATTTTAACAGGGGAATCTAATAAAGACCGCTCATGAGAGTGTTCGAAAAGGTGGTCTGCAATTGGAACAGGAATAACAATCGACTTATGTTTTAACCCCGAAGACAAACGAGGTAAAGTAAAGTCAGGCAACTTTTTCATCAGTTGGTCGCAGCCATCTAAGAATGTTTTTTGGTTAAATTTAGAATTAAAAATAATCTGATCCGCAGCCATCGCTGAATATAAATTCACCATTTGTGCATCCAGCACTGACTTTTGACGGTCACTTTTAGGGTACCCAAACTGATTTTCATGAAAATAAACGATTGAAGGAACAGACGACAAAGTAGGCACCAGGCCTTTTAGCGTTGCTAAATCGACCATCGATGTTACCAACATAAAATCATATTTTTGCGCCAACTCATCACTATATTGGCTTATAAAACTGATCGGGTTACCTCTTATTCGCCAACTAAAATAACGTGCAGGCAAACTCAGCACAGTCCAATCAATGTTAGGTAAGCCTTTTTCTAAACCTTTGCGCCAATATTTATGGCTTCCAGCATCATAAGCCGAGAGCATTAAGCCTTTTAAACGTTTGCTTACCATCATAATTTTGAATCAATTAAAGTAGACTGTCATTCTATACTAGTTAAAGTGAAGCAGGCCTCTGATCAGCAATCGATTAATTGGCCCTACATCTTTTCAATTTGCACGTTCTGCGATACCCTTTGCTTATTATAACGTTATGGATGACATTATGGACTGCTTTGCTGCGTTAAAAATTCAGCCGACAAACCACGCACACTTAATTAAGGCAGCCTATTACAAAGCATTACAGAACTCACTCGCGGACACCGAATCTAATAATTATATAACCTTACGTCGCTGTTATATCAAAGCGCTTCGCAACGCTAGGCATATCTTTAAAGAATCGCCTATCTCAAGACAAACGCCATCGACAGACGCATATTTTCATCCGATAAGTAAACAAAATGACAACCAAGCCCCTTTAGAAAAACTTACCATTACACGTTTACGCCATGCATTGTGTTTACAGCCAGACAACCCCCTTCTTCTCACAGAGATTGCACAACATTATATAGAGATAAACAAATATAGATTGGCCATCGACATTCTTAAATCTATACGCATTTTGAGCCCACTCCACACCGAAGCTCGACACCTTCTCCTAAAAACAGAAGATGCTTGGTGCTTGAGACTAACAAAAAGATTCCATAATTTGTCGTCGGAAGATGTCGAGTATTTGGTTCGTCATATGATACGCAAACACCAGTATAGAAAAGCGCTCAGCTTTCTAGAAAAAACCCTTTCAAGTCGATTAAAAGGCTTGCATGCCCCGACACTCTTCAGGCTATGTGCTGAATGCATGACGGTCTTGAGAGTAGACACAGCCCAAAATTATTTTGAAAAATCACTTGAGCACACACATGAATTAAATGAAAACCCAAAGACGGCGTTACTCGCTTATATTGAATATTTATTCACATTTCAACAGTTCGAAACATTATTACTTTTGATTGATGACCTGATAGCACTAGACCCAAACCAGCACCGCTGTCACTTCTTAAAAGGAGAGTCATTACGACAAACTAAGCACTACAAGCAGAGTATTACCAGTCTTCGTTACGCAATAGGTCTATCACCATACAAGACTGATTATTATGATCTAATAGCTAAGGCCTACAAAGAGACAGGCCACCTTGAAAAAGCCAATAGCTATGCAGAGGCGGCTGATAAGATCAAAACTGAAACCTTCAATAAATAAACTCAATTAGGATGAATATTTTTTTGACACTTGCAATGAAACACGCGTTAATACAGTAAATTATTAGGTGATTTCATTTGTTCAGTTATCTTCCCCTACAAAAATTACTACAACACCGATACCATTTACTTATTTTGGTGGTCGTTGTTTACCTTTTTTCCTTTCACGTTGGTGGTCGTGGTATCGTCCTGCCCTCCCTTCAAGACAGCAGCCATGCTTTAATATTTGGCTTAGCCACTAATTTATTGTTATTAATGTTTGTTCCAAACCAACCTTTAAGCAATGCAGTCCACGCCAAATATGTTCTGATAATCTGTTGCTTGGCATTTTTATTTGGTGTTTTCATCGAACTAGTACAACCATTATTTGGCCGCGATAAGAGCTTACTTGATGCAAGTTATGATTTAGCGGGATGCAGTGCTGCGGGTTTATTCTACTGGTACAAACATACTAAATACGACCGCACAAAACCAACATTACTACTCATTGCATGGCTACAAGTATTGAGCTGCCTTATTATTCCCGCATCAAATGTATGGGTCGTAGTGCAACGTAATTTAGCTAGCCCAATGCTGGTAAGCTTTGACGCTGCTTGGGAGCGCAGTATTCGAAGTATTAATGACCGAACGCGGTTATCAATCGTTAAACCTCCTGCTAGTTGGAAACATAAAGGTCTTGTGGGAAAGTTTACGTTTGGTTATGCGACGTACCCAGGCGTTTCTTTTCCATTTATTTATAGTGACTGGTCAGGTTATTCTACCTTAACATTTGCTGTTTATTCTGAGCAAAGCCAAACTGAAACACTACATTTACGCGTGCATGACACTCAACATAATCAGAGGCACAGTGATCGTTACAACCAAGCATTAAAGATTGCACCTGGATTGAACCTGGTAGAAGTGGATTTAAATAAAATAGAAAACAGTCCAAAATCACGAAAATTAGACTTAAGTAGCATTGCCACAATGGGACTATTTATGACCAGACCTAATAAAGCCCCAGTCACGCTCTATATTGATGACATAGCACTACAGTAGAAGTGTATCGGATTTAAGCGTTCGTTACGAAAAATATGGTTCACATAGAGTTGTGCATTAGAACAGCCTTAAATCCGACAGTATCCTAGCTTGCATCACGCCAAATTAACGACGCCATACGTCCGGATATCAAACCATCGCGACGATAAGAATAAAAATACTTTTCCTCAGCATAAGTGCAGTACTGACCACCGTATATTTTATCTATACCCGCAGAGTTTAACTGTAAGCGAGCCAATTGATAAATATCAGCCATCCATTTTTTAGGCGTTTTACAGGCAATAAATGCGACATGGTTTTCAGCGTTGTTTGCAATAAAAGCCTCGTAGACATCATTACCCACTTCGAAATGTGCCTGACTAATCGCTGGCCCTAACCAAGCCATGACTTTTGATGGCTCTGGAAAGCGCTGCACCGCTTGTTGCAAAATCCCGCCCGCTAAGCCTCGCCAACCAGCATGTATAGCAGAAACTCTGGTTCCCGCCAGATCACAGAACAAAACAGGCAAGCAATCAGCCGTCATTACCACACAAGCAAGGTTGTTTTCAGTGGTATCACTACCATCAGCCGATACCACTTGGCCACCCGCTGCAGCGGTTACTACCTTTTGGCCATGTACTTGATCAAGCCATGCAAACTGAGACTCATCCAAACCAATATGGTTCGCAAGCGTCTGCCTATTAAGAGCGACGCTTTCAAACGCATCGTTCACATGCAATCCCAAATTCAAACTCGCAAAGCCGCCCTTACTCGCACCACCTAATCGAGTTGTCACCAAAGCCTTAACCGTTTCAGGCGCTGGCCAATCAGGAGTAAGAACACAGTCAGTAAGCATTACTTAGTTTTAGCTAAGGTCGCAAGCAGTGCCTGCATATCACTAGGTAACTCAGACTCCCAGTTCATTTCTTCACCCGTACGAGGGTGAATCAGGGTTATCTCTTTCGCATGCAGTGCTTGCCGCCCGAAAGTACGTAAGACCTCTTTAACCTCTTCAGAAGCGCCTGCAGGTAATTTCAATCGCCCCCCATAGGTTTGATCACCAATCAAAGGATGATTAATGCTCGCCATATGAACACGTATTTGGTGTGTTCTACCTGTTTCTAACTTGACTCGAAGATGCGTATAAGCTGGAAAGCGTTCTAGAATACGATAATGCGTAATCGCAACTTTACCAAAAGGGTGCAAAGCCATTTTTTTTCTATTTTTGGGGCTACGTGCAATAGCGGCATCAACCTTTCCACCGCCCGTCATGGGATTCGCCACCACGGCCTCATATTCACGCCCCATTTCGCGGGTTTGAAGCTGATTAACAATATGGGCATGCGCAATTAACGTTTTAGCAACTACCATCAAACCCGTCGTATCTTTGTCCAACCGATGCACAATACCTGCGCGAGGCACCGCCTCAATATCAGGATAATGATGCAATAATGCATTCACTAGGGTTCCTGTATAATTCCCCACTGCGGGGTGAACCACCATACCGGCAGGTTTATTGATAATAATAATGTCGTCATCTTCGTAAACCACGTCGATATCAATATCTTCAGCTTCCCAGTCGCCCTGGCTTTCTAGCTCAGCATGAACCTCGATCAAGTCATTCACTCTAACTTTATCTTTTGGTCTAAGCGTTTTTTTATTTACCAGCACACTACCCGCTTTGATCCACTGCTGTAGACGAGATCGAGAATAGTCGGGCATTAATTCTGTCATCACTTGATCTAAGCGGCAATCAGATAACCTTAACGGCACCACAAAATCGTCTTCAACAACCTGAGTCATATATTATTTTCACTTTAAAAATTTGTTTGAAATCAGTTTATGCAACATTATTCACGTATAGATCAACGAGATTCACTTATAGATCAACAACGTTCAACGCTAATATAGACTATTTGTCATACAAGCTTGGCACAAACTATGGGATAATAGCTGGCCAGTATAGCCTGCTTGGATCTTTACGTGAAACATCCTGACCCTCAGGCATCCAATATTATTTTACTCAGTAGAGAATTATGCGCTTAATCAGTCTTATTTCAGTAATCATTATTGTCTGTATTAACTTAAGTGCCTGTGGCACTGCCCCTAAAAACAATCCGTCAGAGCAAAAGCTTTATGACGACGCAAAAAAAGCAATCAAGTTACGGAATTTTTCTCAAGCAACGATTGCATTGGAAGAACTCGAAGCAAGCTTCCCGTTCGGAAAATATGCCGAACAAGCTCAACTGGATTTAATTTATGCTAGATTTAGCGGACTGGATCTAGAGGGCGCTATTCTCGCCTGCGACCGTTTTATTCGCTTACACCCTCAAAGCCCCAGCGTTGATTACGCCTATTACACTCGCGGCATTGCTAATTACAGCTTAGATATTGGTATCTCAAGTCAGTATTTCACTATGGTAGACAATAGTTCACGCGACCCGGGCCATATGCGTTTAGCATTTAAAGACTTTTCTGAACTTTTAAACCGTTTTCCAAGAAGTACCTATGCCTCAGATGCACAACAGCGAATGCTTCTAGTCCGAAACAATCTTGCGCAATATGAACTTCACGCAGCGCGTTATTACATTAAACGAGAAGCCTTTATTGCTGCAGCTAATCGTGCTGCCCATGTCGTTAAAAACTTCCCCAACACACCAGCAATTGAAGATGCTTTAATCATGATGGTTGAGCTATATAACGAATTAGACCTACCTAGCCAAGAAGCAGATGCCCTAGCCGTACTTAAAGCAAACTATGCTGAAGGAAAAGCATTTGATGAAGCACAAATTTTTGTACCTCAGAACAAACTAAAACAAAATCGTAGCTTACTAAGCGTCATTAGCTTTGGATTGTTTGAATAGCCTTTACCATTATACAAAAAACTTTTATCAGGAGCGATTCGATGAACATCCGTGACAACATCATTAAAGAGATGCAAGTTTTAGCTTCGATATGCGTTGACTTTGAAATCAAACGCCGTATCGACTTTATTAAGCAATGTCTCCTAGAGTCCGGTTTGAACACATTAGTGCTAGGAATTAGTGGTGGTATAGACTCCTGCACCTGCGGTAAATTAGCACAACGCGCGATTGATGAATTAAATCAAGAAAATCACGGAAAAACATTCCAGTTTGTTGCCGTTCGCTTACCCTATGGCGAACAGGCCGATGAACACGACGCTCAAGCCTCAATCGATTTTATTGCACCAAGCCTATCAGTAAGCGTGAATATTAAGAGTGCAGCCGACGCCCTGCACACTGAAGTAACTCAAGCCTTAACAAATTCGAATGCCCTCAATGCTAGCCCTAACCAGCTAGACTTCGCTAAAGGTAATGTCAAAGCACGCACTCGAATGGTGGCACAATATGACTTAGCTGGAATTCTAGGCGGCTTAGTACTTGGCACTGATCACTCTGCTGAGAACATTACGGGTTTCTATACCAAGTATGGTGATGGGGCAGTGGACCTTGCACCATTATTTGGCTTGAATAAACGCCAAGTTCGTTTACTTGCTAAAACGATGGGCGGCCCTCAAAACCTCATTGATAAAGCGCCTACGGCGGACCTTGAATGCAATGAACCAGGTAAAAAAGACGAGGATTCACTAGGCGTCACTTACGACCAAATCGATGACTTTTTAGAAGGAAGAGAAGTCGAACAGTGGGCTGCCGACAAACTCATTAAAATTTATCAAGCGACACAACACAAGCGCCAGCCAATACCTACGATTTACGACTAAGCGACTAACATGCAATGAGCTATAACACTGCGCTAACCTATTATTGCGTTATTTGATAGAATGCGACCAAACCCTACTAGTGAGTAAATAATTTTGTTTTCAGAACTCGATAACAGACTAATCCAGGCGATCACAGAAGCTGGCTTTGAACAAGCGACTAAAGTACAGGAAGCCACCCTAGAGCTAGCGTTGGATGGCCATGACCTATTTGTGAGCGCCGAAACAGGTAGCGGTAAAACAGCCGCTTATCTACTGCCAACATTCGAGCAATTACTTGAAGACGACGAACAAGGCCAAATATTCGGTTTAGTATTGGTACCCACGCGAGAATTAGCACAACAAGTATTAACACATGCTAAGTCATTGGCCCGCTATACACATTTGAAATTAGGCCACATTGGTGGTGGAACCGATATCCATAAGCAAACAGAAATCATTAAAAATCCACCCCATTTTTTAGTGGCTACACCTGGACGCCTACTTGAATTATTAGCGCGTGATTTACTCGATTTAAGTAACGTTAAAACCTTTATTCTTGATGAAGCCGATCGTCTACTCGACATGGGTTTTAGTGAAGATATATTAGCCATCGCAGAACATTGTAGTCAGCGCAAGCAAACACATCTTTATTCAGCCACGCTAGCAAATAAGAATTTAAGAGGCCTAGCTGACGAATTACTCACTGACGCCCTTGTCATTGAACTGAATAAGCCTACCGACACCCATGACTCCATCGAACAGCAAGTCATTTTTGCTGATGATAAGGCGCATAAGTTTAAACTTCTATGCTGGTTACTTAAAAATGAAACCTACCGCCATGCCTTAGTATTTTGTAACTCCAAAGACCAAGTAGACCAAGTCTATCGTGTTATGCAGCAGCAAGAAATTAGTGCAGGCGTACTACATGGTGACAAAGACCAAAAACAACGTAACCTTATCATGAGCAAGTTGAGACGCGATGAGTTAAAGATTATGGTCGCAACAGATATCGCCGCTCGAGGCTTAGATATTAAAGGCATGGACCTGGTTATTAACTTTGAAATGCCGCGTCGTGGTGAGATTTATGTTCACCGAATTGGACGAACGGGCAGAGCTGGTGAAAAAGGGACTGCAATTACATTAATCAGCAACCCTGAGTACAACCTGATGGCTGGTATCGAACGTTTCTTAAAGCAAACTTTTATTCGCCGAAGAATAAAAGAACTTATCGGAAAATACAAAGGTCCTAAAAAGCTCAAAGCATCAGGCAAAGCCGCTGGGTCAAAAAAGAA
>JBLHVH010000155.1:0-8320 GCA_047628385.1 Oleiphilaceae bacterium
GGCTTTCCAACGTCATCGCATATGTTTCGCGACCTGATACCTCAGCTTTCACAAAACTATCATGTGATTGCTCCTGACTATCCTGGTTATGGCAACTCGTCCATGCCCACCGTTGATGAATTTGAATACACCTTCGACCATATGGCAAGCATTGTTGAACAGCTCTTGGTAAAAAAGTCTATCAACAACTACAGCATGTACGTTATGGACTACGGCGCACCTGTCGGATTCAGAATTGCTAATGCAAACCCAGAGAAAATCCAATCTCTGATCATTCAAAATGGTAATGCTTACATTGAAGGGCTCGACAATAATTTCTGGGAGCCGATCAAAGAATACTGGAAGGACAGAAAAGCAGTCAACAAAGGTTTAGACAACGCGTGGTGGAAAAATATTAAGGCCGCCTACAAACAGCCAGAAATGACCAACGAAGACGCACTACGCTTTTTGCTCACTAAGGGTGCAACAACTTGGCAGTATACTAACGGAGCTCGAGACACGTCAAAGATCAGCCTGGATGCGATTAATGAAGACCAACGACTGTTAGACCGCGAGAACAATGAGGCGATACAACTGCAAATGTTCTACGATTATGGAAACAATGTGCCTTTATATCCTGAATGGCAGGCGTATTTTCGTAAGCACCAGCCCGCTACATTAATTGTTTGGGGAGACAAGGACGAAATTTTTCCTTCAGCAGGCGCTCACCCTTACAACCGAGATTTAAAAAATATTGAGACACACTTTCTAAACACAGGTCACTTTGCTCTCGAAGAGGATAGTATTGAAATTGCTAACTACATTAATACCTTTATGGCCAAAAATGTAAGTAGTAAGTAAATACAGGTAAAGGGTGAACACAAAAAAAGGGGCGAGAATGCACAAGCATCTCGCCCCTTTTTATTAAAAATAATAGCGTGTTGCATTGATCAATTGAACACCACATACAATAACGAAACCTTTGGGTTATCCAAAGGTTTATGCATTCACAGTAAATTTTCCTTCTATACTTAGAAAGACACATACATGCGAGGATGAAAAATTGTACGCAATAAGTGAATCCAGAGATATTCAGTACGCGGAAGGATAGATGATTTGGTATGCGCTCACCGAGACGATGGCGAAGTTAGTGTACTAGCCAACCTTAAAGAAGCGATGCCACTTGTTCTTTAAGGTTGGGAAGAACATCGTTAGAGAACCATGGATTAGTCTTCAACCAGCGGTTATTGCGTGGGCTTGGATGCGGCATAGGAAGTAGTTTAGGCCAGTAGTTTTCCCACTGTTTGACTGTTTCAGTGAGTGTTCGCGCTTGATTGTTAACTAGATGCCAGCCGAGTGCATATTGTCCAATGACTAAAGTTAGTTCGATATTTGGTAAAAGACTTAATAACTGTGTTCGCCACTGGTCGGCGCATTGGCTTGGCGGAGGCAAGTCACCACTCTTACCCGTTCCAGGATAACAAAAAGCCATGGGTAGAATGGCGATTGCCGATTCGTTATAAAATATGTCACGATCAACGCCCATCCAATCACGTAAGCGATCACCAGAAGGGTCGTCAAAGGGAATACCTTTGAGGTGTGTTTTTCGCCCAGGAGCCTGGCCGACAATAAGAATTTTTGCTTCAGGGTTTAGCTGTAAAATAGGTTTGGGTCCAAGCGCCAAATCTGTACAAAGTGTACAGGCACGAACACGACTTAATACAGATGATATATCGCTGGTTTTAATTATGTCGTGAGTCATTGTTTAGGCCTCGCTATAAGCGAATTCTAATGAGTACGACGAAACCCGCCGGGTCTCATCTCATATTTTTTTTAAAGGACAGGCAAAAAGCCGCTTCTGATTGATAGCCAATACTTTGAGCAACATTAATTAAGGGCGTCGATGTTTCAGTCAATAAACAGCTGACTCTTTGTAGTCGAACAAAAATAGTATATTGCAACGGCGTCATGTTCACTAACTCTGTGAAGTAATTTGAGAGCGATGAACGTAATATATTTACGAGTTGGCCTAAACGCTCAACATTCCAAGTTTCTTTGGGGTTGGCGTGAATAGCGCTGAGCACATGGCTAATTCGTGAGTCTGTGAGTGCCGAAAAAAAGGGAATACGTTCTTTAGTCTCCTGCAATCGATTTCCTCTAGAACCTTCGACAATGACCGAATATTAGTCGCCGGTGTATCGGCAAGTTGATACGAAGTGCCATGAGGGCTAATTTAGTATAAGCCGAGAGTATTTCAAGCAAGTTATAAACCTTGGAAACTGACAGCCACTCTCGTACGCTCGAAACATTCGTTAATATCTACCCTGAACATTTTTATATAATGGTCTGATGCTTAAGGAATAAGCCCTATATTCATTTATATTCTGAATAGAGCTTCTAAATATGACGCATTCACTGTTATAGTTTTATTGAGTAGTTGATCAGACCTAAAACACTTTACTATAACTAATGTATAGTCGCACTATCGGTAGTGCCATCGGTTTAATTATCAGCTCATTTTCTCACCTTTTTTATAGGCATTAAGATTATAATGAATCTTTTGCAGTTTCAGATATTTCGTAAAAATACGGGCAAAAAAATCCTCTCATCACATCCTCTAAATAAATCGCTATGCGTGCTTAGAACATTTTTGGCATTGATCGCCTTATGGTTCGCGTCACCTACTTTACATGCGCATGATATGAAGCTGTTTGCCGACCATCGAACAAATTATCAGCTAGCGATGAACCATCTGGCAAACGGAAAAGCTGCGGCATTTAAGGAAACGCTAACATTGTTACAAGACTACCCCTTGTACCCGTACCTAGAATACGAGGCTATCAACATTAAAATCAAACAGCTTCCAAGAAAAGAAATTGATGCGTTTATTGCAAAATATCCAAATTCACCAATTTCTCGAAAAATAAAGAGAAAATTGCTTAACCAGCTAATAAAAAAACATCGATGGCAGGAATATGTCGATGACTGGGAACCAACCATTAAAGATACTCGCCTTAACTGCTGGTATTTACGCGCTTTATATCGCACTGGTCAAAAGACTCAAGCGCTTAGTGCAGTTCAGCCGCTTTGGTTAAAAGCGAGCTCCCAGCCCAAAGCGTGTGACCCTCTGTTTAAAGAGTGGGTAACAGGTGGATATTTAAGTCAAGATGTTGCCTGGCAGCGTTTGGTTCTGGCAATGGATGCACGACGAACTAAGCTTGCACGCTACATTGTTCGAAAGTTCCTAAAAGACGATTATGCTCTGTTAGGTGCAGAATATATCAAAGCACATAGACGACCACAAACGCTTGCTAACTTTAGTATAAGACCCGAGTTTGACGTGCACACCAAGAAAGTTCGTGGAATCATTCTGCACGGTATCAAACGGCTTGCTAGAAAAGACTCTGATAAAGCCAACAGCCTCTGGCAAGACTATCGCCTTCGCCATAGCTTTGTAGAGTCAGATATCATTGATGTTGAGTACGCGTTAGCGCTGGGCGTGGCAACTCGATCAAAAGACCATGTAGGTGCTCTTCAGTTAGACGAATTCGCTGATGCCCCGACTGCAGCAATAGAAAAGCGCATTAGAGTTGCGCTGAGCGAAATAGACTGGCCCACGGTTTTCTATTTGATTCAGTCATTACCTGATGAAGACCAAAATAATAAACGCTGGCAATATTGGTTAGCGCGCTCGATTGAGGCTCAAAACTTATCGGTTAAGGGCTTGCCTTCCCCTCAAGAACGGTACCTAGAATTATCCAAAACGCGTAGCTATTATGGCTTTTTAGCTGCCGATTTATTGAGTGCTGATTATGCGATGCAGGACCAACCTGCAACGATAACCGAGATCAGTAGGCAACAATTAGGTCAGAACATTGGTCTTGTTAGAGCCCTGGAATTGTTCGCGCTCAATCGAAGAGATGATGCGCGACAAGAATGGTACTTTGGTACCAAGTCTCTGGACTCAACCTTAATACTCGCTGCAGGTAAAATGGCAGAAGACTTCGGGTGGTACGAAAAAGCAATTAGATCTTATATCAAAGCGCAGTACTGGAACGATGTTAAAACTCGATTTCCGCTGGCGTATAAAGCTAAAATACTTAATGCGTCCAAGGCCCAAAAGCTAGACACGTCTTGGGTGTTCGCTATTGCCCGACAGGAAAGCGCATTTTCCCCTGATGCTAAGTCCCACGCAGGTGCACTTGGCTTGATGCAGTTAATGCCTGGCACAGCTAGTCAAACCGCTCAGCAGATTGGTCTCAAATTCAAACTTGCGGACCTAATCAAACCCGAAACAAATATTCGCCTTGGCAGTAACTATCTAAAATCATTACTCGACAAATTTAACGGTAATCGAATTCTAGCAACCACTGCTTATAACGCAGGCCCATACCGAGTGAAGCGTTGGCTTAAAAAGACCAAAAGTAACCTTCCTTTTGATGTTTGGATCGAAACTATTCCTTTCAAAGAAACACGTTCGTACGTACAAAATGTGCTGGCATTCAGCGTTATCTATGATTATCGCATGAGTAAAGAGAGCCAGATGGTAACCACACTCGAATCCGAACAAATGCTATAGTCATTTGAGCATTCAGAAATTGCAGGAGCAGTCAGAACTGGATGCTATTATGACTTAATACTGTCCATTTTGGATAAATTTATGCCACATACGTGGATATAAGGGACATAAATTGTCGACCTTTAGATAAGGAAGAAATTCTTTTGAGTACTCTAATCCTTCTGAACCCATCGGGGTAACAATTACCTTTTTAAGACTGCTACCCAGCCCTCAAAGCCAGCATTATAAGCGTAAGTTGAATCATGATAATTCTACTAAAGAGCCTAATGCTCAGTACCGTAAAATGACACGTTTAAGACTCTTTCCAACTTTATATAGTTTAGAAAATTTTAATGACTTCGAATGACTGTTTTGTTGAAAATAAGTGCATGTATAATAACCATCGTATCTAAAAAACGAACTTATCAACCATCAATTGCCCTTAATGTAGTTCGGTTTATGCAACCAAACTAATGGCAGCATCGTAGCTTCGCCTTTTATTCACTATTTAACCCAAGAATAATTAAAATAGAGAATTTAAGGCACATCAAGCCACATAGCTTTAAAGAAACATAGATTTGTTAGACTTTCAGGCTTGAGTTATTAAGGTGCTCACCTTAAGTCTGCGACCAATTTTTATCAAATAGCTAACTGGGTCAATAGCCCACGATGATAATCACTTGTACTCAAAACCAATCCTAATGCTTCTATTTTTTGCTCTAGCTCAAGCAAGTCTTTTCTACGGTCGTTTAATGTCAGATCATTATCATCCAGCTCATATAACTGGATTGAACCCTTTAGATTGAAGTAAGAAATAATCAAAGCATTAGGATCATTTTTCTCTACTGCGGGATTGAGCTTGGCAGACTTACGATAAATGGCATTGAGTTCCTGCTTTAAGCGCCATACATACAAAACCTCAGTCATGAAAGGTCGTAATCGAACCCTATATAAAACGGTCCCGACAATAGTGACGGCGATCAATAACCCTACTAAATTTAACATAAAATTAGAGCCACCCGGATTTCCTACTAAATGGATCAATAAGGTCGAAAAGCCCAAAGTTAGTAATAACATGGCTGCGATTGTAGCGCCTATTACTTTGTTGAGGTGCTTGCGATAAATCGTTTTATCTATTTTTTGTAATATCATGGCTTATTATCTTATAGTCTATGAGAGTTCTGACACTATCATATCAATAGTATGCACTTAAGGGTTAAACATAAGGTCTTATACGAAATTAACGACTACAAAATCGTTTAATTCAGTGAGCGCCTTTGAGGTATATCGTTTATTATTATCGCACCCTTACGCTAGTAGCTAAATAGCAGTCATGGGCTTTCGCCTGAGTACATAAATATTCTTGTAAACTTATAAGCAGCTCCTCCTCTGCCCTAGCAAGAATGACACGTCCCTCTTTGTGCATCGTCATCATTAGCCTGATGGAATCCTCAAGGCTGAAACCAATTTTAACCAATATTTTGACAATAAATTCCAATGACGTGTTTTCGTTATTGATGATTTCGAGCAGATAGTATTTATTTGAACTGGCGTTGATAGACGCCCAAAGCCCGTCATTAAAGTCGTTCATATCGGTAATGGTTGATTTATCAAACTGCTCAAGTAAGGCTTTAGAAGCTGCTTGATTTCGTTCCATGTGTCTATTTAATGACTTAAGAAACGACATATGATTCCCTAAAAATTAACGCTCATCAAAGTTTGGTTGCATACATGGACAGACAAAATTGACCTCACCCTTCGCCATTTTAGATCGGTGTACGTGATGAGATTTGAACGTTCACGCCCGAGAATCATCCTGAGCAATTAACCAAAGCTCGCTGCTTTTTGATAAGCAGGTCTCTGCTGTATTGTTGTAAGATAAGCCAAGGTATTAACTTTACCTTCCAACAACCCGCCTTCGCTAGCAATTTCGAGAATAATCGTCATCATAATATCCGCAGCTGTGAATTCAGCCCCTGCAAAATAAGCACGTTGACTGAGTGTTGTCTCGATATAACTAAAGTCTACCTCAATTTCTTTTGCGATATACGTATCCATAGGATACTTACCTTCACGCTGTTCCATTTTCATAAACAGGTTAGTAATGACAGGTAAACCTAAAGAACCTTCAGAAAAGTGGGACCACTCAAGGTACTGATAGTAAGCGGCAGTGTCCTTCGCCGGTCTCAAACGTTCTAGTTCATCTTGATTAATGATGTATTCCATTATGGTGCTAGATTCACACAACATCACATCACCATCGACCATTACAGGGGCTTTGCCTAAAGGGTGGATCTGTTTTAGGCTAGCTGGCGCAAGATGACTTATGGCATCGCGCTGATGGTCAATGCGCTCATAAGGCATTGCAAGCTCTTCTAATAACCATAACACGCGCTTTGAACGAGATCGGTTTAAATGGTGTAACGTTATCATAAATATTCCTTTTAAAAGAACAATTAATTACCACTTCTTTTTGATAATTAATCATTATTTAATTAAAAATTAATCGCATAATCCGCGACACTATACTCAAGATATAGTAGTTATTAAGCTTGGAACTGCTTCCTCTTACCTTGGCTAAAATAGATTACTTACCCTTACAACGCAGCAAATAATATTTCACGACTTACTTCAGGAGTGATTTTTCCATGCTCACCTAATTTAACCATGCCATGTTGTGTCAGCTTTTCGATCAGTCCATCAATTTCAGCCTTACCCAAATCTACATGCCCTAAACGAGTCGGTACTTGCATTTTTTCAAAAAACTGTTCGGTCAACTCAATTGCCCTGTTTATGCGTAAATTCTCGTCACCTTCGGTCAGGTTCCACACACGCTCAGCATACTGCAACAACTTTCCACGTTTTGCATCGGTACATACTTTCATAACCGCCGGCAATACGATCGATAATGTGCGTGCATGATCAACCTTATAGGCACCCGTTAATTCATGACCAATCATATGCGTCGACCAATCTTGCGGAACACCCGCTCCGATCAAACCATTTAAGGCCATGGTCGCCGCCCACATTATATTGCCTCGAACGTCTAAATCATTTGTGGTTTCAGCAGCCAATGCTTTCGGTCCTTCTTCGATAAGCGTAAGCAGTAAACCTTCAGCAAAACGATCCTGTACTTTACCATTTACACTATACGTTAAGTATTGTTCCATGGTGTGCACAAAGGCATCCACGACACCGTTACTAATTTGGCGATCGGATAATGACAACGTCACCGCAGGATCAAGCACTGCAAACATCGGTCGCACTAATGGACTACTAAATGGTAGTTTATTGCCATCGCGTGTCACCACTGCACCAGAATTTGATTCAGAACCTGTCGCCGGTAATGTCAGCACACATCCTATTGGCAGTGCCTGTTTAATTGGCTGACCTTTAGTGATGAAGTCCCAAGGATCATCGCCTTCAAACAATGCCGCTGCAGCAATAAATTTTGTACCATCCACTACAGACCCACCACCAACAGCGAGTAAAAAGTCGATATTATGCTTACTAATTAAAGCTTGAGCTTTCATTAGCGTGTCGTAACTGGGATTAGGTTCAATACCTGAAAACTCAAACCAAGTATGCTCACTGAGTGCTTCAGCAACTTGCTCATAAACGCCATTCGATTTAATCGAACCGCCACCATACGTCACTAATACTTTAGCGGCCTTTGGTATAGCATTACTGAGTACTTTAATTTGGCCTTCACCAAAATGAATTTGTGTTGTATTTTGAAAACTAAAATTTTTCATCACGGCTTACCTAACTAACTAAATAAAT
>JBLHVH010000156.1:0-8269 GCA_047628385.1 Oleiphilaceae bacterium
AGCTTCAGGATCGTTTCGGTTTGGCGGTAGATCTAACTAATCGATATACCTTAGAAGAGCGAGTAGAAATTGTGCGGCGTCGTGAAGCCTTTGATCAGAATGCTTCAGCATTTATTCAAGAGTACGCTGTAGCGCAAAAAGACTTCGCTTCTCAAATCCAGCAAGCAAGACTTCGGTTAGCAGAGCTTAAGTGCTCTGATACTTTACGTATGATGATTGCGCAGCGCGCTTCAGAGGCAAATGTTGATGGTTTACGCGCCGATATTGTATGGTGTCGAGCGGCCTTGGCGCACGCAGCATGGCATCATCGTACTGAGGTGTTAGAGCAAGACATTGATGCGGTAGAAGAATTAGTATTAGCGCATCGTCGGCAAGCATCTTCTAATAACCAACCTCCCGCTGCGCCCCCAACGCCGCCATCAAATAAATCAACAGAAAACCCTTATTCTCGGCCTGATGATTCCAAACCAACTGAAAAAAGTATTGAGAAACAGGCTAAACAAGATGCGGGTGCAGGCTCAAGCGGCGGCAGTGGTCAATGGGGAAGCATGTCACCTCAAGTGCAAAGCATTCATGAAGTTGAACCATTAGTTTTTGAATATGATCAGCAAAAGCAACGTTACGCAATAAATACCACTGAACAAGTTGCTAAGAACAAGGGGCGTAGCGTGGGTGGAAGCCACCAGACCCAAGACTATTCGACTTCGCCCAATTGGTTTTCAACGTTGCTCGGCAGTGCAGGGCAATGGCCACCAACACGACTAGCTTATCGAAAACAGAAGGGTGCTCAAACGACGCTCAATTTAGTGTTATTGGATACCTCTGGTTCTACGCACGACGGTCAACTCATGGCACAAGCTAAAGGGCTTGTTTTACAAATTTCCAAACAGGCCTATTTGAGCCGTGAGCAGCTCTCGATTTTAGGTTTTGGCAATGATCAGCTTGATGATATTTTACCGAGAGTTCGGGCACCAAAAACGATTCAAAACTGTTTGAATCAGGTGAATTCAGGTGGTGGCACACCGATTAAAGAAGCGTTGGTGCGCGCAGAGCGTTATTTACTTAATTTATTGCGCAAGGTGCCGGAGCTGGCCATTAAATGCTATTTGATCACGGATGGCCGGACACGACAAAATATTGATGGCCTTACTTTACCGGGTCAATGCACGGTGATTGATATTGAAACTTCTACCGTAAAGCGCGGTCGTGCAAAAAAGATAGCAGAAGTGCTGGGTGCTAAGTATTTAACCTTACCTCCCGCGCATGGCTTAAGAGCATAATTTATGACGATTGATTTAAAACACCAGCAACGTATGCAAAGCCGTAAAAAAGTGATGGATGCAAAAATAGCCAAGTCAACGGAAGAGCGTGGCGTGTTTATTCTGCTTAAAGGGGCGGGCAAAGGTAAAAGTAGTTCTGCCTTTGGCACAATGGCTCGCTCTGTCGGACATGGAAAACGCTGTGCGGTGATTCAGTTTACAAAAGGTCGCACTGAAACCGGTGAATATAAGTTTTTTAGTGACCACCCTTTAGTCGATTGGCATGTCATGGGGCATGGTTTTACTTGGGAAACACAAGATAAAACACAAGATATTGAGGCAGCACAAAAAGCATGGGCTCTAGCGGAAACCTTATTGAATGACCCAAGCTACGACATGTTGGTGTTTGATGAAATTGGCTATATGTTCAAATATGGATACCTGGATGCCGCGCCGGTTGTTCAGGCGTTAAAAAATCGTCCATTGATGCAAAATGTCATTATGACGGGCCGAACCATGGTCACTGACTTGCAAGATGTGGCTGATACTATCAGTGTAATTCAAGATGAACGTCATGCATTTCGCTTGGGTGTAAAAGCACAAAAAGGTATTGAATACTAATGACGGCCTCTATCGATATTAAACCTGTTTTGTGTCCGGCGCTTTTTTTAGCCGCTCCGTCCTCAGGGCAGGGTAAGACAACGGTTACATCAGCTTTGGCGCGTTTGTTAAAAAATCAAGGAAAAATCGTTCGTGTATTTAAAACTGGACCCGACTATCTTGACCCTCAAATACTAGAGCAAGCTTCTGGCCAAGCGGTTGAACAACTCGATATTTGGATGGCAGGCGAAAGCTATTGTCGTCAGCGACTTTATGAGGCAGCGCAAGTCGCTGACTATATTTTAGTTGAAGGGGCAATGGGCTTATTTGATGGCGAACCGTCGAGTGCCGATTTGGCTGCTTGTTTTGGTATTCCAATTGCCGTGGTGATGGACGTCAAAGGTATGGCTCAAACTGCTGCAGCCATTATGAAAGGTCTAGCTAATTTTCGAGATGATATTTCAGTCGTCGGTTTAATTGCTAATGGCTGCAGTACCGTCCGTCATACTGAATTAATTCGAGATGCGCTGTCTGGTGCTAAAGCATCTTCTAAGAATGAATCAGGTCATCAAGAGACAGATACGCCGTTACTGGCTACTTTTGCGCGTGATGCGTCAGTGGCTTTGCCTGAACGACATTTAGGTTTGGTGCAGGCATCAGAAGCACGATCTTTGTTAGAGGAACGGTTTGAAGCGGGAGCGTTAGCGCTAAATCAAGGTTTGCAAGTGTCACTTGAACAACTCTTTCCTGTGGTGAATTTTAGTGCAGAATTGACAGTTCAAGCTTCGATTCAAAAAAGTTTGTCGGGCTTAACGATTGCTGTTGCCAAAGATGAAGCGTTTAGTTTTATCTACCAAGCAAATTTGCATCTATTAACGCAGATGGGTGCGAGTTATGTATTCTTTTCACCTCTTCATGACAAAATTATGCCTGTCGCTGATGGGCTTTGGTTGCCGGGTGGTTACCCTGAATTACATGCGGATAGCTTAGCTAAAAATATGACTATGCTGGCGTCTATTACTCAGTTTTATTTAAGTGAACAGCCAATATTAGCCGAATGTGGTGGCTTTCTTTATTGTTTGGAAACACTCGTAGACCTTGAAGATGATTCGCATGTCATGCTTAGTCTATTGGCCGGTGACGGTGCGATGAAAGGTAAAAGAGGCTGCCAGGGAATGCAAACGGCCGTATTACCTGAAGGCGAGTTAAGAGGTCATGCGCATCATCGGTCTCGCAGTGTCGTAATACAGGAACCCATTAGTTATGCTCGCAGGCAGCGTCATGCTGCACCCGGTGAAGCAATATATCGAAGTAAAGGTTTAACCGCGAGCTACTTACACTTGTTTTTCCCATCAAACCCCGATGCGATTGGTACTCTTTTTTCCGCAACTTTTGAGGAAGATGTTTCATCTAAGCAGAATATGGCGGCTGACTATGCGAGTTAATATCACCTTATCGAACGTTACATTTATCAGTGTGATATTTTTGAGCGTCTTGTTCTCTGGTTCTTTATTGGCGAATAGTCTTCTTGCTAACCCCGAAATATTGAGCGCCTCTGTCATCAGTCCTTGGGTGATGATTGGCGCGGGCTTCTCCTTAGGTTTAGTGCATGCGTTGGATGCCGATCATGTAATGGCCGTTTCAGCATTGAGTAATCAAAAGAATGTCGGTGTTTTTAAGACGGTTAGTTATTGTCTTAAATGGGCTGCAGGGCATGGCGCGGTACTCATGCTTGTGGGTTTATTATTTTTTGGTTTAGGTTTTGAGTTACCGGCAAGCTTATTAAGTGTGGCTGAGGCGAGTGTGGGGGTATTACTGATTGTCATTGGTGTTTTTTGCTTAGTTCGTATACGAAAACATAAATTAAAACTCCATGTTCATCAACATGGAGATGTAACGCATACGCACTGGTTAGCGCAAGATAATTCAAAAACTAAGAACCATGAAACACATGCACCCACCATGGTTGGCATGTTACATGGGCTTGCCGGTAGTGCGCCAGCATTGGCGTTGATACCGTTTGTATCTCAAGGGGCTTCACCATCAGAGCAGTTAGGTGTGGCTGTGATTTATTTAATTGTATTTTCAATTGGTGTGTTACTTTCGATGGCATTATTTGGTTTGGGTTTAGGTGCAGTACAACAAAAACTTCGGGGGTTTAATATCCAGTTTTTTCAGTGGAGCCAGTATTTAATTGCTGTCGCTTCTATCGTATTAGGTGGTTTTTGGCTTAGCCAATCACTATAACTAGCCCTTATAAATTAACGCGATGCATACCTTAATAGAAGTCAGTTTATGTGGCCAGAAAGCGGAGAACAGCCGAAAAAACTAAGAACAGGTCTTACGACGGGTAGTTGTGCAACGGCTTGTTGCGTTGCTGCCGCGCGTTACCTGTTAGGGCCCGCTAACACTGACGAAGATGACAATGAATATTCGGTCGAAATTACCTTACCGAAAGGTAAAGTCGTATCAATGACTATTTGTAGCCATGAATTACATGATGGTGAGAGTGTCGCTAGCACCATAAAGGATGCAGGAGATGATCCAGATGTCACACATGGTGCCAAAGTAAGTGTCGCCTTAAAGCTAACAACTGACCCTGGAATTAAATTTTATGCGGGTGAAGGGGTCGGAACGGCTACACGGGAAGGCCTTGCATTAGCCGTTGGTGAGCCGGCCATTAACCCCGTACCTAGGATAATGATGACAGATCACCTAGAAGCAATCGCGGATGAATTTCATTATCAGGGTGGTTTTTCGGTCACGGTTGCAGTCGAAGATGGCGAGAACTTAGCCTTAAAAACCATGAATCCTCGCTTGGGCATTTTAGGTGGCTTATCGATTTTAGGGACCTCAGGTATTGTTCGTCCGTTTTCATGTGCCGCGTACATTGCATCGATTCATCAAGGCATCGATGTCGCCCGCGCCAATGGCATCAAGCATATTGGCGCTTCAACCGGCAATCAAAGTGAAGCAGCGATACGAGAAAAATATCTATTATCGGATATGGCTTTAATAGAAATGGGCGATTTTGTTGGCGCGGTGTTGAAATATTTAAAGAAAGCACCGGTTGAGCGTCTGAGCTTATGTGGTGGTTTTGGCAAAATTAGCAAGTTAGCGAAAGGGCATTTGGATTTACATAGTCGTGCGTCATCGATTGACTTTTCTTTTCTTGCAGAACTCGCGGCAGAAGCCGGCGCAAATCAGGCTTTAAGAGAAAAAATACTGAAGTCGAATACCAGTATAGAGGCACTGAATCACTGCCAAAAAGTACAGATAGATCTAGCAAAGTTAGTGTGCAAACAGGCCGCTCAACAGGTTCGAAAAATTATACCTTCAGGTATTGAACTTGATCTATGGGTAGTGAACCGACAAGGTGAAATTGTAGGGTCAATGTTATGATGCTTAGTCTCATAACGCAGGGTCCACGATGAAAATATTGATATTAGGTGGTACGGCAGATGGGCGACATTTAGCGGCTGCATTGCATAAAAGTGGCTGTACTGTTGTTTATAGTATTGCAGGGTTAGTTCGACAGCCGGTGCTTGAATGCGAGGTGATAAGTGGTGGTTTTACACAATTTGGCGGTTTAACAAGGTACCTTAAAAATCAGGGTATTGCTGCAGTTTTAGATGTGACGCACCCCTATGCAAAAGTGATGAGTTTTACTGCGCGTGAAAGTACGCAGCTTTGTGGTATTCCATGCTGGCGCTTTCATCGCCCATCATGGCGATCTGAATTAGACGATGACTGGCAACACTATCAAGACTGGCCAGAGTTGTTGAAGGATTTACAACTTAAGAAAAGGGTGTTTTTAACCGCAGGACAATTACCAGAATTGGCAATGAAAGCCTTCGAAAGCTTGGGTACACAAGGCCAGAAGCAAATGCTTAGAACGGCAGTAAAGCCAAAAAATGAATTACCTGCATCGATCACTTGGCATAAAGCGATTGGCCCATTTTCACTCGAACACGAACGTGAAATAATGGTAAACCATCAAGTAGATGCATTGGTCACTAAAAACAGTGGCGGTACATCGATGCAAGCTAAATTGTTGGTGGCAAGAGAGTTGAACATACCTGTATTTATGTTTACGCGTCCCGATTTGCCTGACGTTGATAAAGAGTTTGTTTCAAAATCAGAATGTCAAAGATTCATAGAGCAATGGTTAACAACGCATTTATCGGCTAATGAGGTACTTTAGAAAGTGTTTTCTGGTCGTTTAATCGAAACAACAATTTTAGAATTTGCAAAGCCGATCATCGCTGACAAAATTAAAGCGTTAAACATAAAAGATGCCATGCAAATACAAGCTCACATGACCATAAGTAAGTGTTATTAACATGAATAAAAGTAACTTTGATTATCAGGCAGACCCAAAAGCGATTGAGCATGAAAGCTTTCGTCAGATTCGTGAACTTACAAATCTCACGGGCTTTTCTCAGCAAGAACAGCAAGTGGTGATGCGTATTGTGCACAGCGTTGGTTTGCCAGAAGTGTCTGAACAGGTCGTTTTTAGTCAGCAGGCATGTCAGAGTGGATGTGCTGCATTAGCAAAAAAAAGCCCCATTTTATGTGATGTAGAAATGGTTAAGCAAGGCCTTACCAAACGCATGCTTAGTCACGAACCTTTATGCTTTTTAAATGATGCGAGAGTGCCTGAACTTGCAAAAACGCGAGGCGATACCCGCACAATGGCGGCATTAGATTTTTGGCAACCACACCTCGAAGGTAGTGTTGTGATTATTGGTAATGCACCGACCGCCCTGTTTCGACTATTAGAAATGATTCAAGCGGGTTGTCCAAAGCCGGCACTTATTATCGGTATGCCTGTCGGTTTTGTGGGTGCAGCAGAATCAAAACAGGCACTTTGGGACCATCATAAAAGCTTAGGCATAGAATGTATTACCTTGCTGGGTCGCCAAGGTGGGAGTGCTGTTTCTTCTGCCAGTTGTAATGCGCTGTTACGTTGTAATGTAGGTGAACTCTATTGATTCATATTATTGGCTTGGGTGTTACGGAATATGCTGAATTAAATCGGTCTACGCTAGTCGCCTTGGAGAGCTCTAACTGGGTGGTGGGTTCAGAGCGCCAGCTGCAGGTCATTGAGCATTTGAAAGCCGAATCAACTCAAACCAAAATACTTCCGCCTTTGCGTGAATTGTCTCATTGGTTAGCGGGTATTAAAGCCTCGGAAAGCGTGAGTATACTGGCATCAGGTGATCCCTTGTTTTATGGCATTGGTCGTTGGTTTTCAAAACACTACCCTGCTGAAAAACTTAATTTTTATCCTGCGGTATCGAGTATTCAAGCGGCCTGTCATACCTTGGGCTTATCGTTGCAAGATGTTGATGTCTTAAGCTTGCATGGGCGCCCTGTTGCGCAAATTCGTAAAACCCTTAAACCAGCCCAAACGCTAGTGGTACTGAGTGATAAAAAAAGTGTGCCACAGGTTTTAGCGCAAGAATGTCTCAATGCGGGTTTTGAACGTTCTATTATCACGGTGTGTGAAACCTTAGGGTACCCCGAACAAAAGGTCAGCCGTTTTGAGGTAAGCCACTTAATCGAATCTGATCAAGTCTTTGATCCCTTACATCTAAGTGTGATCGAAGTAAAAGGTAAAGGATTAGTACTACCCAGCTTTCCGGGTATCCCAAATGAAAGCTTTATTACTGATGTTGCTAACAAGAATAGCATCGAAAAAACGAGCGCGATGCTGACCAAACGCGAAGTTCGTTTAGCTATTTTATCGCTTATTCAAGCCAATAATGCCGATGTGATTTGGGATGTTGGTGCAGGTTGTGGCTCTGTTGCGGTTGAATTAGCGTATTGGAATAAGCAGGTTCAAGTGCATGCCATTGAACATCATGAAGCACGATTGGCTTGCCTTGAAGCAAATCGTGATCGCTTTGGTGTGGTATCTCAACTCAATATTATCGCCGGTAAAGCGCCTGAAAAATTGTCAGGTCTTCCTGATCCAACTAAAGTTTTTATTGGTGGCAGCGGCGGTTCATTGCCTGAAATACTCATGCTTGCTTGGCAAAAACTTCCCATAGGCGGCTTGTTAGTCGCGTCTGCTGTTACCGAGGCCACAAAACAATACTTGTTTCAGTTTATGAATATGCGTGAAAGTGCGCAGGATGTTGAACTTGAAACCTTACAAGTCAGTGTCAGCAAAGGTAGTAAACTTGCTGGGCAATTACTCTATCGCCCCAGTTTACCGGTCACGCTGTTTAAGTTTATGAAGTTGGCGGAGCAAAAAAATGACTAAGTCAATGATAGACATTCCTTCAAATGATGGCATTTTTTATGGCGTTGGTGTGGGGCCGGGTGATCCTGAATTAATTACGCTAAAAGCAGCGAGGTTGATTCAGCAAGCGGACGTTATTGCTTATTTATCTAATAAGCAA
>JBLHVH010000157.1:0-8263 GCA_047628385.1 Oleiphilaceae bacterium
TCTGTTCTCATCAACATCAATGGCTGCACAAGCGGAACTAGAGCAATTAGATGACAAGAAAATGAGTGACATAAAAGGTCAAGCAGGCATAACCATCGATATAGAAGTAGCGCTATCAATTGGTGAGTATGCCTATAAAGATGGTGGGAGTATTTTAGTGCAAGGTGTAAGCTTAGGTGGTAATACGAACTTATCTGATCGCACTTATGTACATAACTCAAAAGACCTTACACAGTAAATTCGCCTAAAAAAATCGCAAGCAACAACAATAAGCTCAAAATACCTAAGCCTGGACTATTTATCTCCTACGCCATATTTGTAACATCTAGCCTGATCAAGCCATAGTTAGTATAATCATCGTTTGAATCACAGCCAGTGGCTGTCTAGACATCATTAACATGACCTAAGCGAGATTTAAGCGTGACCTCTTCAAAATTTATAGTGCCAACCCCATCGTATACTGTGATACAACGAGAAGATGAAGGCGTTAACGTTTACGCTGCTGTCAACACGACACTGGCCGGGTTAGTCGAAGCACAAAGAAATCTATTTAGCTGGCAGTTATCACTCATATTAGATTTAGAAACTGAAGATGAACAAGGCTTAACCCTAGATCATGAAGCCAAGACGATCGAGCCGTTTTGCCAACAGCTTGATTCAGAACTTCGACTCGGCGGAAATGCTGTCCCACTCGCGAGAATCACCTGGAAAAAAACACGTGAACTGCTGTTTCGCGTTTACAATCCTGCCATAGCAGATGAGCAAATTAAGAAATTAATCGACTCAGAATCTAACCCTCGCCCTTTTAGCTATACCATAGACCCTGATGATAAATGGAAAATGGCTGATGATTATTTAAAACGATTTGTCACAAAGTAGTTCCGAATCAGCGAGTGCTATATACCCATAAAGAGAAATAATCGTCAACTAGATAGATCAGATACAATACGTACTTGGTCTTTTTCAAACTTAAGATAAAAACAACTACGACGCATGGTGTGGCAGGCGGCACCGTCTTGCTCGATACCCGCTAATAGCACATCACCGTCACAATCTGTTCTTAAAGTTTTTAGTGTTTGCCAATGCCCAGAACTCTCGCCTTTGCGCCATAAGATTTTTCTTGAACGCGACCAATAACACATTTTTCCTGTTTGTAGTGTTTCTTCGAGTGACTCACGATTCATCCATGCAAACATCAATACCGCTTGGGTATGTTCGTCTTGAGCAATAACAGGGATGAGTCCTTCTTCGTTAACCGTCAACTCAGATAGTACTTTTTCTAATGCATAGGTGGTATTTTCAGGATCACTTTCAATTGACTTAAACCAGGCTTTCATAACTTAGGGTCCTATTATTTTAATCGACGCAAAACTCAGTATATCTTCTAGGAGGCTGTCGAGTTTAAGCACTTAAGTGTTTCGGCTTAGCGAGTTTACTCATCATGCTGCCATTCATACCAAACAAGAACGAGAACACATAAAAAGTACCTAAAATAAGAATAATGGATGGGCTCGTTGGCCAACCAACATGGTATGACAACAACAAACCAAAATAACAACTAATCATCGCTAGCACACATGACAGCAGTAGCATCATATCCAAACTTTTCACCCAATAACGAGCCGAAGCCGATGGTAAGATCATCATACCTACCGACATAAGTGTCCCTAACGCATTAAAGCCACCCACAAGATTCAACACAACAAGTACTAGAAATGAGAAATGCGCTAATGGGCTTAAGCGACTAACCGATTGCAAAAACTGACTATCCATACACTCAACAACTAAGGGTCGGAATACAATTGCGAGCGAAAATAACGTGACCGTGCAAATACCCGCAAGTAAATAGAGTGCATCATCATTAAGCGCTAAAGCTGAACCAAATAAGACATGTAATAGGTCAACCTGACTGCCTTTAACCGAGATAATTAGCACACCAAGGGCGAGAGAAATCAAATAGAAAGCAGCCATACTAGTATCTTCAGCGACATCCGTTAAACGTGAAACCAAACCCGATAAGACTGCGACTAAGCATCCCGCCACTATACCGCCAATGGTCATGGCTTCAATGGATAGCCCCGCAACTAAGAAACCGATAGCAGCGCCGGGTAAAATAGCATGCGCCATCGCATCGCCTGTCAGGCTCATACGGCGCAACATTAAAAATACGCCGATCGGCGCGGCACTGATAGAAATAGCTAAACAACCCATCAAAGCGCGTTGCATAAAAGAGAATTCTAAAAAAGGAGCAATTAAAAACTCAAACAAACTCATACCCTCTAATCATGCCCACAATGGTCTGCATGCTCATCAAACGCTTCATTTAACTCCCGAGCTTTACGCCAGTTTTCTTTCGTCAGCACGTTGTTCGTTGCACCAAATGCAATCATTTCACGCGACAATAATAAACTTTGTGGGAAGTGTGTTTTAACCTGTTCTAGGTCATGTAACACCGCAATAATTGTTTTACCCGACTTGTGCCAACTTTCTATTAAGTGAACCAAATCATGCGTTGTACGGCTGTCAATGCCAGTAAAAGGTTCATCCAATAAAATTAAATCTGCTTCTTGCACCAAAAGCCTAGCGAATAAAACCCGTTGCATTTGTCCACCAGACAATGAACCAATCATTCGCTTTTCGAACCCAACTAAGCCTAACTGGTTTAACGCTGAAGCAACCCGCTTTTTATGTTGTCGCTTTAAGCGCCCAAATGCACCTATTTCACACCACGTGCCTAATGAAACCATTTCTTGGACACTTATAGGAAAACTACGGTCGACTTGATTCAACTGGGGTAGGTACGCGATATCATTACGCTGAACATCATGTAAGGCAATGGAACCCTCTAAAGGCGAAATTTGACCCATAATGCCTTTTAAGAGCGTCGTTTTACCCGCGCCATTTGGCCCGACCAAGGCCATTAAGGTACCGCGTTCAATTTTTACCGAGAGGTGATGTACCGCAGGATGAAGCTCGTAGCCTAACGTAACATTATCAAACTCTAAAATAGGGTCAATGTCTAGAACACTGCCACTTTCTAATAAGCTAGAACCCATAGCTTTTGCGTCAATTTCAAGCGTCATCACTGCTCCTAGGGTTTTCTAATACTAAAGGCCATTCATCCCGTAACAAAAAAAACTCCAAGGCAAATAAGCCCACTTAAACTAGCGGCAATCAGGATGCGTTGAAAAAGACCTATTTCAAGAAGCGTTCGGCGAGACATAATTAAAACTACATGATATGAAAATGGATAGTAGATAACGGCACGATGGTATGTGATCGGTATCTAAAAAGCAAAAAAGCACCCCGAAACAATGATATTTATTATTTAGCAAATTAAAGACCTTATGCCCGTTAGACCAAGAAATCGTCTAACCGAGCTAAGGTAAATTAATTCTTTACCTTAGCTCATAAACCAAATTTTATTTTTCTACCTTGTTGCCGGCGATAATTAATACCTTAAGCTCTCTAATCTCACGCTGTAAGTCATCTAGGTTTGCTCTGCCGTGTAACTTATCATCCTCATCTTTCATCCGTTGATTTTCTTCTTCCAACACATTGACCACAATACCAATGACCATATTCAAAAAAGCAAAAGCAGTAAAAAATATAAATGTAATGAAATAAATCCAACTTAGGCTATAAACCTTCATGACTTCGTACATCACATCGGTCCAATCCTCAAAAGTCATGACCCGAAATAGTGTTAATAAAGAGATCGAGATATCCCCCCATAAAACAGGGTTAATATCTGCGAAGAAAGTCGTACCGACCGCGGCATAAATATAAAAAATAATAAACATCAGTAAAACGACATAACCCAATTGTGGCATCGCTTTTATTAACGAATTAAGTAATAGCCGTAGCTCTGGAATGATAGAAATCATTCTAAGGACTCTGAAAATCCTTATTAGCCTTCCTACTAACGCTAATTCACTATCATCAATAGGCACTAAGCTAATAATAACAATGAGGGTATCAAACACATTCCAACCACTTTTGAAAAAGTATCGCTTATGCTCCTCACCAATAAATCGAATAAGAATTTCGATTAAGAACAAGGCAGTAATACCGACATCTAACCACGCCATCAATGTGTTGACTTGCTCAGGAACTTTGTAACTTTTCGCACCAATCAATAAAGCAGAAAAAATAATCACAAATACAATAAAAAGCTCAAATGCTTTGTGACTTCTAATTTGCAAAAATTTCTTCTGAAGAACTTCTGTATTCATAAAACTTGATCATCCACTAATAACAGCTAAGACTACTTAGAATTTTAACTGATTTTATTATAGCTAGAAAAAATAACTAGATTAGAATGTACTTTATCGATAAAATTTGCGACCAATGGTCACTTATTGACCGAATAATTTAAATATAAGTGCTTTAAGGAATTCAAATGCTGTACTGTGATGATAAAACATCCATAGAAAAACCAATGTCTCGTAAGCAACGGGAGTTTGCTCGTCGCGAACAAGAAATTCTCACAGCGGCCATCAGTCTTTTTGAAGATCCCCATTGGGAAACGGTTACCGTTGAGAAAATTTCCAAAAAGGCCGAAATTGGTAAGGGTACTGTCTACAAGCACTTTACCAGCAAAGATGAAATTTATGCCAGCATTTCAATTATCTTTATGAAGCGTATTTTAAGCGCCTATCGTATCGATGATGAGCGACCAGAAATCATCGACGGTATTAAAGAACTAATCAGTACCTCATTCGATATGTTTTTAAACAACCCTGCTGAAGCGCGTGTATCATTATATTGCAAACGAGGAGACTTTAGGGAGCGACTAACACCTGAACTTAAGGCTGAATTTGAAGCAATAGATGATCAGTTCTCGGGTTATGTGGGTACAATTCTACAAAAAGGGATCAATCAGGGCTTGTTCCCTAATAGACCGGTTGAACACTTAATGATGGGACTCGAAGCGACCTTCGACGGAGCCATTGGTACCATTTGGAATGGTGATGCTAACTGCCCATACATTGGGGACCAAGAGACTTACATCACCATAATCAGTGAATATATGCTAGCAGGTCTAGTTGGCCTAAAACTCAAAGTTTAAATAGCATAATGGGCCAGTACCAGAGTCACTCTCTGGCCTAGCCCCTTTTCATACATTAAAAGGCGCTAATAGATGTATATCAAGCTTCTGTTTTAGTTTCTTCAACCACAATATTTTCACTCACAGCAACTTCAGCACTTAACTGCCCAGCCAGCTCAAACTGGATCTGTTTTCGAGACCAGTCAATTTGCTTAACTTGAACCTCAATGATCTGGTCAAGCTTAAAAGACAATACTTTGCCCGTCAAACTAAGCTGGTCTTGATTGAAACTATACTTACCTTCCATTTCTTTTGTAGAAACAAACCCTTCAATGCCATTCGCTAATAAACGAACTTGAAAGCCTGTTGAAAAGGCTCTTAAGACACTTGCTTGATGAACATCTGTATCCTTAACCATGAATTGACATTTTAACCACTGCTCAACATCAAACACGGCACCTCTGGCATTTTGCAATTTCAATGCGAGCTTCTCAAGCTCTATTGCATCGATTGAAGCCGTAGGCTTGCCATCTTTCAATGAACTCAGCTGTCTATGTATCAGATAGTCATTCGCCTTACGTAAGGGCGAAGTAAAGGTAGTGTACTGTTTCAAGCCCATGCCAAAATGTGGCGCGGGGTTAGAAGTCTGCCGACTTTTTTCCAGTTGACGCGTCATGACCAAATGAACAGGTTTCAACGCTTCTGATCCAGAGACAGTGCTCATAACCTTTACAAAATCATTTAATTCAGATAAGTCTGAGTTCTCACACGCCGCTACCTGCTCATTAATAATTTTTTGAACAGGATCTAGACGATCACTCCTCACACCATTATGTGTAATAAACAGACTATCTTGACCACTTTGAGCTAATAACTCAGCAATGCATCGGTTAGCAGCAACCATCGATTCTTCAACAATTTTATGGGCTAACGTCGTGGGCCGTTCGGTAATGCTAGCAATTTTTTGACTCTCATCAAGAGAAATAGAAAACTCTGTACGATTCTGCTGCGTTAACAGATGCTTTTCTCGCCATTGGAGCAAAGCGTCAGATACGGCTTGTAAACAAGCTAAAGAAGGTTTTACCGCATCATCAATCTGAACATCGTTATTTGATGCGTCATCATTGGCAATATAAGCACTTACATCGATGTAGCTTAATTTCTGACGCGAGCGAATCACAGCATTTGAAAGTTGATACTCACCTAACGCACCATCAGGCATGACTTGAACATTTATCACTTTTACTAAGCGGTCTTTACCTGCCACCAGAGAACATAAATCACCTGCTAATTTTTCAGGTAACATCGGAACTGGTTGTCCTGGAAAATAAATTGATGTTGCGCGTAATAAAGCGCTCTTTTCAATCGCGGAATCTGCTTCAATGAGCGCACAAGGATCAGCAATAGCGACACTTAACACCCACCCTTGATCGTTTTTCGTTGCATATAAAGCATCATCCATATCAACCGTTGATGCGGCATCAATCGTAATAAAAGGTAAGTCACTTAAATCATCGCGATCAGATTTTTTAGCATCGATCACCGCTTCGTTCAATGTTTCTAGTTGCGCTTCAACCTGGTCATTCCATTTAGTACTGATGTCATATTTGCTACAGACGTAGCTTCTTTCAATACCGATAACTTTATCATTACCTAAAAGTTCAATCACACTGGCTTGTGCATTACCTGTTTTAAAGGGATGTTGGGTAATCCGACATTTAACTAAGTCTTGTGCTTTAGCATTTTTGCGCTTTTGAGGGGGTACGAATAACCAACGACTTAAACCTGGAATATCAGGCTCTACAAAATGCGTTTTGCCTTTTGTCACATATTTACCACAAAAGACGTTCGTTGGTGATTCTAACAAACGTTCAATTTTCGCCATTTTTTTCTTTTTTGCATCTTTAATAATTTCAACTTCTATACGATCACCGGGTAATACTTTTTGCATTTCATCTGGTGGTAAATAAACATCTTTCCCGCTATCTAAGGTTACGAACCCAAACTTATGGGCAGAGCCCTTTACCGTGCCATTCTCAATATTTCGACTAGCTTTTATATTTGTTTTAAGTTGATTGAGTTGGTTGAGTGTATCTAGCTTTAACATTAAAAAATCCTATAAAAAAGTCATCTCGTCGTGCACGAAGTATAAAATTAAGCCACAAAAATGTGGAAAATATCGTTATTACTGAGTTACTAACGTTAGGAACTCACTGCGTGTGGCTTGCGATTCACGGAACGCGCCCAACATCACAGAGGTATTCATTGATGAGTTTTGCTTCTGTACACCGCGCATCATCATACACATATGTTGGGATTCAATAATAACAGCGACGCCCTTAGCACCGGTGACTTGCTGAACAGTTTCAGCAACCTGTCGCGTTAAATTCTCTTGAATTTGGAAACGCTGAGCATACATGTCTACTATCCGTGCAAATTTTGAAAGCCCTAACACTTTACCATTCGGTAGGTAAGCGATATGACACTTACCAATAAAAGGCAATAAATGATGCTCACAGAGAGAATAAAGCTCAATATTTTTAATAATCACCATTTGATCATTATCAGACTCAAACACAGCGCCATTCACAACATCATCTATGTTGGTTGAATACCCTCTAGTCAAATATTGCATTGCTTTCGCAGCACGCATGGGTGTATCGCGCATTCCTTCTCGAGAACTATCTTCTCCGAGGTCATCAATAATAGCTTTATAGTGCTTAGAGATCGCGTCTAACATTCAAAATTCCATTAACATTACTTGGTGATATTTCTTAAATATCTAGAAAGAAGCGATTTTACATACTTATTTTGCAGGAGGAAATATTTTTCAAGGGAAATGATGCCTACTACAGATGTGTAGTAGGTAGTAATTATTTATAAAGTAGTAATAAAGCAGTGTTTTAAATAATATCTATCTCTGCTTTGATTGCCTCCGCTTCCACTTTTAGTACTTGGCAGCGTAAAGTATTTGACGAAGTCTTCGCTTTTTCGAGTTGACCACATTTGCTCAAATATAGTCTGCGAAGCATTTTCTCTTTTAACTGTTTATCATTGCCCATGATCGTGCTCCCACTTAATTATTTAGTAAATACCTGATACTGCTAGAGATCAAACATCTATATGCTATGTATCGGCTAAGTGGCGATAAAATTAACATATCGTCCTCATATATTTAATAAAGCAATTTAAACGCCAAGCTTGAATTATCGG
>JBLHVH010000158.1:0-8253 GCA_047628385.1 Oleiphilaceae bacterium
CTGGATACTTTTGAGGGTAGTAACTCGCAACAATATCCGCTTCAGTGATTACGGATTGCAATGTGACTACGTTAACTTTATTAGCGGGTATTTGTTCCTTTTCTTGTGCAGATAAATTAGATGCAAAAGATAAGATGATGAATATCAATAGGTAGTTAAACAAAACACCTCTAAGTGGTGGCTTACCGATTTCCCTTGGCATTAAAAAAACTCTCTATTTCTACTTGTTAAAGGCAAAAAAAAAGCCGCTATAATGCGACTTTTTTCTTTTTGATTAAAATTGTGTAGCGATAGAAATTTAATCTTATTAATTAAATATTCACTACTAACTCTTTAACCAAACTATATTTGAACTCTGCTCGTCGGCTTTAGGCTATAAATCCATACAAGCGTTCAATTCCAGAAGTAAAGATCATAAGATCAGTAACTTAAGTACACTTACCCGAATAAAGTATAACGATACAATCCACTAAAACTGGTATTAAACGACATTATACTTGCAAAGAAGCGCATTATATTCGGTTACTTTAATTAGAGCAAGGTGCTAGTTACTTTAAAGGGAAATCTAATACTATTGATTGAAGGAATAAATTTACATTAATGCAAAGTATAGGTAAATCAAATATATAACACACAAATAATGATCTTGGTTTGATGTTCAATTACAGATTTAATCAAAAATAAAAGGCTCCTTATTAGCTTTAATTCGGATCCAATTCAGGGAAGACCTGACTGACTTTCGCGAAATAAGATACTGTTCGATATTATTTTTACCTGGAAACGGGATCAAACTAAGACCGATTAATATAGTAATTAAACCCTGACCAGGTAAAACTAACATAGCAACCCCACATACCAGCAAGAATACGCCAACAATACTTTTTGCAATGCAAACTACAAAGGCTATGCTGAATATCCTCGACATTAATTGAAGGGTTTGATTAGCGATTTTATCATGGATAATTTCCTTACGGACAATTACTTTACGAATAAAGTATCGTTTATCCAATTGTGTAATTATATAACTTATCACTATAAAATAAGCGATAGAAGCCACTGTGGTTAACAAAACTGTTAAGAATATAACATTTGGGCTAAAAGTCTCCATTATGTATGTTGAAATTTTGTTGTATGATTCTCTAAGCACTTTTATTTTCCATAATTGATTTAGCATTGCTAAATTTGAGTTGGGTTTTATGCAAATATTTGAAGCATTGGTTGAATGGATCACCATCAACTCAGTAACCATCGTAGTTATTTTCCATATTAGCTTATCTCTTTTGACATCGGTACATGTACTTTTGTTTAAAGAGAACGAACGTACATCACTGGCCTGGATTGGCCTTGTTGTACTGTCGCCCGTTGTGGGAAGTCTATTTTATTGGTTGTTTGGAGTAAATCGCATTAAGCGTTTAGCACAAAAAGAACATCCGCAAACGCTTAAAAAAGAACTTAAAAAAGAACTACACCACCAAAGCAAACCCATTGAATTTCACCATCTACCTAAAAATTGGCATTCAGCAATAATCGCTGGGCATACAATCAACCCCGTGAATTACGTTGCACAAAACAGTGTTGAACCCCTTATCAATGGCGATGTGGCTTATCCGGCAATGATTCAATCCATTCATTGTGCTAAGCATTATATCGCCTTATCGAGTTATATATTTGATTACGATTCACTTGGACGCCAATTTATTAACGCGTTAGCCCAAGCACATCAACGCGGTGTCATTGTAAACGTTTTATTGGACGGAATAGGCATTGGTTATAGCTGGCAAAAATCAGACCTAGCTTTAAAAAAGTTAGGGGTAAAAACCGCCCGTTTTTTACCCGCTATTTCATTCACCAGTATTCGTTTTATTAATTTAAGAAACCACAGAAAAATACTCTGCGTGGATGGAGAAGTGGCTTACATCGGTGGAATGAACGTGAGTCAGAATAATGTGATTAAATCCGCAGTAAACCCCATTGATGATGTTCAGTTTAAAGTGACAGGCCCCGTCATTGATCAGATTAGTCAGGTGTTTGTAGAGGACTGGTTTTTTGCTACCCGTGAATTAATTGAATTCCCCCACTTTAGTGTAAAAAAAAGTTTAAACGCACCTGAGCAAACAAATGATAAATCCGTCGTTGCCCGCGTGATCCAAGATGGTCCAGATGAACACTACAACAGAATACGGTGGACATTAATTAATGCATTAGTTTGCGCAAAAAACAGCGTAAAAATCATGACGCCCTATTTTATACCAGACCAAACATTAATGACGTCACTTCATGCGGCGGCACTGCGGGGTATATCAATCGAAATTATTGTACCCCAACGCAGTAATATTCTCTTTGTGGACTGGGTAATGGAGGCTAATTTTTCAAGAATAATAGAGCACGGTATAAAAATATACAAAAATAAAAGGCCTTTTGACCACAGTAAGATTGTTATTATTGATGACATATGGTCATTTATAGGCTCTACCAACTGGGATGCCAGAAGTCTTGAATTCAATTTCGAAATCAATCTAGAATGTTTTGATAAGGCACTCAACGCTAAACTAACAGAATTATTTACTTTAAAGAAAGAAAATGCGACACCCATTATTAAGGATGAAATTAATGCTTCACCCATCTACAAAAAAATTCGCAATAACTTGTTTCGTTTATTTTCACCCTATCTGTAATGCTATCCACACATTAATGTTTACTGTTGCATAAGTTTTATTAAAGAGCGGTTAACAAAGAGATTAGTTCTATGATTAAAAGTCAGTATAGTAAAATTGAATCCCTGAAAATTATGGGTAGCGCTTCGAAACAGGTAATGGGGCCAAACATCGAAATATTACTATGGAATGTATTTAAATGCCGAAAAAAGAGATGGCAGGAAGATTTTATAACACTCATGCATGACAAAGATTTAATACTCTTGCAAGAAGCTATTTTAAACTCACCCTACGACACCTATTTTAACCAATCATTTCAGCATCAGTGGATTATGGCGCGAAGCTTTAGAAATATAAAAACAAACATAGAAACAGGTGTTCAAACAGGATCGACTGTTGCAGCAAAAAAATATTATTTTTCCGCCTCAAAACACAGCGAGCCTATTTCAAAAACAAAAAAAATGTTACTGGCAACCTTGTACCCATTAAATAACTTAGGCCAGTCGATGCTTGTAGTGAACTCCCACCTTATCAACTTTGTTTCTTTTAAAAAATTTAAAGCACACCTAGACCAAGTTTTCCAAACGCTAGAACACCATGATGGGCCCATATTATTGGCCGGTGATTTTAATACATGGAATGGGAAAAGATTGGCATACTTTCATCAGCTCGCAATGTCGTTTTCGTTAGATGAGGTACAAATGATACGTCAGCCAAGGCTAAAGCATTTATTCCACCACCTTGATCATATGTACTGCCGTGGATTAGAAGTAGTCGATGTGCAAGTACACACACATATTCACTCTTCTGATCACTATCCAATCAGCTTGTCGCTACGCACTGTTAACAACACTTAAAATTCAACTGTAATAAAATAACATCACTTCTAATTACAGCTGAATTACGCATCTTCAATTAATATATATGTTTTCCCAGACACTGATCATGGCATGTGGGTGCATCAAATTAACGCTAAAGAAGAACGACAGCAAACTAAAGTAACTGAAGGTTTTTACGAATTATTAATGGATTGGGCAAAAAACAGAAAATAAGGTATGGCTGTTAAACGTTAGAATTTTACTCTTATGGTAATAGATGCACTTAGTGTGGAAAAACGTTCTGATATTTTTCCGCAACACCTGACAAATAAGCACCATTAAGCCTTGAAAAAAAATAAGTTTTAAATATGAGCTAGATCAAACGAAGACCATTTAACAAACCAATTTTCTATTTCGTTCGATACCATTACAAAGGATTTTAAATTGTTCTTGATATAGTTTTCTTTATAAAGCAAAAATCCACTAACCTTTCGATAAGCGGATTGTTAGGATTTGGCGGTATCTCCAAGAGCATCTACAAAACGTGTAAGTGCAGGTGTCCAAGTTATCGGCTCCGCTGTTGCAAAGTAGGTATCGAGTTCGGCAATAGAAGCAGGTAACTCAAGATAGTCAATTGAGAATCGTTGTCTGTGTGTCTCAACAGTAGATAGTGGCATGAGGGTGTAACCCATTCCCGCTGAGACGCATCCAAGAATACCGTCCACACTGCCAAATTCAAATATTCTTGTTGCGGTAACACCCAAAGAGGATAAAAATAGTTCTATTCGTTGACGGTAGCTACAGCCTTGGCGAAAAGCAAGAAAAGCGGTTTCTAATAGCTGTTCAGAACTTGGAAGTTGGGTGAGTGGCTTAGCTCCAACAAGTACTAATCGTTCGGTGAATACTTTTTTGAAATAAAGACTTCCATGTTCAGATCGTCCTGCGATAAAAATACCGTCAACACTTCCTTTAAGTAACTTATCAAATAGTTCAGCGGTGGGGCCTGTCTCCACTGTTAAATTTACTTCGGGATAACTCTGGTGGTAATCTGCTAATATCGACGGCAGGCGAACCGCAGTGGTCGTTTCCATCGCACCAAGTCGCAATCGGCTAGGGACATTTTTGTTGCTGTGAAACAGACCTAACACTTCATCATGTTCTCTTAGTATGCGTCTGGCATAATCAACCAGCGTATTGCCTGCCGCAGTCAAATGCGACCCATTTTTACGATTAATAAGTTGTGCACATAATTCATCCTCCAGTTTCTTTACGTGGGCTGTCACATTTGATTGAACAGTATGTCTGCGCTCTGCAGCAGCCACAAAACTTCCAGTATCAACCACATCGATAAATAGCTGCAACGATTTTAATTGCATTACTTTTCCCTCTCATTAACATTTAATTTTAGCCTTTAATCTCAAATAGAGATACACCGTATCAGTTTAAATCATTTGTAGTGATGGAGTGTTACATACTATCCTATATTTGAAAAGTAGATACAGGGGATTTTGAACGGATAACTTTGACTACCCTACTTTAACTCTTAGTTATTTTGCACAACACAACAAGTTTTATTGGGAGATAAAAGTTGCTCATAAAAAAAGCAGATATATTCGCGGTGTTGAGTGGAATGATGGCGACACTTGCTGGCATTGGACTGTCCCGCTTCGCATACACGCCATTATTGCCAGAGTTAGTTCAGCAGCAATGGTTTAGTGACAGTCAGGCTGCTTATTTGGGAGCAGGTAATCTACTAGGTTATCTGCTCGGAGCCTTATCCGCTCATCAACTTTCAGAGCGTATATCTATACGTATATTAATGATTTTTTGTTTTATAAGTATCTCCTTGAGCTTCATACTTTGCGCTCAACCCGGCCACTTTTATTGGTTCTTTTTTTGGCGATTGATCGCAGGTATCGCTGGTGCAATTTTAATGGTTGTTGGCCCTGCTAATGCATTATCTAAAACCCCAGTGGAGCGTCGAGCAGGAGTTGGTGGTTTCATCTTTACAGGGATTGGTCTGGGAGTAGTTTTGTCTTCATCAGTAGTACCACTACTTATGCAAGTAAGCTTATCGGCGACTTGGTTAACTCTAGGCTGCCTTACACTGCTAACCGGCTTGCTATGTGATATTGCAATGGTAAGACTTTATAACGCAGCTGTACCTATTGCTCTGCCGACTGATCTACCAAAAAAGGCTGAAGCTGCCTTTATAGACTCAGGGCCACTAATTATTTTTGTGATGGCTGCGTACGCATTGGATGCTGTAGGTTTTATTCCTCATACTATGTTTTGGGTTGATTACCTTGCACGAGAACAAAACCTCGGGACTCAAGCGGCGTCCGCACAGTGGACTATTTTTGGCATTGGTGCTATCTGTGGGCCAATGATTGCAGGTTCTTTTGCCCATCGTATGGGATGGCACTCAGGACTTATATTAGCCTTTTTCGTTAAGGCGATTGCAGTGAGTATACCAATACTGTCGACTGGTCTTGTCGGTCGAACACTCTCATCTTTTATAGTTGGGGCTATGGTGCCGGGGATTGTGGTTCTTACATCCGGACGAATCGCAGAGCTAATTGGCTCTGCAAACCATAAACGTTTTTGGGGAATGGCCACTGTGGTGTTTGCGATCTCTCAAGCTTTATCTGGCTACATTATGTCGGCACTCTATGAAACATGGAAAAGCTATTACTTTCTTTTTTATATAGCAAGTACCGCACTTTTCACAAGTACATTTTTGATTTTAGTCAGTGATAAAGTAAATAAATATAATACTAAAAATTACACTTAAAAATAAGGAACAAGAATGAAACTTTTATTAAATAATACTTCGCCTTACGCTCGGATGGTACGCATTGTTATGCTAGAAAAAGGGTTAGAAAATAGCATTGAACTTTGTTGGTGTGATCCTTGGAGTGATGATAAATTCCTCATTGAGAAAAATCCCGCTGGAAAAATACCCGCTTTAGTATGTGACTCAGGCATTACATTGAGTGAGTCACTCCTGATTGCAACTTACCTAGATGGGCAAGGCTCAAGTAGATCTCTTTTACCTGAAGGCCAAAAAGAAACGATTTACCATCTCGCAGGTTTAGGTATTGGATTAATTGATGCGGCTTTTTTAACGGTGATATCTCGAAAATACTTGAACGCTGAAACAGATGATTCTGTACTTAGTCAACGCAGACTATCTGCGATTGAACGAACAGTAGAATGTCTTAACAAAGACATTGATAACCATTCTTCACCTGAATGGCTTTCATTGGGTGATATTACCGTTGTAGTCGCACTTAATTACCTACTATTTCGTCTTCCAGAGCTGAATGTTGCACAAAAACACCCAAAACTAGAAGCATGGCGAAAGAATATCGATCAACGTTCTAGTTTTCAAAGTACGCCATTTTTGTGAAAATATTAAATATGAATAAATTGTAACTATTCAGGTCATGAAAATAATCATTCCTTTTTAGCCAATATTACGTCATCTTCGCGGTCTTTTAATCGAAGATCCAGTTTTTAAAGCTATGAATTCCCGATCAGACACTTTGGGAATGACGTAATAGAGACTAGCTGAATAGTTACAATAAATTTTATAAAAAATTTAGATACTGACTCAAAATTGGTTTTATAATTTATTTAACTACAAGAATATCATCGCACGACGCATTTGACATTTTTGAGTAATGCCTTGGCTGGCTAGTTGAACAGAGCCAGCACCATACCTTTGATTAACTTTATCGAACATCGTCGAGAAAACCCAGTGATCTTTAGTCGCTGGGATGAATCGATAAAGCTAACTGCCTACAAAATGGGTTGTTGATTGTAAAAAAATTGGTCAGGGTTTATCTGCCTTAAAGTATTTGTCTCGGTATTTATATCGTGGGGTATTGCCCGATAAAGACAAGCCTTACATTGCCAGTACTCAAGTTCTTACTACTGATACTGCAACATGTGTTGCCTAAAGGGTTACATCGGGTGCGTGATTATGAGTTATTATCTTTGCGAGCTAAAAAACTGCACTTGATTATTCAACTGCTCTTTTTACCTGCCGGTACACGACTGGCTAAAGCCGAAAAAGAAGATAGTACGTCAAAGTCGACCAACGCGAAATGCCCTTGCTGTCAGCATGACATGCACTGCACTGGCATTACACGAACGCCCTCGCTAAAAGGCGAATAATATAAGAGTAATAACAACGGCAACAACACGCTATTTACGTAATAAAGTAGACTTCGGGCTTGTCCAACACCAGGAATAGCTGTCGGCTGCGCGACACCTATTCCTATTTGTTATAACCAACTATTTTCGCGCACCTTGTAATGTATTACGTGACCGTCAGGATTTAATTGATATTGTTCGTCTTCAGGATAAAGTTTAGCAATATCAATATTTTCTCCCGCAAAAGATTTGATACATTCCAAAGTTTCCCAATAAGTGATGAGGGTTATCTCTACTTCATCAGAAATATCTGTATCACGATTAAAAATTTGAGCCCCCAAAAATCCTTGAGTTGCAGAAGTATCTTTTATACCAGTTTCATACAAATATGAAATAAAACCTTCTTCATGCTCTTTGGGACATTTAGCTTTCCACTCTCTTGCTATCATGAAACTTCCTTAATTTAAACTTGGTTATAACGAGCCTGTAGAATAACATATTTATTAGGACTAATATTTCACCAACGACGACCTCATAAAGGTCACGGCAAAGTAAATAGTACGCCCCAGCCATTTCTTTGATCACTCGGCTTACTCTTGCGCTTCAACGATTACGCCTTG
>JBLHVH010000159.1:0-8239 GCA_047628385.1 Oleiphilaceae bacterium
ATGCTTATTAGTTGCCAAGCAAAGTGATCTGGCTTAGATCTTACTGATTAAGAAGACAGAAACGGAGTGTAAACATGCTGTATAAGATTTTATCAACTGCTGCTTACGAGTTTTTAGCTCGACATATTCAAATGTTGTCACTGACTGTACTTAACATTACGAAGAGTATTACCTTGCTCATTCAATGCCACCACCCCAGCTCAGCGGACGATACAGTCCAGAGTAACTTGGCTTCACGTTAAAACGCTGGTATTAAAAAATCTTGTTTATTGACGATTTTTCTCTAACTTTTTAGAAGGGCTCGTGTATGCCAGAAACGTATGTGATTGACAGATTCAAAGGCATTCCAAGCATGAGTTTACTGACGGTGCTTACGCTTGGTTTTTTCTATTGGCAGCCCGCCAGCCCATGGTTTGGAATATTAATAGCCATCCTTGGGTTGACCTCTAGTTACCTGCTTTTTCAGCAAAATCGCAGTTATGATCTTTTGCAGCAAATGACCCATTTACTGCAGAAAAATGAACTGCACTATCGTGATTTACCGCTCAATCTTGTTGGTGAGAGCACTGCTATCAAAGCCTTGAAACAGTACTTGGTGAATCAGGAGCGTTCTGGGGAAGATGCAGGTAGTTACTTTTCCGAATTTCATCATATGGCAAGTGAGCTCTCAATGAGTGCGGTCGCTTCGGCTAGAAATGCGGTTGAACAAAAGCAAGCTATATCGTCTTCTGCCGTCGCCGTTGTAGAGCTTAGTCAAAGTATTGCTGATGTTGCGAACCAAGTAAAAGAGGCTCACGTTGATATCGAAGCAGCACGTCAGCAGACAGCAGAAGGTCGGACTGAAGCATTAAAAACCTGTGCAGCAATCGAAAACATGACGGCATTATCCGAAGTAAGTGTCAGTATGGTTAACGAGTTATTTGAGCAGTCTAACAAAGTGGCAACGATGTCTAAGATTATTCGTGATATCTCGGACCAAACCAATTTACTATCACTGAATGCTGCGATTGAAGCCGCACGAGCTGGAGAGCAAGGGCGTGGTTTTGCCGTGGTGGCTGATGAAGTGCGCAGCCTTGCTATACGCTCCAGAGAATCGGCCAACGACATTAGCGACAGCATTAACACGTCAAAAAGACAAATGGCACAAGTTAAGCAACAGGTCGATGAAGTGGTCGTCAAGGCCCGAGACAATTTAAGTAGTATTCAATACTTAGAATTCAATCTAAGTAAATTAGACAGTACCATTGACAAGTTATCTGAAAAGATTTTGCTAATTACTACGACAGCAGAGCAGCAAAGTTTTGCAACGAATGAAATATCCGTCAACGTTGAAACCCTCCTATCTCAAGCGGATAAAAATACTTTTATTGCGGCTGAAACCGTTAATATTGCTGAGTACTTGTCCAATAAAACAGGGCCTTCAAGAAAACTCCTGGAGAGCAGTTTATGATGTTAGTTATTACATTATTCTTAGGGCTTGTTTGTTGCAGTGTATTGTTTATGCATCAGCTGAAAAAAAATCAGAGGCTAAAACAAGCTGATGTACAACGCTGCCTGACAAAGTTAGAAGTATTAAAAGATTTACTGCTTCATATTCAGCAGCATCGGGGACTTAGCACCGGATTCCTGCATGGTGATGTGAGTCTTAAACTTAACATGATGTCTACGATGAATACCGTCAAGAACTTATGGTTATCGCTAGCACGTGACTATCCAAAACTGACCCGAGATGCATTATTTGAAGGTGTTTCTAGTCATTGGCAGCGACTCGAAAGCCGATGTTTAGAGCTCACTGCTAGCAATAATATCGAACAACATAATCGTTTGATTACTAACCTGCTGCATTTGATCGAAAATCAGGCGGAAGAAAATAGGCTGCTGATACGATTTTCCCGGGAATTAGGTTTGAATGTTATTTGGAAGGAGTTGCTCGAAACTATCGAAGCAATTGGGCAAACTCGGGCGATTGGTATGGGCCTAGTTTCGGAAGGCAAAAGCACGGCTGTTGAGCGTATTCAATTGAAATACTTGAATGAGAAAGTTCTTACTCGGCTGGTGGCTTTAAATACCTCTTTTGCTGGCGATTCAGGTGCGGTGAATGCGTCGCATGTGCTTGAAAAATGCTCCGTAGACCCTTTTATAAAAACAGCAGATGCCAAGATTGCGGAGCTACATGCCTTTATTCATAAAAACTTGTTACAGCCTAAAATAAACACTATTTCAGGTGAGGACTTTTTCCAATTAGCCAGTTCCGCGATTGTACCGCTGAATGCCTTATTTAATCTAGCTTCAAACACGCTTAAAGAGCAGTGCTGCTTAAAAAGTAAAGGATGGTAACAATGAATTATATGTCTGCTCTTAAGCGAGTAAGAAAGTCCCTGCCTGCGGTTGATCTTATGGCAAAATATACGCCTCATTTTCAGCCTATTGTCGATATCCCTAGTGGCCGGATACGAGGTTACGAAGCCTTGGCACGAGAACGCCTAAGTAACGGAGAAATGATCAGCTGTGGCCGCTATTTTGCGGATGAAACGATTGATAAAAATTTTTTACTGGCGCTAGATCGACGAGTTCGACGACTGGCTATTCAGGCCGTATCTAACATGCCTGACGATACTTTTCTGACCTTAAATATCTCTCCTGAATGGATTGATTTATTATCCCTCCAAGGTTCTAGTCCGACCATAGAGATGCTTAGAGAATATAAGGTCGACCCTCGACGCGTGATTATTGAAATCACTGAAACAGCAGGTAATCTTGAGGCCATACAGTACTTGGTTAAACAATATCGCGCAGAGGGTATGCGCATCGCTATCGATGACTTCGGTGCAGGTTATTCCGAGCTCGGCAGACTCGTAGCCTTAGATCCCGATATATTGAAAATTGATATGCGATTTTTTAAATCTGCCGTGGCAGGGGGGATTGCCCATGATGCCGTTAAAGCCATTGGTTTTATGGCGGAACGAATTGGCTGCGATATTATTTGTGAAGGCGTGGAGAACGAACGGGAGTTTAATTTTGCCGTAGACTGTGGGGCGACCCTGATTCAGGGTTTTTTATTTTACGAGGCAATGCCTGACTTTACGCCTCCTGATGCTTCGAAAGCGCTTGTAAGTAAGTTGTTAACGGGTTTTCGTGAACATAAAATCGATCTTGAAAAACACAGTATTGAACATTATCGCGCTATTTTTCAACATGCTTGCCACGTTCGAGACATGTGGCTATCACAGGCAGGGCCGGGACCGTTACCTCAGGTGCCAGAAGGTTTTATTCGTTTTTATATTTGCAGCTACGAGAGTGAACAGCTAACGCCTAATTACAACTATGGCCAAGGAGGCTGGCGCCGTGATTCTAGCCCCCTTGGGATGAACTGGTCTGGGCGGCTTTTTTTACACAAAGTACTCGCGCTCGAGAATCTAGTCGATAGGACTGAATTCACTACAGGCCCTTATCGTGACCGAATTTCCGGAAAGCTCTTTAAAACGATTGGTTTGAAAATACCCGAGGACCGGATTTTATTCGTAGACTATGAGGTTTTATTTTAAAGCATTTTTACCCCTGACTGGCGAGGTTTCAATTAGCGATCGGAGAATCGACAACCACGATTTACACAAAGAGCGCCAGAAAAATCATCCTAAGTAACTTTTCTAGGGAACTCCATTATGTCTGAATTTCATTTCAAGCAAGCAGGTGTTTATCACCTCACACGGATGAGTACCTTAATGCGGATTAAATTAGATAAGCGCTACCGGCTCTCGGATGATGGCGATGTCAAAAAATTATTATGGGATGCAGTTTCATTAGATGAAAGGGATTTGATCTCGGAATTTATCTTGTTTTATATTCATTGCTGGCCCGAAACACAGTCTTATATTTGTCAAAATAAATTGATTCCTAATTTAGATGCGATGATGACGAAGGTTGCGTCTGCAACGAAAAATGTGAACAACTAATATAAACGCGCTGAGCAGAAGACGGTGACAGGCTCATGTCTTTGCCGTTCTAGCTCTTGGCTTTACATCAATCTAGCTTCGGGCTATCCGCGCTTTAAGTAAATAAATTAAACGTTATTAAGTTATTTAACGCCTATAGGTGAATCATGAAAAGACTAAACGCCATTGATCAAATTATACTGAACCAAGATATTACCACTTGGTATCAACCGATGGTTAATCTAGACGAGGGCAAAGTTTTTGGTTGGGAGGCTTTGACTCGTGGACCGTCTATCAGCACTCTGCATTCGGCCGAAGCATTATTTGGCGCAGCAGTAAAAGAAAAAAAACTTAAACCTTTGGAGCTCATCTGTGTAAATAATGCGACCAAATGTTTCGAACAGCTACTTTTGTCGGGTAAATTATTTGTCAATATCTCACATGAGCTATTACTTGCTGGCAATACCTTAAGGAAGCAACTAAAAGATCTGATATCCAAAGGCCCTGTCTCTCCCAATAAAATTGTATTGGAGCTTACTGAACGTGGTTTTACGGGGAATATTGACAAGCTTATGGAAGCAGTCGTTTTTTTCCATCAACTTGGATTTCAAATAGCGATCGACGATCTAGGTACCGGAAATATTTCCGTAGATCAGTGGATGTCGTTCAGGCCAGACTATGTCAAAATAGATCGCCATTTTATTACAGGTGTTCATAGCGATACTGAAAAACAAAATTTTGTTCGCTCTATTGTCGCCTCTGCCCGCGCTTATCGTTCAAAAGTCATCGCTGAAGGTGTTGAAACACAGCAAGAATTAAATACCTTAAGGTCGCTCGGCGTTACTTTATGCCAGGGTTATTTTTTTCAGAGGCCAGAACTGTCTCCCTTATATCCTGATTTAAAAAAATTGTTGGTTAATGCGCCAGACTCAGTAAATGAACACAAATTGCTCGCGTGCGATTTAACGATGACTCAAGATAGCGTTGTCGCTGATACAGCACTGGAGGATATAGTCGCGTTATTTGAAAATAATATCGCGTTAGAATCAGTTGCTGTTATGGAACATAATGAGGTCATCGGTTTAGTACAGCGAGAACGTTTTCTTTGGCAAGCAAAGCTATCAAAAACGCAGGAGTTCGTCGTGCAAGAAACCGTTTCTGATTTCATGGGAAAGAACTTCTTGCAATTCGATTCGCATATGAGTCTTAGTCAAGTTAGTCGCGCGATCACTGCACGATCTCGTAAGCATGTATATGATGACTTTGTGGTAAATTTTGAGGGGAAGTTTCTGGGGATTGGTTATGTGATTGATGTATATCGAAAGATAAACTCGGTCATGTTTAGTATCGGTCACCCCGTCAACTCCAGTGTCAATAAACAACTGGAACGTGAATGCGTATAAGGTTCGTTGGGGTATCCTGTACTTTATTGGTTATTAGGACTAACCCGCACGGATGAAAATATCATGTAAAATACTGGGGCATGGCGCTTTTATAATAGTGATGTATAAACCAAAATGTTATATATCAACTTCTGTATCTAGCACTACTAGCAATCCTATGACTAGTTCATGGGGCCAAAAAGCCTTTATCTTAGGGAAAGATAAGGCGCTTGGGTGTCTGTACGATTCCAGAGTATCGCATACGTAATGTATATAAGTATGTTCCTCCGCTAGTTGATCAAGTTCCTAATAAGTTAGGGGCTTGCCAAAATGATATGATTCCTATTAATATTATCAGAACGATATGAGCTCAAATTAACACTGACAAATGAGTGTGACAAATATAAAGGAGTATTTAAATAATATGCTTAGTGGAGAGGTGCATTCAGCACCAGAAAGTAAAGAATATTTTTTTGAAGAAGGTTGTTTTATTTTAGAAATGTTGAATGTCGCTTCAGACCCTGATGTTTCGATTGCGCGAGCGCGTGTTGAGCCCGGGAAAACAACACGTTTTCACCGTTTAAAGGGTGTGACGGAGCGTTATGTTATTCAGCAGGGAAGTGGGCAGGTTTATATTGGTGATCAGGTCGCGCAAACTGTACAAGCGGGCAGTGTAGTGGTTATTCCCGCAGGTGTTAGGCAGAAAATTCATAATTCAGGTTCAGAAATGTTGGTGTTTTTAGCGATATGCTCACCACGATTTACGCCAGATTGTTATGAAGATTGTGATATTTAATAAAGACAGAACCTAAAGGCTTTTACCACAGAGAAGGGCTGAGGCGCATCGCTACACCGAGAAAAGAGTTAAGCATTCATTATCAAGCCCAAGTCAACAAAAAAGAAGACTTTAATCTATCGTGTTTACCCTAGTCTCTAGTCACTTCTCTGTGCAGCGCGGAGGGCCTCAGCCCTTCTTGGTGGTAGAAATTGACTTAATCTTTTATCCATACAAAGGTTAAGGCATTTGAATTTGGCTACTGGGTTCACCGGGCATAACGATCTGTGAAGCCTGTTGACGGCGCATTTCTTGAAGCTCCGTCATCGTCTCTTCTAAAGACTTATTTGCCGCGTCACCAAAGTTATTGACTACTTCGGTTAAGTTACTGCCCTGAATTTCAAAGTTCAGTGGTAACGGGCCAGCAGGGGTCATCATCTGGGTGCCACCAAAATATAAAACAGCACGAGACTCATCAAACTCTCCTTCAGGCGTTACGGGTGTCATTCGTCGAATGGTGCCAACCTTTTGATCGGTAAAAACGTCTTCTTTATAAATATCTTCAATATTCATTTTTATTTCAGGTGCGCCAGTGTCAGACATCGTTATGCTTCCTTAAAGAGTTATTTAATTGATTGGCCTCGTTCATCTTCTATGATGTGAAATCAGAGGGACGATCCAATACTTGTTAAAAACATAATGGGGGCAGTTAATTTTTTTGCTAGGTTGGTATTTAGATTTTAATTTCGATCTAAAAACTCACGCAGAGGTTGTATTTTATCGTGTTGGTTCGTTTGAATTAAGCTTGCTATTAAATAACGGATAACTTTATTTTGCTTGCTTATGGGTAGTGTCTCTTTATTTATCTTAGTGGTGGTAGGTAGTTTTTGTTTTTGAATGTTTTGCCAAGCACTTTTTGTTAATTCCTTGAACTTAACTAGGGCTTTTTCCTGCGTTAAATAAATGTCAGGATCGTGACCGAGTAGTCCGTGTGTATCATTTAACCAGAAAGAATATATGCGTTTGGCTTTGGTGTCAGGTCGGCCAGTAATATCGGTGACTAGATTTATATACATGAGTTGTAGTTTTTCAATGCAGGCTTGGCGTTGAAGGTTTGAGTCATCCAAATTGTCGAGTAAAAGGTTAATCCTTTGGAAAGTGTATTCGATAAGTTTAATCATTTTTTCTGAGGTATTTAAATAATTAGATACCTGTAATTCTGCTAAAAATAAATCTATTTTTGTGAAGAATAGTTTTACTTGACGTTGGCTGAATAAATTTTCTGGCTTACGTGTTAGCTCCGTAATTTGTGTTTTGAGTGGGCTGTAATCAATTGTTTCGTTATTAAGAAAAGCTTTTAACACAAAGCGCTTAAATTGGTCAGAATCTTTTTCAATCAATTCCAGGCATTGTTTTGCTAATGCTTGTTTGTCTTGAGTCAAAAGATAAGCAAGAATTTTACTTTTATCAGGACCTTTTGCGAGGGAGTTTATTTGCTGGGCATTTTTATTCGCGTGAAGCGTTAAGCGAACGCAGTGCTGGCAAAAGTCGAAACCATCTGAGTCAGGGCAGTCACACGCACCTTCTATAGTGTCAGTATGGTAGTGAATGCTTACTCTATACTGATCCACTTTTGCACTAGCTTGCTTGTTTTTATAATGGAAGTCGGTAATGGGATTATGGATACTACTGATAATTTTTTGATTAAAAATCGTAAAGGCTTCATCAAAACGTTCTTGTCCTGCTGTTTTGATTAACATTTCATGTGAAATGATAGTTTGTGTCATGAAGTTTGGATTGCTTCAGTGGCGGCAACGATTTGTGCAGTTTCAAGGTGTTGGCTATAAATGATGACTAACTGACCATTTGTTAACGCTGCTTTTACTTGCTGTCGCCTATGTTCCAAAGGTTCTTCACATTCGTTAAGACCCCAGTCACGCAAGCAATATTCGTCAACGAGGTTGCTTGTCGCCTCTTCACTTAACTGTTCAGGGTCTATGATCATGGTATGCCTTTAGTTTATCTAATTATAGTTATGATTTAGTGAGTTTCGCACTAAGGCGAACGCGTGGTTTTGCCTTTACCGATTGGCCTTTCGTAATATTAGTTTTTACAGGCGGTGCTTTTGGTATGGTTGTCTTATTTGCAGC
>JBLHVH010000160.1:0-8228 GCA_047628385.1 Oleiphilaceae bacterium
ATGCTTAAAGGCAATGTAGAAGGTGTTGACTTTATTTGTGCAAATACGGATTCACAAGCATTAAAAGACTTAGATACAAAATCAGTCATCCAGCTTGGAAGTACGATTACTAAAGGTTTGGGAGCTGGAGCAAACCCTGAAATTGGACGTCAGGCAGCACTAGAGGATAGAGAGAGAATTGCGGAAAGCCTAAAAGGTGCTGACATGGTTTTTATTACTGCCGGAATGGGTGGTGGAACTGGTACTGGAGGCGCACCAATTGTTGCTGAAGTCGCAAGAGAATTAGGCATTTTGACGGTTGCTGTTGTCACCAAGCCTTTCCCTTTTGAAGGTGGCAAGCGAATGAAAATTGCTGATGCTGGCTTGGCAGAATTAGCGGAGAACGTCGACTCATTAATTACAATACCTAATGAAAAACTATTATCAGTGCTGGGTAAAAATACCACATTGCTTGATGCATTTGGTGCTGCGAACGATGTGTTGCAAGGCGCTGTTCAAGGTATTGCTGATCTAATTATTCGTCCTGGTATGATTAACGTCGATTTTGCAGATGTTAAAACAGTCATGTCTGAAATGGGAATGGCAATGATGGGAACCGGTTCAGCAAAGGGTGAAAATCGTGCTAAAGAAGCGGCTGAAGCAGCGATTAGAAGCCCATTACTAGAAGATGTTAACCTTCAAGGTGCGCGCGGTATATTGGTAAATATTACAGCTGGTGTGGATTTAAACTTAGGTGAGTTTTCTGAGGTTGGTAATATAATTGAAGAGTTTGCTTCTGATTCTGCGACGGTTGTTGTTGGAACAGTCATTGATCCAGAGATGACAGATGAATTGAAAGTGACAGTTGTTGCAACAGGACTTTCATCTGTTGTAAACAAGCCAGTAAAGGTGATTGATAATACCAATAAGGCGGTTGATGGCACGACAGATTATAATCAATTAGATCGCCCTGCTGTGATGCGTCGTCGTCCTCAGGTAGAAAGAGTGGGAAGTGTCGCTGTTGATACTAAATCTGGCGGTCAACCAAGCGTTGATTATCTAGATATTCCAGCATTCTTGCGTCGGCAAGCAGACTGAGCCGTTTGTTACTTGAGCGTTTTGTTGCTGCAACAGGATTGGATGGTGTGTAAATGTACCCTATTAAGGTTTGCTTAGGGCAATTTTACACTTTTTTTAATGTTGTAAAGGTGTCAAATATTAACAATTAATGAATAGCCATAAGTTCGGGTTGGGAAAATTGGAACAATCTGGTAATATGGGGTGTTTTTTAACCAATTCTGCTTGTAATGAAGGTTGATATAGTCAAACTATGATTAAACAGCGCACTTTAAAGAATACGATTCGAGCCACTGGAGTGGGTCTACATTCAGGTAATAAGGTATATTTAACCTTAAAACCTGCACCAATAGATTCAGGGATCGTATTTTGTAGAACCGATTTAGAGCCCGCAGTAGAAATATTAGCGAGAGCTGAAAATGTCGGGGAAACACTATTGTCAACAACGCTAGTAAAAGATGGCGTTAAAGTTGCCACCGTTGAGCACCTACTTTCTGCGATGGCCGGGTTAGGTATAGATAACTGCCGCATTGAGCTAAGTGCTGAAGAAGTACCTATCATGGACGGCAGTTCTGGCCCGTTTGTTTTCCTAATTCAATCTGCTGGCATAGAAGAGCAAAATGCCGCAAAGAAATTTATTAGAATTACACGTGAAGTAACTGTTGAAGAAGATGGAAAAAAAGCAACATTTTCACCTTTTAACGGTTTTAAGGTTGGCTTTTCTATAGATTTTGATCACCCAGTCTTTAACAGCCGAAGCCAAGAGGCGTCAATTGACTTCTCTAGTACTTCTTTCGTAAAGGAAGTGAGTCGAGCGCGAACATTTGGCTTTATGCGTGACTTTGAGCGTTTAAGATCAATGAACTTGGCTTTAGGCGGAAGTTTTGATAACGCCATCGTTGTGGATGACTACAAGGTTTTAAATGAAGATGGTCTTCGTTACGATGATGAGTTTGTAAAACATAAAATTCTAGATGCGATTGGAGACCTTTATTTGCTCGGTAATAGTTTAATTGGTGAATTTAAAGGGCATAAATCAGGGCATGATTTGAACAATAAGCTCCTGCGTAAATTGATTCAAACAACGGATGCTTGGGAAGTCAAAACTTTTGACGATGCAAGTTCAGCACCAATTTCGTATATGAAACCAATACTCGCTTCAGAATAAGCTTCGTTTATTTTGCATGGTTTGCAAGTTGAATTAGTATTGCTTTAAGTTTTTTATCTTCTGTAAGCTCAGCTTCTTCTGTAAGAATCTGGGCATTTTTTTTGCTTAATGTACGGGTAAATGTTGGTGTAGGTTTTTTAAATTGCCCAGGTCTAATTTTGATTTTCAAATCAGTAATATGGTTGGGTCTTATACGGTAATTAAAATGTTCAATGATGGTGTTCTTATTAAATCGCAGTCGAGTCATGAGTGATGCTGACTGGCAAGTTAATATTAATATGTTGTCTTGAATGCAATTAACATGAAATTTATTCTTAAATAATGCAGGCACTGACTCATTAAAAACCTCAGAAAGATTTTGTATTTTACTCGCACGATTTAATAATGAACTGAGCTCTGAAGACGCGTTCGTTATTTTTTTTGCGTTTAAAAGTGGCGCTAGCTGTTTAATTTTAGGTTGGCGTCGCAACATTTGCTGTTCTACATAAGTAAAAGTATTGGGATGCCTACATATTACCGGATATAAGATAAGAATAATGTAGGCATTGATGTTTTAAGATTTTAGCTATAATGAAGGTTAGTGGCTACCTGTTAAAACGTTTAAACTAAGTACATAATTGTTCTTGTCACAGAGCATAAAGAGTTTTGGTATTTATGAATATAATTTTTGTTGGACGAAGCCATGGCAAGTCTAAAACGCTTAAGTTGGGTAATAAACACCTAATGTTGATTACATTGCTGGTACTAGCAGTATTGTTAACGCTGGCCACGGCAGGCTATCATCTTCGGGGTATTTTAGTCGAAAATAGTGGCGGTGATTCAACGCTTGATGTTGAAATAATCACGATTTGGAAAAATGAAATTAAAGCACAACGTAATGATGTTGAAGATTTAAAACGAAGTGCGCATGAAAAGGTAGATGCTTTAACGTTGAGAATGGGCAATATGCAAGCGCGTCTGTTGCGTTTAGATGCTCTTGGACAACGGTTAACTGAAGTAGCGAAATTAAAAAATGGCGAGTTTAATTTTACAAAATCGCCTGCTTTAGGTGGCCCTATGGCTGAAGGCTTAGGTGACTCTTACGTATTGCCAGGTTTAGCTGAGAATATAGAGCGCATTGAACATCAAATTATAGATGTAGGACAGCAGCTGGAGCTGATTGACTCTTTATTTGTAAGTCGTAATATTCAAAAAGAGTTATTTATTGCTGGTCGGCCAATTAAATGGGGGTGGATGTCTTCAGCCTTTGGTTATCGTACTGACCCATTTTCAGGAAAAAGAGCATGGCATGGCGGTGTTGATTTTGCAGGAAAAGAAGATAGCGATATTATAGCCGTAGCATCAGGTGTCGTTACTTGGTCTGGTGATCGATATGGTTATGGAAACTTAATCGAAATAAACCACGGTGGTGGTTACACTACTCGCTATGCTCACTGTAAGGAGTTATTCGCGAAAGTAGGCGATATCGTAGCAAAGGGTCAAGTTCTTGCTGCAATGGGAAGTACGGGCCGATCGACAGGGCCTCACGTTCATTATGAGGTTAGAAAAAACGGTAAAGGGATTGATCCTAAAAAATATATCTATCGTGCCAGTCGTTAAAATTAGAGCTGGTACGCATATTTTCTTGAATAACGATTTCGTTTTCTTCATATTCCTTGTAAAACTTATACTTATACCCATTATAGACTTTGAGCCATTGTCTAAATCACTGTAGACTTATGGCTTTTTAATAATTCGGGATGGAAGAGTCTATTCGCCTATGCATTTTCTTAGCGTAGTGTTTAATAAACTTTAATAAACTTTGGTAAACTTATACATAGTATACCTCCTGCTGAATCTCTCTCACTATCACTTTAAAAGAACAAATAGAAGATTATTATGTTTTCATCAGCTTTGACTAAGATTTTTGGTAGCAAAAACAAACGCGAACTTAAGCGCATGGGAAAAGTCGTTACCCAAATTAATGCCTTAGAAGAAGGGGTGGCTAAGCTTAGTGATGACGAGCTAAAATTAAAAACTGAAGAATTTAAAAAACGCGTAAGTGAAGGGGAAACGCTAGATCAGATTTTGCCTGAAGCTTTTTCTGTTGCGCGCGAAGCAAGTAAGCGCGTTATGTCGATGCGTCATTTTGATATGCAGCTTATTGGTGGCATGACTTTGCATGAAGGTCGTATTGCTGAAATGAGAACAGGTGAAGGTAAAACATTAGTTGCAACGCTGCCTATTTATTTGAATGGGCTTGAAGGAAAAGGCGTACACCTTGTAACAGTAAACGACTACCTTGCTAAACGTGACGCTAAATGGATGGAACCCTTATACAATTTTCTGGGTTTAACTGTTGGTGTTGCATTCGGTGGCCAGACACCCGAAGAGAAAAAAGCAGCGTATCAAGCTGATATTACTTACGGGACTAATAATGAGTTTGGTTTTGATTACCTTCGGGATAACATGGCCTTTAATCCTGAGAGTAAAAATCAACGGCCTTTAAATTTTGCGATTGTTGATGAAGTTGATTCGATCTTAATCGATGAAGCACGAACCCCGTTAGTTATTTCAGGTGCGGTTGAAGATAGTTCAAAAACCTACAAGATGATTAATGCATTATTGCCGTCTTTAGTTAAGGCTGAGGTGGGAGAAGATGAAAAGCCTATTGATGATGGTCACTTTACCATTGATGAGAAGTCAAAAAATGTAGAGCTGACAGAAGTAGGTCATACCTTCCTAGAAACACTATTGATCGAAAAAGGTATTTTAAAAGAAAACGATAGTTTATACGCCGCGGCAAACTTAAATCTATTACACCATGTTCAGTCTGGCTTACGTGCACATCACTTATATGTTCGTGATGTGGACTATATTATTCAAGACAAACAAATTGTCATTATAGATGAACATACTGGGCGAACAATGGCTGGGCGTCGCTGGGGTGAGGGTTTGCACCAGGCGATCGAAGCAAAAGAAGGTTTAGCGATACAGGCAGAAAGTCAAACGCTTGCATCGACGACATTTCAAAATTACTTCCGTATTTATAATAAACTTGGCGGAATGACCGGTACCGCGGATACTGAAGCATTTGAATTTCAACAAATTTATGGCCTAGATGTTGTCGTTATTCCGACTAATAAGGAAGTGAAACGGATAGATTATAACGATTTAGTGTACTTGACTCAGGAAGAAAAGTACCAAGCCATTATTGATGAAGTAAAAGAAATCGTAGCTGAAAAGCGTCCGTTGTTAGTGGGTACCGCATCGATTGAAGCCTCAGAGCTCTTATCAGGGGTACTCAAAAAGAGTGGCGTTAAACATAGTGTCTTGAATGCAAAACAGCACGCTCAAGAAGCACAAATTATTGCTCAAGCAGGTATGCCTGGGGCCGTTACCATTGCTACAAACATGGCTGGGCGTGGCACAGATATTGTACTGGGTGGTAATTGGGAAGCAGAGATTAACGCACTAAAAAAACCAACGCCAGAACAAATAGAAAAAATTAAAAGTGATTGGGCTGTGCGTAATAAAGCTGTTCTTGATGCTGGCGGCTTGCATATTCTTGGTACTGAACGACATGAATCTCGTCGTATCGATAATCAACTTCGTGGTCGATCAGGGCGTCAAGGTGATCCTGGAAGTACGCGTTTTTTCCTTTCGTTAGAAGATAACCTAATGCGTATGTTTGCATCTGATCGTGTGCGCGGAATTATGCAAGCTTTGGGTATGGATAAAGGCGAAGCGATTGAACATAAAATGGTGAGTAATGCGATTGAAAAAGCGCAGCGTAAAGTGGAAGGGCGAAACTTCGATATTCGAAAATCTCTTTTAGAATACGACGATGTCGCGAATGATCAGCGTAGTGTTATTTATGAACAGCGTAATCATGTTATGGATTCTGAAGATATTTCTGACGTTATTTCGGGAATTAGAGCTGAAGTAGTTGATGAAACGATTAGTGACTTTATTCGGCCTCAAAGCTTGGAAGAACAATGGGATATTCCGGGATTAGAAAAGAAGCTCGAAACTGAGTTTTCAGTAATATTACCACTTCAAACGTGGTTAGATGATGACGATAAACTGCACGAAGAGTCGTTACGAGAAAAAGTTTTAACGGAAATAGTGAGGGTTTACGCTGAAAAAGAAGAAACTGCTGGTGATGAGCCGATGCGAAACTTCGAGAAGCAGGTGTTTTTACATATATTAGACACGCTTTGGAAAGAGCACCTTGCTGCGATGGACCACTTACGTCAGGGGATTCATTTAAGAAGTTATGCTCAAAAAAACCCAAAACAAGAGTATAAACGCGAGTCATTTGAGTTGTTCCAAGGCTTATTGCAAAATTTGAAAAATGATGTGGTAAGAGTAACAAGCCACGTTAAAATTCAATCAAAAGAAGAGTCTGAGGAAATAGAGAGAAAGCGTAAAGAAGAGCTAGATAGACAATTAAGAAATGCGACAACAGAGCACGCTGATGTAAATGCTATTGGTGGTGAAAATGATTCACAAGGCCAAGAAGCCAAACAATCGCCTATGACTCGAGATGGCCGAAAAGTTGGGCGTAATGAACCGTGCCCATGTGGCTCCGGCAAGAAGTTTAAACAGTGTCATGGACAAATAGCTTAATTATAAAGTGTTAGCTAGGAAAAAATGTTATTTAGGAAGTGAAAATGGCAGTAGGAAGTGATGTTTTACCTGAGTTTCCAGCAATTGGTGGAATTAGTTTAGGGGTAACAGAGGCGGGCATTAAAACACTAGGGCGTAAAGACCTTGTGTTGATAGAGCTTCAAGCTGGAAGTACCTGTGCTGGCGTGTTTACACAAAATGCGTTTTGCGCCGCGCCAGTTACCTTAAGTAAGCGTCATTTAGCGGCTAGCTTTTTGAATGCTCCTAAAGCCGGATTAGGTAATAGTTATTTACTGATCAACACTGGAAATGCAAATGCAGGAACAGGGAAGCAGGGGATGGCAGATGCAGTGGCGTCGTGTCAAACAGTAGCGCAACTATTCTCTGTTGATGTTAATCAGGTGTTACCTTTTTCAACCGGCGTCATTGGTGAAAAATTACCAATACAAAAAATACAGAAAGGAATACCGAGCGCGGCCAATGATTTGAACGAAAATCATTGGCTTAAGGCAGCTGAAGGCATATTAACGACAGACACTCGGCCCAAAGGTTCTGTTGCAAGTGTGCAATATGCAGGTAAGACAATTCTGATTAATGGTATCAGCAAAGGTGCGGGTATGATTAAGCCGAATATGGCAACTATGCTAGCTTTTGTTGGGACCGATGCTAATATTCCGCAGCCACTAATATCTGAACTGGTAAGCGAACTCTCTGAGGTTTCATTTAACCGTATTACCGTCGATGGTGATACTTCAACAAATGATTCTTGCATGCTTTTTGCTAGTGGCGCTTCTAGGGCGACTGAAATTGATGTGACCCATGAAGATTATCCTAAATTTAAAATAGCATTGAAAAATGTATTTATTGAATTAGCTCAAGCAATTATTCGCGATGCTGAGGGCGCTACAAAATTCGTTCCCGTCATTGTTGAGCAAGCCGGTAGCACTCAAGAGGCGCTTGATGTTGCTTATACTATTGCCCATTCACCATTGATTAAGACAGCGCTTTTTGCCAGTGATCCTAACTGGGGCCGTATTTTAGCGGCATTAGGGCGTGCACCAATTGATGCATTAGATCTATCAAAAGTAGAAATTTTTCTAGGTGATGTGCGTATCGTTAATGCTGGTGAAAAGTGTGCTGATTATACAGAAATGCTGGGCCAAGCTGTGATGGATGGTGAGGAAATTATAATTCAAATTAAATTAGGGCGAGGTGAGTTTTCTGAAACAGTATGGACGTCTGATTTATCTCAAGATTATGTGAAAATTAATGCAGAATACCGGACCTGATTTATCTTCAAACTATAAAATCGTGCATGTCGCTGTGGCGGTCATTGAACGGTTTTCTTCTGCACTTGATTCGTCAGCTCTTGATTCAACCGTTCTTGATTCAA
>JBLHVH010000161.1:0-8186 GCA_047628385.1 Oleiphilaceae bacterium
CTATTATCAATGTGTTAGTGAGTTGGAGTTGCCAGGCGAAAGTTGTCGGGACTTTAATTAGGTGTAGCAAAAGCCTAAATGGCATAGCTTAAAACAATGTTCACAACCACGACGAGCATCAATACAAATAGCGTCACAAAAACGAGCCCAGTGATAATAAAGTGGCTAGCTTTGCCACGTGAGAAATCACGTACTAAATTTTCTCTACTTTGTACGCCTATAAGTGCCCATAAAACACTTTTAAACGTTTGAAGTAGTGTAAGTGAGTTTTTGTCTGTCGAATTCTCTGCGGTATCTTGTTGCTTATTTGTCATGGATCAATGGTCTCACTGGCTATGCATAAGGTTTCACTCCTTCGCCAGTTTAGTATGCCTGTTATTTATTCAATATGCTTGTGACTATTTATACTATTATGACGAGCTTATTAAACAGTTTTCTTTACTAAGTAAATACCGCACTCAATATGATGTGTATAAGGGAATTGATCAAACAAAGCAAAACGTTGAATATCATGTGTTTGGCTTAACACTTTGAGGTTATCTTCTAAGGACTCAGGGTTACACGATATATAGATGATGTTCGGGTATTGGCTAATCATCTTGCAGCTGTCTTCATCAAGCCCAGAACGGGGAGGATCTACTAGCACGGTACCAAAATCTGCTTCTTCAAGGTTCATGTCTTTTAAACGCGTGCGTAGGCGTTGGCCGCTCATGTGGGCGGTAAATTCTTCCGCACTTACTTTCGCAAAATGAACGTTTTCAAGTTTGTTCAGTGCTTTGTTATCATTAGCCGCTTTTACTGAGGTCTTACTGATCTCTGTGGCAAAGACTTGTCGAAATTTATCTGCGAGTGCAATTGAAAAATTGCCGTTACCGCAATAAAGTTCTAATAAATCCCATTGTTCACTGCCTTGCGCACAGTCTCTTGACCAGCTCAGCATCTTTTGGTTCATTTCACCGTTGGGTTGCGTGAAGCCGCCTTCGATTTGCTTGTACTTCAAATTTAGATCATCGACCTGAAGTTGTTCAATTACGTGGTCTTGGTCGAGTAAAATGCGCAGTTTTCTTGCACGGCCAATAATATGAATACCGTATTTCTCTTTGAGTAATTTTGCCTCTGATATCCATTCTTCATCTAACTGTCGGTGATAAATTAAAGTCACCAGCATATCGCCAGATAAGGTGTTGAGATACTCAAGTTGAAATAAGCGATTTTTTAAAATTGGGTTTTGGTTAATGTCTGCCATGAGGCGAGGCATTAAGTCAGTAATCGCTTTGCTGGCAATTGGAAAATGTGTGACTTCGAAAGGCTTATTCTTAGTGCCGCGTTCAAACATAGCATGAAAGCATCGGTCACCGTCGTGCCAAATTTTAAACTCGGCACGTAACCTAAAATTTTGAGGTGAGCTGGCAAAGACTTCTAGAGCTGGGGGATTAAAATGAGCAAACTGTTCTTGGATCTGTTGTGTTTTATCCGCTAATAAATCGTCATATTGTGCTACTGGATTTTGATCCATTAAAGAATTGCCTGCTCATATTTAAATGGGCAGGCATTATAAATGATGTAAGCCGTTCTGTCAGGCAAGTTGCTAGAGTAATTGCACTCATAGCAACGTTAGACTGCTTAAGCAGATAAATTAATGGGAATGTAGTGATCAATTAGTAATAGTGCAAAAAGTACCGTTAGATAAAAAATAGAATAGCTAAATGTTTTCATGGCATGTTCATCAGTATCAGACAGAAAAAGTTTAGTCGCATGATAGATAAAACCTAAGCCCAGTACTGTTGCGCCTGTTAAATAGATGATGCCCGACATGTGCAAGCCAAAGGGTAAAAGCGTAATTGAAAATAGCATGAGGCTGTAAAGTAGTACTTGCTGCTTGGTAAAGGGAATACCGTGCGTAACGGGTAGCATTGGAACGTCAACTTTTGCATATTCATCTCTACGACGAATAGCGAGCGCCCAAAAATGAGGTGGCGTCCAAACAAATATAATCAAAAAAAGTAAAAATGACTCACCGGTCACTTCTCCTGTCATTGCCGCCCAACCAAGAAGTGGTGGCGCAGCACCTGCAGCGCCACCCCAAACGATGTTTTGAGGTGTCCAGCGTTTAAGGAACATGGTGTATATTACGGCGTAAACGATAACGCTAATAAACGTCAGTACGCTTGTCAGTACATTCGTGGTGATAAGCAAAATAGCCATTGAAATGGCGCATAAAGACAGTGCAAAGGTGATCGCAGAGCGTGATGATAATCCGCCAGTAGGAATTGGGCGGCTTTTAGTACGTTCCATTTGAGAATCAATTTTTTGGTCAACCCAATGGTTCACAGCCGCACCCGATGCAGCGGCTAAGCCTATACCCAGCGAGGCAAAAAATACCGTGTCTAAAGGCGGAATACCTGGGGATGATAAAAACATACCCACAATGGCGGTAAAAACGATTAATAAAACAACTTTTGGCTTACAAAGTTCTAAATATTGCTGCCAAGAGAGCGATTGACTAGGTGCAGCTAGCGTGGTTTCTGACATGGTGATGTCCTCTAATTTATCTTTGTTGTAATTTGTTTATATTATTTTTATGGCCCTTGCATGATCGCTACTCAATAATTTTATCATTCCGTTCTGCTTTTACACCGTAATCCAATGTTTTATCTACACATACTGCGATAGAACATGAACGTCGACACAAAACATATGCGTAATGTTATTGAGTAGCTTGCTTACAACGGTTTATTTTTCTGTTTTTCTAAAATCTAGATCTCGTATTTTATTATTTAGGTCTTTAGTTTTTTATTAGTGCTTTATGCTGTTTGAGCACGGGTTTTCAAATTGGATACGCGTTCTTTTTTAGTTATAGCAGTCACGGTTGTTATTTTACGTGTAATCGCGATCAAGGTAAGTAAGAGTATCGCAGCCACACCATTGTGCGCAACGGCAATCGGAATAGGCAGTACTAAAATAATATTTAGTAAACCTAGTGATATTTGTGTACTTAACACAATACCCAGTAATAAGCCGTATTGTCTAGCAATTGCTGAGCCTAAAAAGAATAACTTAAGCGCAAACCCTCCGACAATAAATAATGTAACTAAAGCGCCTAGGCGGTGTGTTATGTGTACCGCAGTCCCTGCTTCAAGCGATAGTACGCCACCCTCGTAGTTTTTATCGTCGGTATGGTCTTTATGCCAGAGTGTAAAGCCTTCTTTAAAGTCGGTTGGCGGCAGCCATTGACCTTGGCAGGTAGGTAAATCGGTACAATATAGCGCAACATAATTCGTGCTGGTCCAGCCCCCTAACGCGATTTGTATATAAACGACGACTAATGCTAATAATGCCCAGCGTTTTACCGCTGGGGTTGCGAGTATATGGGCTTTAGACTTTGCGGCCTGTGTCGCTGTTCGCGAGGATTGATACGCTGTGAGCGTAGTCCAAAAAAGTAGCGCTAGCGTTAGCATGCCGCCTAATAAGTGCAAAGTTACAATAAAGGGTTTCAATAACATGGTTACCGTCCACATGCCGAGTGCGCCTTGAAAACAGACCAGTAGCACCAAAAATATTGACAGCTTCACTTGTTGTTCAGATTTTTTACGATTTTTTATCGCAATCGCGGCCATCACCAGAATCAATAAACCTAAGGTACTCGCAAAATAGCGATGCACCATTTCTTTCCATGCTTTGGGTGATTCAACAGGGGTATCTGGGAAAGCTTGATTGGCTATTTCGATGCTGGGTGCTGCAGACGGTGCGATAAGCTGGCCGTAGCAACCTGGCCAATCTGGGCAACCAAGCCCTGCATCAGCAAGCCGAACATAAGCGCCTAAAACGACAACAAATAAAGCCAATGCCGTCGCGGCTAACGAAATTCTAAAGAATGTTTGATTCATAAAGTTTTATTTTTTAGTGTGGGGTCAAATATGCCTGAATCAATAGTGTATGGCAAAGCCAACAATAATAGAATACTAAGATGTGTAAGTTTTATCTTTTATTCAAAATCCATCACATCTAGCCAAATAAATACCTAAAATAGATAATTACGGCAGAGCGACAACATATTCAGAGCCTGAATAAAAGGGAACCAAAGGATTATTCGCTGACAGCCCTTTTTGTTTATACGTTATTATTCTAAGATGAAGTATTGACTGAACATGGTTGTCGACATCTAGGGAACTGATTTATGCGTATTCCAGATAACAGTAATCTTGTAATATTTGGCGCTTCGGGCGACTTATCATTTCGCAAGTTGATACCGGCGTTATATCAACTTTATGTGAGTAAACAGCTTCCCGAATGTTTTTTTATTCTGGGTGTCTCCCGCAGTGATTATAGCTCTGAAAGCTATCGAGAGGCTTTGTCACTGGCTTTGATCGAGCACTCAAATGCGAGCGCGGACACCACGCGTACTTTTCTTCAACATGTTTACTATTTAGCGATCAATACCTCTGATGCCAATGACTATGTAAAGTTAGCAGCGAACTTGAATGAACTTTATAACCAGTATAAAACCCCACATAATACTTTGTATTATTTAGCGACGCCTCCTAGCCAGTTCACAGTGATACCGGCGTGTTTATCAAAAAGCAATTTGCTTGATCAGCGTGAAGGTTGGAAGCGTATCGTGATTGAGAAACCCCTTGGTTATGATCTTCAATCAGCCATTGAATTGGATAAAAGCCTACATGGCTTCTTTGATGAATCTCAGATCTATCGTATCGATCATTATCTGGGTAAAGAAACGGTCCAAAATTTATTAGTGTTCCGTTTTGCTAACGGTATGTTTGAGCCTCTGTGGGATCGAAACTATGTTGACTATGTAGAAATTACCGGCGCTGAAAGTTTAGGGGTTGAGGCTCGAGGTCGCTACTATGAGGGGGCTGGTGCGCTAAGAGATATGCTACAAAACCATCTGCTACAAGTTTTGGCGATGGTGGCAATGGAACCGCCAGCGGTGATTAATGCCGATTCAACACGTAATGAGGTTGTTAAAGTCTTACAGAGTTTGCAGCCAATTAGTGATGAAGACCTAAAAACCAATGTTGTGCTTGGCCAGTATACTGACTCAACGTCACAAGGGAAAACCAAGCTTGCCTACCGCGAAGAGGCGGGTGTCGCAAAAGACTCTCGAACTGAAACTTATATTGCCATGAAGTTATTTATTAATAATTGGCGATGGAATGGCGTACCTTTTTATGTGCGTACGGGCAAGCGTTTACCAACACGGGTGACGGAAATCGTGATTCATTTTAAAAAGACACCGCATCCTATTTTTGGAAAAAATGCGCCAGCGAATAAGCTGATCCTTCGCATTCAGCCCGACGAAGGCATTGTGATGCAGTTTGGTTTAAAAAAACCAGGTGCTGGGTTTGAGGCACAAGAAGTCACGATGGATTTTAGCTATAAGGATCTTGCTGAAGAGGGTGGGCTTGAAAGCCCCTTACTGAACGCCTATGAACGCTTACTCATGGATGCACTCAATGGTGATGCAACCCTGTTTGCACGCAGCGATGCCGTCCAAGCGTGCTGGAAATTTGTTGAACCTATCATCGCCCATCAAAAAAGTGATCATGCCTTGCTGCATGGTTATGCTTGCGGCACATGGGGGCCTAAAGAGGCGGAGTATCTGTTAGATGCAGATAAACGAAAGTGGCGTTTTCCCTGTAAAAATTTGGCAAATACGCATTATTGCGAATTATAGATTCTGACCAAAGAAGGCGAATATGACTAAATGTAGCACAGACCAGACCGTCCATATTTTTAAATCAAGTGACGCGGTGGCTGAATCGATCGCCCAGCAGTGGCTAGACATGAGCAAAAGCGCAACGGTCGTCAATATTTCACTGTCTGGCGGCAGCACACCTAAACATGTTTTTGGCTTTATTGTTAACAGCCACTTTGCGAGCCAAATAATATGGCAACACCTGCACTTTTGGTGGGGCGATGAACGTTGCATCCCAGCCAACGACGCACAGAGTAATTATGGCGAAGCAATGCGATTATTGTTTAGTCAGGTCGCGATACCCGCCGAAAATCTACATCCTATCCCTGGAGAATTATCGCCCGAAAAAGCCTGTATAACTTTTAAAGATGAAATGGCAGCCTGTTTACCGATGAAAGTTGTAAACGGGAGAATGCGGCCTATTTATGATTGGGTTATTCTGGGGGTCGGCGAAGATGGCCATACGGCATCTTTATTTCCTACACACACAGATTATAACGCCTTGCAAAATGCCGTACTTGCTTATCACCCTCAAACTAAGCAGGCGAGGGTATCCTTGAGTGCGCCAGCGGTGTGTTCGGCGAAGCGCGTCACTTATCTAGCATTGGGAGAAGGTAAGCAAAAAATAGTCGGTACTATTTTGAATAACGCACTATCAGCGAAAGGTTTACCCGCCGCTAATATTAAATCGGCTCAAGGTATTACACAGTGGTACTTAGATGCGAAATCAGCGGGCGACATAAGCAGCTAATCTTAGAAATAAGGGCCACGATTAAAACCATTGCATTTAAAATTATCAAATACTTAAGGAACCATCATGACAGCGAAAAAAGCAGATATAGCAGTAATCGGACTGGCCGTTATGGGGCAAAACTTGATTCTCAATATGAACGACCACGATGTCAAAGTGGTGGCTTATAATCGTACACACTCTAAAGTCTCTGACTTTATGCAAGGGGTCGCAAAAGATACTGATATTCAAGGCGCATCGAGCCTCGAAAACATGGTCGACCTGCTAGCATCACCAAGAAAAATCCTACTCATGGTGCGTGCAGGAGACGTGGTTGACCAGTATATCAGCCAGCTTGCGCCCTTACTTTCAGCTGGTGATGTGATTATCGATGGGGGTAATTCTGACTTTATTGATACCGAACGACGCGTAAGCGAACTGACTAAACAAGGTCTGCATTATATTGGTATGGGTGTTTCTGGTGGTGAAGAGGGCGCGCGGTTTGGCCCTTCCATCATGCCAGGTGGCGATGAACAAGCATGGCCTTTAGTAAAAGACATCTTTCAGCGTATTGCGGCACGCACTGAAAGTGGCGATGTTTGCTGCGATTGGGTCGGTTCTGGTGGAGCAGGGCACTTTGTAAAGATGGTGCATAATGGTATCGAGTACGGTGATATGCAGCTGATTTCAGAATCCTATCACTTCATGAAAATCGCGTTGAATATGAACCATCAAGAGATGCATGAAACCTTCGATGCGTGGAACAACACTGAGTTAGAAAGTTATCTCGTAGAAATAACTGCCAATATCCTCGCTTATGTAGAAGATGGCAAACCTTTACTTGAGGATGTTCTTGATGTCGCGGGCCAAAAAGGTACCGGTAAATTAACGGGCATAAACGCGCTCGAAGTCGGGGTACCGTTAACGCTCATTAGTGAGTCGGTCTATGCGCGCTATCTGTCTGGTTTAAAGGAGGAGCGACAGCAGGCCGAGGCCTTGTTTGATAAGCAAGTCGTGCCAATATCAGGTGATCGAGCTGAATGGCTTGAAGCGTTGCGGCAGTCTTTACTAGCGGCTAAAGTTATTTCGTACGCTCAAGGTTTCATGTTGATGAAACGTATCTCGGATCAACGTAATTGGCAGCTTAACTACGGTAATGTTGCTTTAATGTGGCGCGGCGGTTGTATTATTCGTAGTACGTTTTTAGAGAATATTAGTGACGCCTTTGAGGCTAACCCTGACTTGGTGTTTTTGGGTATGGACGATTATTTCAAAAACCTCCTGATACGCTGCACGCCAGCTTGGCGAAAAATCATTGCTAAGACCTTCGAAATAGGACTTCCTATGCCGTGTACCGCATCCGGTTTGTCATTTTTTGACGCCTTTACGACGGGTAACTTGCCAGCGAACCTGTTGCAGGCACAACGAGATTATTTTGGTGCGCATACTTATGAGCGGAAAGATAAACCCAGAGGTGAGTTTTCGCATACCGACTGGACGGGTAAAGGCGGGGCAACTGCATCGAGTACTTATAATGCGTGAGATTTTTGGTTTGGCGAATTCTATTTTAAATTATTGACTTACTCTGCCCTTCTTAAAAGGGCGAGTATCGCCCCAAGCGGACCCGTTCAGTATTATGTCTGCTTAATTTACCTTCTCTTAATACTCTAGAGCAATAGTTCGAATGTGATTCTTTATTGATGTGCCACGACCATTTTAGGTGTTTTTTCTAGGGGTAGG
>JBLHVH010000162.1:0-8152 GCA_047628385.1 Oleiphilaceae bacterium
GCAATTAAAGGTAGTGGCTACCAAAAGATACCCAAGCAAGATAAATGGGAGCAGACGCAGGCCGTCATTATTATTACTACAGGGGCTGGCAAGGCTGTTACTGATTCTGGCCATCATCGCCAGCCTGTGTTGTTAGATACTGCTAATGCCAAGCTGTGGCTCGATAGGGGCTATCAAGACGCTAAGCAATTGTTAGACACAAAAAATTACGAGTGCTTGACGATAAGGGTAGTGGATGGTCCAGTAGTCTTTTGAGCTACCATTATTAGTACAAGTAAATCAGGTGGCAGCCCGCGATTTATTAAATTGTACTAATAACAAAAAATCCCATCAAAAATAGGTAGGGCTTTAATGTTAGTGGCGGTAGGGTTAGCTGAAACGAGCCTGTAATTTATTATTTATTATATGACGTTAGGTTTTGTCAGCTAGCTAATGTTACTTTTAGAAAAAGTCACGATGCGGATTTAATGTTAAGTTGCCACTTTGTAAGCATTGATTGCGCTCATTAGTAGCTAAAAATCCATCAGCGTCAGCATCAAAGCTTTTAGCTATAAATGGTGCTACTTCGTTCACTCTCAGTGTCACTATTTTAATTTCAGGGTGCTTAGCTTTTAACTAAGCACTTCTTTATCACTAGTAAATCGGGCCGCTATATTGTGTTGCTTGTCTTCTGCTAACAACATAGCAAAACCTTGCCTGACGATAGGGCGGTCGTCTACCCGCAGTACCTCTCTCTTGCTTATACTCGCACATTGTAACTTTTGATTAGTGGCAGTCTTATCTCTATGGAACAGCCGCTACTGGGAGAGCTGGTAATATCCATAACTCCACTTAATGCCAATAGCCTTTCTTCTAAACCTACAAGTCCATATCCTTTTGACCTGCTGTTAGTCTTCATGCCGCAGCCGTCATCAGCCACTGTAATGATCACTTGTGAGGCAACTAATTTCACGCTCACCGTAATTACTTTTGGATTGGCATGTTTCACCGCATTGTTAACAAGTTCCTGTATAGCGCGGTAAATTGTAATTGCATAAGTCTCGTGCAAAGAGTCAATATCAGGTTCAATCACTAGTTGAGATTCAATACCCAGTTCATTAAGTTTAAATAAATTAGTGCTATGTTCTATAGCTACTTTTAAACCAAAGGTATCCAGTGCTTCAGGTCGAAGCCTACCAATTAAAGAATGAATCGATGTATGCAGTCGATCCACCAATTGCTGAGTTTCCGCCGATAATTCATCCACGTTAGGGTCGTCTGTTATGCGGTTAGATACCAATTTAGTATTGATCCCTATCGCTGTAATTAACTGACCAAATTCGTCGTGGAGCTCATGGGCAATATGTCGATAATCGTCTTCCTGCAAGGTTATCATTTTACCTGCTAATAGCCGTATTTCAGCGGTTTTTTCATTTAATTCATTGGTCCGTTCTAAAACACGTTTTTCAAGCCCTTCTCTCTGGTCCGCTAGATCATCTAATGCCAGCTGTCTATCAAGATTGCTTAGGTGATGGCGATAACTATTTTTCAAATAAAGCCAACAAAAAGCGCCTGTTATAATAATCAAGAGAATGATCACAACTACTTCCCAAGCCAAAAACCCATTATCTTTTTGTATTATTAACTGAAAGGGTTTTCCAAAGTGATCAAACTCACTCTCAAACTTTAAGCTGCCAAATTTGATAAGGTAAGGCTGTCCATTCAATGCCGGTAATACTTCAGTTATCATCTCTCCGTCAATATTTTGAAAACTTAATTTAGTGATAGTTCGAGGCGCTTCACTATTTGCTAAACTAAGAAGTTGATCAGTTCTAACCAATATAGAAACCGCAAGTCTCTCTATATCGTCAGCTATATCGGGGTCGAAATCAGGGTATGCATCTAATGACTTAAAAATCATATAACCCTGGCCACCTTCTACTAGCTTGAAAGGTCTAGTAGCGGCAGCGTCCCCTGTTCGTATTGACTTGAGCAGTGCTTGTTTTAAAAACGGTACTGCAAACATATCTAACCCTAAAATTATTTTAGAATCAGAGGTTCTAGATTTACCAAATATCGTAGGATAATAAGAGGCAACCTTGTTTACTTTGTGAAATACTCGATCATTCTCATAAGAGAAGTCTTTTATTTTAAAGTCAGCATAGCCAGCTTCTCTGCGTTGTTGTTCAAAATCCTTTAGTCTATTGTCAGAAACATATTGATGAAAACCTAACCAATAGATATGTGGAAAAGCTTGCCTTATTTCAGAGGTATATTGATAAATAGCTGGAATATCATCAGTAATGCGTAACACAGAAGAGAAACTTTCCAATACCGTTTTATTGACACTAATTCTTTCATATACCGCGTTATATGCGTGGGAAGCCTCATCATCAAACGCTCGCTTATTGTCCGACAGCCGTAAGAAAAGTAGCAAGAACACAAATACCACAGTCATCAGCAGCCATGACGAAACAATCAGCCATACCTGTGGGCTAGATTTTGCATAATGCTGAAAGCTAAATGAAGTGTGTTGGCCACCTGCGCCGTTCATAGCTAATAATTCCTGTTCAAGTGATTCAATTTAAGTCTAGGCATTATTTATACGTTAATTGAGTTATTCCTAGTGAGCAACAGGAATTTTTCTATGCCTTTATAAAGCTACCCAGCCCTGTAAGAAAAATATTAAGGGTCAGCGTAATAACTCTAAATAATATGGTTAGTTTTGAGCTTCGTTTTTACTTTATCCCCAGGCATGCGCGCTGAACTATTAGCTTACTATTTACTAACGTTAAAGTATCAAAGCCTCATCTAAAAAGATGAGGCTTTGATATTTAGTGGGGCGGCGGAAGTTGAATTTACGAAATAAAATATTGGTTGAATTATGATTTATGACGCTGCAATCACAATGGGGTTACATTGACGCAAAGGCAAAAGAATTTTATTGTTGGCTATACATTTATATGGCCAGATCCACACGGTGGGAAGATAGTAGATCTAATATTGAAATTTTAATACGATAATCTAGGTTTAAACATAGGTATTACAAAAAATAGTCTAGTCAAACCTAATATTCTTAATAGACTAGAATCTAAGCTCTTTTAGTGCTTGGTTTGTATAAAAAGCTATAATTTTTCAATGCGCAATTAGCCCCCCTAAGATTTTTAGATACTATCATCTACATTTAAAATTGACCCTTATGCTTGCCGTCCAGTTGCCACTGTCGTACTGACGTACGTTACATTTTTCAATAATGCACTTGATACACTGCCGCCGATTTTTTTCACAATGCCAATCTGCTTTTTTCATCACTCCCCATTCTGCATCATGGCAGGCCTCATTTTTAGTTTCGCCTGAGCCGGCAAGATATTGTTTCTCTGTTGCATTAACTGCCACTTCGCTAATAATTGTAAAAACTATGGCCGGAGTATTTTATTGTTCATATGTGTTCCCTAATTAACAACAGAAGTGTAATAATTTTATTATTACCAACCTCTAGGACGCCTTAAGTCCTTAATTTTACTTTATCCTAATGCTTACGTTTATTAAAACTCGCTGATTTTAGTCGCCAATGTGACACCGCATAATTATGCTGCTAAGCACATAGCACCGTAAACTTTTTCCAGCGGCATTCCTTTCGGAAGATACTGACGTATCAACCCATTATAATTCTCATTGAGCCCGCGTTCCCACGAGCAGTAAGGGTGTGGGAAATAGTTGTCTGCACCGAGCGATTTCTTCATTTTAGCGTGGTAAGCAAACTCTTTTACATTATCAAACGTGATCGTGTGTAGGTGCTCTTCCTCGGGTTGCGGAGCTTAATAATCGCCTCCGTAACTACCTCTGCATGCTTGGACGGAACCTGTGCAATGAGTGTTTTTTTGCTAACAGGTTCAGCCAACGTTACCTATACCTCTTTATGACCTTTACCAATAGCTTTGTCGGCCTCCCAGTCACCTATACGCGCCTTTCTATGGATAATAGGCGGTCTTTCATCTATCGATATACGCCCTATGATTTGGCCTCTAGTGTCTGACGAACTTGTGCGTTTTCTGTAGGATTTTCTGTGGCGAAGGTGCTTGTATAGACTCCCGCAAGAGACCTTCTTTTGCTAGATAAAGCTATAAATGGTGGTGGCACAAACCAAAGGCAGCCCTTCACTTCTGAGTCGACCTTGTATCTGATCGGGACTCCATTCGTTCTTAATGTTTTCAGTAATCAAAAATTGAACATCTGGGGTTAGTTTTCTATGTCGGGGCTTTCTCTGATGCCGCAGATGAGCCTTCTCTTGTGCTTGCCTAGGCCTGCAGCCCCGCAAGCCTGTATTACGTTTCATTTCGGTGGAGACTATACTGTGATGCTTATTGATGAGAGTGGCTATTTCACGATGAGATCGTTTTTCTGTCACTCCCTTATAAATCTGATATCGTTCTTCTTCGGTCAGTCGGGTATATGTCTTTGGCATAGTGATCTCACATTTGGTTTTAGGCGACCGTGAACTTCGCTCACCGGCCATCAAAATTCAATGTGTCGCTCTGGCGACTAAAATCCGTGGGTTCTTAATGAGGTTTACGACTTACTAAATAAGATAGGCGCTGTAGCAAGTGAAAGTGAATTTAGTAAGGACTGGCTGTCACGCTATAAATGCTACATGGACACACTGAGTTTTAAACACGCCAATTCAAGCGTGGGTACTTGACTATATGTGCTAGCAGACTACAGCTCTATGTACACTGTATGACGCAGGAAAAGCCATAACAAACTGAGCCAACGCTTTTCTCATTTAAGCTATCAATACCATCAACAAATCAACGCACAAGCACAAAGCGTGTGGTGAGATGAAGTGACTGCTTGGTGGTCAAATGTTGTTACAATCTGGAATTGGTCTTTTGAACTTAAGAATTTTGAACTGCGGTTTCAAGCGGGGAAGTACTTGTGCTTTTGGGGTGTTGATTTTACATCACCTCAGCCTGTAAATTGCTAAATACTGAATGAACAAAACAGCACTGCAAGACACACAGCGAACGCCAAACATCATCCGTAATCAAATTGAAGCCGTGGACGCAGAAACAAAATGGGCGGCTTTGGAGTTGATGCTTGTGTCAAGCACTAGCGTTGTGGCGTTGGCAAAAAAGATGGCTAAGCCAAAGACAAAAAGTATCACTCGCACAATCTCAATACTTAAAACTAAAATCGTCAAACAGCCTGCTCAGAAGTCAGTTGATCAAAAGGCCACAAAAGACACTGCCCCAAATCTTACTAAGCCAGTTGCTCCTAAAAAGCCGTTATCTAATCAACGATCCAGTCAATAAGCATCTGAAAATCATACAATAATTCACGGTTTATGCTGTGTATAGATCTGGTTAACATGTTGACTGACTTGCATTGTGAGGCTGGGGAAAGATGCTCTATGATGAGATGATACTAAAAGAACACTGTGAATTTAGACTTCAAAATAAATGTGCTATCCTGATCTTGTAAAAATCAATACAATATTTAAACTTATAAAACAGATGCGATAAGCATGTAATGTTAAATTAGATAAAGGCACTCACGACATGTATAAAGCAGTGCTTAAGAGTATTTGATGGAACTGACTATCGAGAAAGCAATACAACAGGCTGTAGCAGAGCATAAAAAAGGAAATCTTCAAAAGGCTGAAAGTGCTTACAGGCAGGTATTAAAAGTTATGCCAGCGCATGCTGCTGCTAATCATAACTTAGGGATATTGCTAGTTGACCTCTATCAGTCAAATAATGGCCTAAAATTTTTGCATGCTGCACTTCAGGGGAACCAAAAAGTAGAACAGTTTTGGCTCAGCTATATCAATGCCTTAATTAATTTAGATAAATTAGATATTGCTAATGAATTTATTGGAGCGGCGAGAAAGGCAGGTTTTTCCGGCCCAAAATTCGCTTCTCTGTCAGAAAGAATGTTATCGCCGGTCGAGTTACGTGCCAAGGGAAAGTTTTTCCAAGCGAATGATGTAAATTACTTACATTTTTTGAGAGCGTTACATAGAAATGTTTATGAAGGATATTTTGAAATTGGAACCCGAACAGGCGCTTCACTTGTTCTATCTCAAAGCCCCTCAATAGCTATTGATCCTTTTTTTCAATTGAGCGAAAATCCAATAGGAAACAAAGATTTTTGCCTAATGTTCCAAGAAACTTCTGATAGTTTTTTTGAAAATAGACTACCAAAATTATCAGGTTTAAAATGTCAATTAGCCTTTATTGATGGTATGCATCTTTTTGAATATGCTTTAAAAGATTTTATAAATTTAGCGAAAATATCTTCTGAAGAAGCGTTATTTTTATTCCATGATCCAATACCATGGACATTTAAAATGGCTACGCGAAATAATGAGATGTTGGAGCGTAACGAAGCTTGGACTGGTGATATTTGGAAATTGGTTCATATTTTGATAGATGCAGGTATGAAAGATAATGTTAATCTCCTAAGTTCAGCGCCCTCTGGTCTATTAGCAGTTTTAAATCCCGATAAAAAAATAATTGCCAAGCTTGAAAAAAACTATGACAAGATTTGTGCTCAATGGCTTGATGTAGAATTAAACGAAGATAATTTGTTAAAATTTTATGAAACCGGTGTATTTGTTAAGCCAGAGGTCTATCTGCAATCTTTAGAGCAAATTTCTTTTGGGAATAGAAAAGCTAATATCTCCAAAGATTGGATTTCTCAGTAGGTAAGGCCCATTAAGACCCAAAGGGGACTTTTTGTTTCGTTATAACCTTAATGCAAAATATTGTGAGAGGAGCGGATGGTTGAATGACAGGATATGCACTATAAGTCAGATGCAAAAATGCGAGACTTACTCAAAAGTAAAAAAGCTAAAACTCGTAATTTAAGTGAACTTTCGAAAATTGAAAAAGCGTTTAAAAAAGCTTATTGCGATGCTTGATGAACTTAGACCTGGAAAATCGTCGGCTGCAGACGTGGTTAAGCGCAGATGATTGCGAATAAATACCTGCTAAATGGGACACGCAAAAGTTATTAAGGAAAGAGCTTAAAGATAAACCAAGTAAACTAAGATGCTACGAGGATAAGTTGAAAAAAGGCGATTATGATTCGTAATCGTTCTGATGCTTATCATCGAAAGGGTAAGCAGGTTTCAGTATATAAGCTGGACGGTACTGACAAGTTAACTGATGTTTTTGATAGAATATCAGTAACGAGGTCAATCTCATGTAAAAACGCCCCGTTTCCCTCCAATAATTATTATTCAATATGCAGTCTGGGTTTATTTTAGATTCAACTTAAGTACTCGTGATGTAGAAGACTTGCTCGCCCAACGCGTTGTGATCGTTAGCTATGAAGCGATTCGTCTTTGGATCAATAAATTCGGTTCACAATATGCTAAGCGAGTGAAGAAGTCACATCATGGTTATGGTGATGAGCTATTCATTGACGAAGTATTTATCAAAATTAAAGGAAAATAATATTATCTCTGGCGCGCAGTTGATCAAGACAGCCTACCCCGTGAGCGCAGCGAGTGCTTTGGGTATGGTGATGTTATTGATTTTCTGTTGCAGGCTAAGCGTAATGGTAAAGTTGCAGAACGCTTCTTTAAAGGTATATTAAAAAATCACCGTCATGAAATTCGTGCAGTTACGACGGACAAGTTGCGTAGTTATAATGTGGCATATAGAAATTTCATTCCAGATGCCCGGCATCCTAAAGATCAGTATTCTAACAATAGGGCAGAGCAGTCACATGAAGGAACGCGAGTCAGGGAGAGGGTGATGAGAAAGTTTAAATCAGTGACTTAAGCTAATCGTTTTTTAGGAACACACAAAGAAATTTATAATTTGTTTAATCTGAACCGAAATCTAATCAGGTCAAATTATTATCGTGAGTTGAGAGAAGGCGCTTTTGTGTCTTGGAATCGGGCAGTTGGCATATAGCCAATAGCTAGAATAGATTAGGAAGAATAAAGAAAGTTAACTTGTCAGTACTATCAGAAAGGTTGTATTCCTTATCTTTAGGCTTTGCCTGCTTCACTTCCGTATTGGCAGTGGTTTGGTGATTCTAGCCATTTTAGTAACATCCAAAGTTGGTGGCGTCGGGTAGTGTTACTATAAAGAGCGGTTTTTAGCATCTAGTAGAGGACTGCTCTGGACTTGATGTGGCCTTAAGTCATTGATTTTAAAAA
>JBLHVH010000163.1:0-7980 GCA_047628385.1 Oleiphilaceae bacterium
GGTTTATCACCGATGATTACAAGGCCTCGGTTAAAGAAGTATTGGATAAGGCCCTTCAAGGTGAAGAGTCCGCTAACTATGAATTCCCTCTATATACCAAAACTGGCGATCGGGTGGATGTGCTGTTGAACTCCACTTCACGCCGGAATGCCGCAGGACATATTATGGGAGTCGTCGGTGTTGGACAAGATATTACAGAAGCTAAGAAATCTCAGGCTCAGGTAGTTCAGGCTTCAAAACTAGCCACGCTTGGCGAAATGGCGACCTCTGTTGCTCATGAGTTAAATCAACCTCTTAATGTGATACGTATGGCTGCTGGCAATAGCCGTCGAAGAATTAAAAGCCATAAAAGTAACAAAGACACTGAGTATATACTTGAAAAATTAGTGCGTATTGAAGGGCAGACGTCTCGCGCAGCTGCAATTATTGATCATATGAGAATGTTCGGTCGTAAGGCCGAGGAAAAACCAGAAATGGTAGATCCTCGCGAGGTTGTTTCTAATGCCCTTGATTTACTGGGAGCACAACTCAAACTAGCGGGTATTCAGGTAGTCACTAGTTTTCCTGAAAAATGTAGCAAAGTGATGGGACATACTATTCAGATGGAGCAAGTTATCCTGAATCTTTTGGCCAATGCAAGAGATGCGATGAAGGACAAAATACCGGATTCAAAGATCACACTTAGTATTACTGAAAAAGATGGGATGATTACCATTTCTTCTCAAGATACTGGTGGCGGAATTCCTGAACATATATTTTCTCGAATTTTTGAACCTTTTTTTACAACAAAGGAAATGGGAAAAGGAACTGGCTTAGGCTTATCTGTGAGCTATGGAATTATCTTGGAAATGGGCGGCACTATAATTGCTGAAAATATTGATGATGGCGCGAAATTTTCGATCGAACTTCCGGCAACGAATAACATAATTCAAAAAAAAGATCTGATGGGGATTTAAATGAAAAAAATAAAAATGTTAATTGTGGATGATGAACCATTAATACTTGAAGAGGCCTCAGAAGCATTAAAATTTGAAGGGTATGATTCTCTAATTGCAAGCAATGTAACGGATGCACTAAAAATAGCACGTGACAATCCTGATATCGCTTTAATATTAACAGACTTGAAAATGCCTGGACAGTCAGGGTTAGATTTAGTCGAAATCCTAAAGCAAGAGTTCAATAACAAGCTATGTTTTATAGTCATGTCTGGGCATGGCAGCTCTGATGTTGAAGATAGTGTCATAAAGCAAGGTTTTACTTTTATACGCAAACCATTAGATATTGATGAGCTGACAGAAATTATTAAATTAAGGCTTCAAAATTAAATCTAAGGAGAATTCACCTTGATAACAAAAATTTTAATAGTCGAAGACGAAGAATATATTCGTGAAGAACTGCTCGAAACGATCAACGCGGAAGGATATAAGTGTTGTGAAGCAGTCAATGGAGAAGAAGCGCTCAATATTCTTCGAAGTGATAATGAGATTGCTATTGTCCTTACAGATATTCAAATGCCAGGGAAGGACGGTATTGAAATGATCCGCGAGGCTAAACAAGAAAGCTGCAAAAATCGTAATATTGAGTTTATCATTATGACGGGACACGGTGGGTCAGCAGAAGCTATTTCTGCATTGAAATTGGGTGTTTTAGATTTCATTGAAAAGCCGATTGATATTGAACATCTTTGCCATGTTGTCCGTCGAGCAGAAGAGCTGGTCATTTTGAGGCGCACCAAAGAGCATTACCAAGCTAGTCTTGAAGCTGATGTACATGCAAAAACGATTAAGGTTCGCAACCTTCTCAAGAATGTTGAAGATGCGTATGACGAAGCGTTGACATGCCTTGCTGTGGCAGCCGAATTCAAAGATCCTGAAACCGGTCATCATATACAGCGAATTGGTGAGTATTCCAAATTTATGGCTCAACAACTTGGCTGGTCAGAAGAGCGTCAACATATGATGTTGTTAGCGGCGCCACTGCATGACATAGGCAAGATCGGCACGCCCGAAATTGTTTTATTAAAACCCGGAAAACTCGACGCTGATGAAGTCGCAATTATGAAAGAGCATTCACAAAATGGTTATATTATTTTGTCTCATGCAGAACATTCAGTCATGAAAATGGCAGCCACGATTGCAAGAAACCATCATGAACGTTGGAATGGAGGAGGTTACCCTCGAGGTCTCAAAGGAACAGAAATTCCCATTGAAGCTCGTATTGTTGCTGTGGTTGACGTTTATGACGCGCTTAGGTCAAAACGTCCTTATAAAACTGAGTTTGATCAAGAGAAAACGTTGTCAATTATGCTTGATGGTGACGGACGAACTGATCCGTCGCATTTTGACCCACAAATGTTGGAAATTTTCCGTAACGATTCTGAACAGTTCGACGCAATATATAAAGGTCTTCCTGATTGAAAACAGCTTAAAACATTTATCAGGTCCTAAAAATAAAAGGATGTATTATGTGCGCTATGGTTAATAAAGCATTGGAAAATATGGTCTGCATGCAATTTGGCCAATCGGTATGGCAAGATATTAAGTCCTGCGTTGGGTCAACATAGACGTGTTCATGAGCAACGAAGCGTACTAAGACGAAATGACTTTTCAGTTGGTAGGCGCGGCAAGTGAGGTACTGAAAATTCCCGCAGAGGCGATTCTTGAGGTATTCGGTGAGCACTGTGTACTGCATACAGCGCAGAAAGGTTACGGCGGTTTGATGCAAGCTAACGGTAGCTCATTGCCTGAGTTCCTAGCCAACCTGCCGGGCTTTCATACAAAGGTGTAGTTGTTGTTTCCGTAGTTGCAACCGCCCGGTTTCGAGTGTAAAGACGTAACAGAAAACTCACTACAGCTTCATTATAGTACGCTCCGCGCAGGCTTGGTACATTTTGTCATTGGTTTGATGCAAGGTCTGGGCAAGTTGCTCAATACGCCAGTTACTGCCCTCCTCGTCGAATCCAAAGAACAAGGTGCAGTTCACGATGTTTTGATGTCAAGTGGCCGAACTACGCTATCAAATGAAACAAGACAACCCGCGCTCAATATTTCAGTTTAGCCTTCCGCCGCAGCAGTTCGCCACAGCGTTCCATTTCCACTTAGTGTTGAACATGCAGATGGAAATACTGCAGGTTGGAACAACACTACAACGTATTTGTCTTGATATCCTCCCCAGCGTGAGTATGGATAAACTATTCGAATCGATCCGACCAGAGGGTGTTTTCTGTGTCAACTGAGTGCTCGGAAATACCGGATCATTTTTCCTTTTCAAACACCTTGCCCATGATCTCAAGTTACGCGGCAAATTCGTATTTTTACCTAGCGAGAATGTGTTGCTGTTTCTCGGCTCTCCCTGGTTTATCGACGCTTCAGAGATCGTAATACATAAACTGAATTTTGCAGGTTTCGCCGTCCACAGTGCGGTCGTTGACATGCTCAAGGTATCGCTAAGTACTCATAGCTGGGAGTTTGAGAATCTAGGGAAAGGGTCGCTTTTACTCACTTCCGTTAGTTATCACGAATTTATAACTGGCTGAATTATCTTAAATTAGAAAGGTCGCTAAGAGGCGGTTTAGTGGCAAAAACTAGTCGCTTAGCTTCAAAGCGAACAGACTAAAATCAGCTCATTTCAAAACAGCACATAATATCGGCAATGGAGCTTTTGAAATTTTGTAAGAATAAAGGAGAATAATGGAAATTAATCTGACAGAGCCCGCTCGGAAGCACTGAAGTTTTTTGTCTATTAATAATGGATTTTCATTGAAACCATTAATGGCATAATTTTTCCTTCATGAAAGAAAAAGTTAAGAACCTAACTCTTTAAAAACCAACCCAGTGAAGTGATTCTCATCATACTTAGATTTAAAATCTTTGGTCGCAAAACTAGACCTTAGTTTGTTAGTAGAAGATTTAAATATACAATGACTCGATATCTGGCTCTCATCAAACTTAACGTTACCCTGCACTATATGTATCCCTGAATTAACAATATCTTCAGCACCTGTAAGATCAGTTGCGCTTGCGGGTATTACGAATAATGTATTAAACATATAGTATGTTTCACCATCTATGAGTAGCGGTAAAAACTCTCCAGATGGGGCCATAATATCTCTAAAAGCTAAATAAGCTTTCGGACTCAAAATTATATTACCTAATGCCCAAGTGGTAATATCGGGTAATGCTGTATCCTTTCCTGTGTAGTTATCACTAGCATAAAAAGAAACATTAGGAGCAACCCAGCTATCTAGTCTTGGTTTAGCGCGAAAGCGCTGACTATATGACGGCATTATGATCGCTAATGCCAAAACATCTAGTGTTAACGAATAATAGTTTTCATAATCATCTTCAATTAAGTAAGTCATAGTTTACGGTTCTTTTCTGGCCAGTCGCTATATTCAGCGTGGTCTATTTCTTCTTGTAATTTCATCTCATCACTAATATTACCGTGGAGAAGTTGGACTCTAACAGTACTAAGAAAAGCACGTACCTGATTATCATCATCCATCATCGTGATAGTGTTTTCAATCCAACGGTAATAAAGTTGTCTATGTATTCTATTGTGACCAATAGCATTAGAATAAATAGTAGGACGTGCATCAGCTTTTGATTTAGGTATCCACGTACCGTTATCAAGATCATCTAAGCGAATAGCAATAGCAATAGCAATAGAGCCAGACTGTGTGAAAACTCGAATTTGAGCTGAAAATGAACTTAATTCATGCCTAACAAGCTATGTAAACCATTCTGCAGTATATGGAGGGGGTGTGTTTTTTCTTGGTGAATGGATGACTATTTTGAAAAGCCCGCTCACGCAAGCGTAATAAGCTTGAAATTGGACATTACAGCCTGATATTAAGTCTATAGTGACTTGGTCATTAACTCTTTTATCAAACCGCTCACTCCGAAAATTGAGATCATGCGTTTGAGGTTGTATGCCAGAACATGCAAGTTCATTTCAGTGTTTACTCCTTTAAATCCTGGTGTCAAAAGATGAGTGGGCCCCATCCAGAATTTGATTGTTCCAAAGGGGTGTTCTACGGTACTTTTTCTGATGAGCATGCTGTCAGTTCTAGCCTTAAGTTGCGCTGTCATCATTTCAATTCGATCGGCACGCTCCCAGCGTCTAATTTTACGAGGGACGGGACTTTTATTGCACTCCTCTTTCATGGAGCACACTCTAAAATTTTTACGCTGCAACTGTAGTTTCTGTAGAGTAGACCTTTATCAGTAAATGTACCTCTAGGTTTTAATTCTTGCTTAGCAGGGCAAATATATTGGTCTTTTTCGACATCATATTAAATAATGATTTATTTAAAATTCATTTCTTCTCGCTGCCTAATGTATCAATTCCTGGAACAAGTGGTGTCATACCCGCATCCTGTGCATCTATAATGTCTTGACTGCTGAAGTAGCCCTTATCAGCCAGTACCGTAATCTCATTAATGTTTTGTGTGGTTTGTATAGAAAGATATTGATTTAGAAAACGGGTGCCTCTACGTAATACGTATTGAAGTTGAAGGGGGAATTAATTGCCCGAAAGAAATGGTGCGCGAACGTAAAATTGAATTAATCGATCCTGCAAAATTTTGGCTATACAAAAATGAAGCATACCGCTCATATATAGCCTGTGGAAGTATTAGTAACTCAAGATAATTCGATAACCAAATTAAAGAACACTACTCGGTGGTCGAGCCCTAGCAACAGATAGCGCAGTCCTGTTTATATCTAAAAACACTGTGTTTTTAGATATAAACAGGACTATATAATACCGGGTTATTCCTCAACTTTGCACCACGTTTTAGTCTATGATATTTATTATTTACGTATAGACTGAAGTGCTTTCAATACGATTTCATGATTGGCTTTGGCTATTTCCAAAATATGTTGCACTGAATCTATATCGACTTGATAGTAATTCCCTTCTTTAAATCTCGTTACAACATCTGAAATAGCCTTTAGAGATGAATCAGCATATTTGATGAGTTGCTTATTTATTGCGCTGTATTTTTTCTGAATAATGTTGAATAGCTGCTTGAACGCCTCTTTGTTAAGCGATTCTAAATCTTTAGCGTCACCTATCAGCATCGCAAATGTAGTATCCAAATCTTCATATAATGCAGTGCACACAAGATCGTAAGCTGGAGATAATGAGATAGCGCCATCCGCTAAAACAAGAAAAGAGAAATTCTTCGCATGAGCGTCATAGTTACCAATTACGAGGCTAAAGATAAGTCGCTTGAAAACTTCGATATCATCCTTTACCGGAACCAAACTAAACTGGTTAATCTTTGAAAAGAGTTCTTTAAAACCAGGACCTCTACTAACCTCATACTTCATGGTTGATGGAATTGAACATAACTGACACAAATCTTCTTGTTGAAGGCGTTGAGTCCCCTCTTTCGTGGTGTTTAACTGATTTGTACGAACACGGTCGTAACGCTCAATTAATAAAGCATCAGATTCATTTCCACTTGCATCGTTAACCTCTAGGAGAGAGACTTCTGCTGTATTAATGCTCGCAAGCTTGGCAGCTTTCATACAAATATATTCGTTATAGACAAGGGACTTGAATCGATCATCTTTGCGGGCTGGTTTTATGATGTGAGTACTAGGTGCATCTTTCGTCTCAAATGTTTTTCCACCTTTACGAATGACAGGTAACTTATTCTGAGCACCCGCTAAACTCAAACGATTGCCAACCTCCCCCTTTTGCGAACTAACATTGAAAGGACGATCTTGAATATCTAGCAATAGCTGACTAAGCCCCTCATAACTTAACTCACTATCTACTATGGTATCTTCAAATTTTGGCGTATTTCCTTCAAGCTGTATTGAAAGCGCACCCGCAACATCCCCACCTAACAACTCGATAAAACGTGAAAAATTACCTTCTTCAATTTTATTTTGACGCTGAATCAGAGAGCGAATTTCACCCTCAGGCAATAGGTTCTCTATAAATGGGAAAACGACACTGTCTTCATGCTGCTTAATACTTAAAGGAATAGTTAAAGAAATCGAAGGGCCTTTTTGCTCCATGTAAACATCATCGTAGATAAAGCTCATACGCATAGCCTTATCGATATTCAACTTACCGACAAAAGCATCATTGAAATAAACGTCGAAAGTATTTAATTCCTCTACTTTTGAAGCATCCGTATTCACACCATCACCTCAACATCAATTCCAAAACCTTTCAATACATCAAATAGCTTATTTAAACGCTTCTTTGGCTTTCCATTTTCGATGGTAGATAGAAATCGCGGTGAGACGTTACAAAGCGCGGCCCCAGTTATCTGGTCGAGCCCAAGCTCCTTACGTTTGGCTGTTACGATTGCGCCAGTACGGGCGGGGTTGAATAGAACCGGTATATTCATGCCTAGAGCATGAGCAACTTTAACTAGGCTATCGACTTCGACGGTTTCCTTTCCGTTCTCCAGTTGGGAGATAAACTTAGGCGAGACATTAGCCGAAGTCGCTAACATAGCCCCATTAATCATTGCAGAGCGACGACGTTTCATTATTAGATCTAAAAGCTCTTTTACAGTACGAATTTTCATAAGCCACCTTATAAATTACCGATCAGTACTATAGCAGCACTTTGATCTCCCTTGCAAAATAATACTACCGATCAGTACTATTACCACTCACAAAGCCAATAACTCAGTAAATATTACCGTTCAATACTATTAATTTCATTTGGAGCTTTGTCTTATATATATTTTCAACGCGTTAGATTCTCTAAGTCTTCATACAAAGTTGTAGAGTCTAGAACTCCCGTAAGTAGTAATTCAGAACTCGGCTTAACCCTCACAACCCCTTACTATATGGGCTTCTTAATTTTTAGATGGGTTTGTATGGGTTACAATATGTTAGCTATTTGCCCAAAAATTTGAGGCGCCAGCTAAAAAAATCATGCACTCTTTACCGAACTAGGAGTTGTTCGCTCTCAGACTTTAATGTAAATCTTTTTGATTAACCTACA
>JBLHVH010000164.1:0-7976 GCA_047628385.1 Oleiphilaceae bacterium
GCTTTTGCAAACGAACATATCCCAATTAAGTCCGACACTGAAACAACACGCACACTTGTTATTTCACCCGCAGCAAGCAAAGAAGAACGTAACTGGTTGCCAGAGCGCTATGCGGCTATTGCAGACTATGCGCATCAGAAAGGCTTCAATGTCGTTCTATGTGGTGGCCCAAGTGATGTCGATAAAAATCTAGGCGCTGCTATTGTAGAGTTTGCACAATCTCCCATTAAAAATTTAATTGCACAAACTAACTTAAAACAAATGTTAGCCCTACTTGCGAATGCAAACATTGTTTTAGCGCCCGATACGGGCCCTGCCCATATGGCGGTTTCGCAACATACACCTGTACTTGGTTTATATGGCCATTCAAACCCTAAACGCACTGGTCCCTATCTTTATCAAAAATATGCCGCTGAGGTTTACCATCAAAATATTAAAGCTCAAACCGGCAGAAGCTCTCAGCACCTTGTTTGGGGAACGCGTGTAAAAGGGAAACAAATCATGGAACAAATTACCGTAAACGAAGTCATCTTAAAATTTGAAAAAATTGTTAATGACTTCAATTTATAACATGCCTCCTTTATGGATTTATTAAGCGGAGAGTTCGCCCAAATTATTAGGGAAATTGACTGGTTAGTTTGGAGTATAGCCGCACTCAGTTTATTAATTGGTTGTTGGATTCAAACAGCCTTAGGCTTTGGTATGGCGGTTATCGCCGCACCCATCATTGTGTTATTTAAGCCTGAGTGGGTACCTGTCGTATTAACCATGACCGCCTTATTTTTGAGTCTACTCAATACTTGGGACCAACGCGAGCATCTAGAAACCCAGCATTTATCTGCCTCGTTTATTAGCCGAATTCCCGGTACGTTTTTAGGCGCATGGTTATTAATGCAATTAGATACTGCTTGGCTTCAGCTATTAGTTGCAGCCTTTGTTTTACTTGCAGTCGTTATCAGTTATTTAGGAAAGCAATTTACATATACACCTAAGCGCCTTGCTTTTGCATCATTTATCAGCGGTATTACCGGCACCACAACATCCATAGGCGGCCCCCCCATGGCTATCGTTATGCAACACGGCGCGCATCAAACTATTCGTGCTAATTTATCACTCTACTTTAGTTACAGCTGCATCGTCAGTTTAATTGCTTATGGATACATGGGACTATTAACCCACTCAATTTTAATCATCGGTGTAAGTTTTATTCCTGTTTGCTTATTCGGATTTATAGGAGGAATTAAGGCAAGAACCTATGTTGATGGTGGCCTATTTAGACCACTACTGTTAATTCTATGTTGTATATCTGGCAGCATTGCCTTAATCGGTGCGCTGATCCAGCTATGAGGCAAGCGATAGGCCAAACTTCAAGCCTTTGTCCTTATACTCCTGTAAACGTATACCAAATTCCCCATCGGCAAATACTTCTTTCACTCTCAAGGGCTTTCCATCATGGTCTTTGAGGTCCTTGCTGAGGTCAATAATTCGTTCTGGGCAAAGCTTTTTAAGACTGTTTCGAACAACGATCACTTTTGGGCGAAGTTTATTGTTTGGCTGGCAAGATAAAATAATCCCGGCCTCACCATTGTTCAACTCCACAATATGGCCGGGTGGATAAATACCAATTAAACGAATAAAGGCCCTGACAATATCGTCATCAAATTGATGCCCTTTACAGTCATAAAGTATACGCATCGCCTCTAGCGTAGAGCGACCCTCGCTGTATACACGATCACTTGTAATGGCATCAAAGGCGTCGACCACGCTCACTATTTTAGCAAAGTAAGGTATTTTCTCGGCTGAGATCCCCCTTGGGTAACCTTTCCCATTTACAAATTCATGGTGGCAATACGCAACATCAACCGTCACCGGTGGTACGTCCGCTTTAGACATCAATAACTTTCGCCCTTCAGTCGCGTGCGTTTTAACGAGATCGTATTCTTCTTTACTCAACGAACCTTCTTTATTGAGTACTTCGAGCGGTATTTTTATTTTACCAACATCATGCAGCATCCCCGCCATACCTAGGTCTTCAAGTTCTTTTTCTAATAAGTTGAGCTCCCGCCCCAAGGCAATTGATAAAATGGCAACCCGAAGCGAATGCTCAGCAGTATAATCATCTCTATTTTTGATTTGGCTTAGCCATAGTAAAGCATTAGGGTTATTTAGAACGCTTTTAACACAACGCCTAACACCCACTTTTACTTCTTGAACATTAATATCATGCGAAAGGCGCAAAGCGGCGAGTACATTATCGACACTCTTTTTCGCTTCATCATAATATTTAATCGCAGCAGGCAACGCAGATTCTGTTGAAACCTTATAAATACGGCGGCTTTTTATTTGGGTGCGAGGTTTCTGGTTGTCTTGATGTTTAACTTCAGTTTGCGTGACATCGATATATACATGGTCACAATATTCACAAAGCTGATCAATTTCATCTTCATGGTTAATTAAAAACCCCTGAAACAGAAATGGCGTATCACCCCAAGGACGATCTAGCGCCACCACATACATCCCAAGTTTTAATGAATGCGTACCTATTTTTTCTCTAACGAGCTTTTTAGATACTTTATACGATTCATGATTATATTCACCTCGCATATAAAAAAGCCTACCCCAAAACGACTAACTAAATAGGCCGCCCTCTTAGAGGTTTAAACCTATGATATATTTGTATTTAATATAGACCATGATTGCCTTTTTAGTCCACTTCTTATGACCAAAAATACATCTCTAATACAGAGCCTTACCAGTAACTAAGTTTTCGAAGTAAGTTTTTGTCTGTTGCGCAGATTGCGCAGTATGGAATTGATCATGAATTCGCTGCTTTGCATGCTCACCTAGCGCTTCACACAACGCTGGATCTCGCCATAGTGTAAGTACAGCATCACTAATCTGGCTGCTATTTCCAGGTGCGACCACAAAACCGCTTTCTGCATTTATTACTAATTCGGCACTGCCACCCGTATTAGTCACAATAGGCGGTACGCCATAGACCATTGCTTCGATTACCGTTTTTGGTAAGCCCTCGCGCTTAATCGAAGGTAATACTGAAACATTGCATGCAGCAATCAATTCAGGGGCATCGCGTCGAAAACCAAGCACATGAATCCGACTAGCCATTGGGCTAGCTTCAATTATCTCATTGACGGCACGACTATCCATACCACTACCTACTAATAACAGATGGATATTACTATCTCGTGGTAAATTATGCGTTGCTGCCAATAACACCGACACGCCTTTTCGAGGTCGGTTATTCGCCACACACCCCACCACAAAAGCATCCTTTGGAATACCTAATGCAGTAAGGTCAGTAGGTATTTTATGATACCAGCTCAAGTCATGCCCTTTATATACAGTGTGTATGCGCTGCTTGGGTAGAGATGATTGCCGGTGTAAATCATCGCGCACGGCATTAGCCACACATACAATGCCATCAAGTCGTGGATGTAGATGCGTTAAATAAGCACTGGGATCGTAGCGATAAATATTACCCGTTTGTCCACGATAGCTAACGGTTTTCACTGGTAATCCAATGGCTGCAAATAAAGTATTGGCGATCGCTTTATTGTTAAATAAGTACACCGCGTCATACCGACCTTGCTTTAACTCAGCTCGTATTCGCTTAATTGCTGACCACTGAAGTTTTTTCTTCGGATGATAATCGACCAGCTTCACCCCTTTTTCTAAAAATCTTGCCGCGTACTCAGCCCCCGCCTCCGTCATCAGAGTGATATCTACCCCTAGCTTAACCATACCTATCAGTATTTCGGCTTCAGGACGCACGCTATTCCACGTGTCAGAGTAATCACTAATAATTAAAAGTTTTAAGGGCATAGACTATCGTTCCAATTAGTCGTAAACATATAATTTATTCATATTTTATTACATACTATTTAACAGCAATAAATATTAAAGCTTACTATAAAATATTTCGGTTAACGGGCATATTCAACCTAATAAAATTTGAGCGACTCACTCCATGATTAATGACACACAAAAGAATACTAACAAAATTGTTTGGCTTACAGGTAGTGCCAGTGGTATTGGCCTTCATTTAACGGATTTATTTCAAAAATTGAATTACCAAGTCATCGCAACAGACATCAATGAAGAAGCCATGCATAAAGCTGCCACTGAAAAAAAGTGGCATGTAGGAAGAATGCTTATTCGCAAACTGAACGTCTGCCAAAAAGAGTCTTGGCAATTAGTATTCGATGAAGCCATCGAACGTTTTGGTAAGATTGATATTTTTTTAAATATTGCAGGCTACGTCAAACCTGGGTTTTTACTTGAAACTCCTCTCGAAGAGTTAGATAAACATATTGATGTCAATCTCAAAGGGGCAATTTATGGCTGTCATATCATTGGCCAACAGATGCTCAAACAAAGTAACGGTCATATTATTAATATTGCGTCTTTAGCAGGGATTGCGCCAGTTCCTGGCATGGGATATTACAGTACTTCAAAACTCGGAATCCGTGGTTACTCTTTAATTTTGGCTCAAGAATTACGCGACAAAGGCATTTCTGTATCGGTGGTTTGTCCCGACTTAATTAAAACCCCGATGTACGATTTACAGCTAGATTATGAAAAGGAATCCGCTTTAGTTTTTTCAGGTGTTAAGCTGTTAACCGTAAATGATATCTCTGATGCGATATTTAATACCGTACTGCCTAAAAAACCCTTTGAATGCACTCTCCCAAGGTACAGAGGTTGGTTAGCAACATTCACTAACGCCTTTCCTGCCCTGGCTTACCACGTTTCAGGCCCCTTCAAACGTATCGGTGAAGCAAAAATCCGAAAAGCGAAGCAGTCATTATAAGTTATTTATGTTCGCCAATTAACATATCAGACACAAATCAGGCTTGTACAAACAAAAATTATCAAATTTATGTCATAAAAAAATACATTTAAGTCATAAAAGGAAAATCTCATCACTGTATTCAAATAAAATATCATTAATATAAAGCATTGATAGGCGTATATAGATAGTTGGCCGAGATATAAAAGCTGACTTAATCGATATGGCTAATGCTTTAAGGGAGAATATTAAAATGGACGATATATTGTGAATACCGCGCCAACATTATCTCCAAGTATATTTGATCTTTATGATAGTGCATCAAAAGGGCAGTCATATTTATTAGAAACATTATGTCGTCTATTTAATTGCCTCTCGACCTCTATACAAGAATACCCCTGTAACGACGACCCGTACAATGCCTCACATACTTTTAGCATTGAGCCTCAACCCTCTTTTATAAAAAAAGCCTCCTATGTAGCAATGCTCTGTTTTAACTCGAATAATTTAGTAAATTGTTATTTACTCATGCATTATTCCACACAGAGTGATCAAACTTACCCTCTCACTTTTGAAGCAAACGAACTCAGCCATCACGTAATTGAAGCGCTTAATATTTCCTATAAAATAACGCAACAAGAAAATGACCAAAAGTCTATTCACTATGTATTAGATCACTACCCCATACCTGCAATGGCTATTGATGACAACCTAAACACAATTTTTATCAATCAAGCTGCGCTATACATTCTTCAAAAAGCAACAATTAAAATGGTAACCAAGCAAGAAAGTCTCTTAAAAATTTGCCGAGCAGACAACCACTATAAATTAAAACAAGCACTCACAAATAGCCTGTCTGGCAACACTCTGACAAGCAGTCATTTGATGATTGATTTTAATGAAATTACTTTAGCGCTCATCATCACAACCGCTAACACAGTGCCCAATGCATTTAGACATTTTTCACGTAATAATGTCTCATGGATATATATATTAAAGCCTGATTACACCCTCACGTTAAAATCACACCCAGAGCTTAAAAAAATTGGTCTGAGTAGCGCCGAAATTGAATTATCCTGCGCACTGTTTAGTGGTACAAGTTTAAATAATATTGCTGAGCAACGGCATGTTTCAAAACAAACCGTCCGCAAGCAACTCCAGTCAGTTCTCCGAAAAACACACTGCGAAAGTCAAGAAAGCTTAATAATATTTTTCTTTGAAAATTACATTCATTACGGCCTCATTCACTAAACAAAAACCACTAAAAAATAAAAACATATAGGTAATAAGATGATTGAACCGCTCACATTAGCAAATAAAAAGTTAGTCAGTGAAACATCACTAAGTCTAAATAATTTAATGGACGATAACGCTGATGAAGCGCAACTCATCCAGTTAATTTATCGTTTTGCCAATAAAAAAGAAGAGTGGTTTAACTTATTACTAAGTTTATCAAATTGTATCTCGGTATCGGAGTTACTTCCAGCTGACCATCCGTATCAAGATATATCTGAGCGATTAATCGCTCACCTTAAAAATGCAATTAAGATTAGTACACGCTTAAGTACTAGTTCTAAACATGTTAAAGCAGAGAGTGTGCTAAATAATATTCCTATAGCTGCCGGCATCATTGATCGTATGGGGCGCATGATAGAAATAAATAAACATGCACAAGATAGCTTTGACCTTTCACCCGACTGGCTCATAAACCAAAGCTACCTACAAGCCAAACACCTAGATATAGCAGAACAATTAAACACGCTACTGATGACCGGTAAAGATTTTATTATCCTTCCTTTTGGTTCACCTTCTGTTAGTTCAAATAAAGATACAGAAAAAAGATTTTCAAACCTTAAAAAGCTACATATTACCCAAATTCCAAAGCAAGATAATACCTCAACCGAACACTACTACTTTTGCTTGCAAACTCAACAACTAGAGATGGTAAATATAGATTTATTGAAAGCACATTATCAGCTCACAGAAACAGAAGCATTGGTCGTGTCGACATTAACTAATGAGATTTCAAGTAAAAAAACAGCGGTTAAATTAAAACTTAAAGAAACGACAATTAGGGATCATTTATCAAACATCTATATCAAGTTAGATGTGAAACGTAAGCCTGAACTAATTCGAAAAGTCTTATTACACAGTTTACTATCTAAACAAGAGCCACCCTCAACGACTGCTAGAAAAATAACGTTGGTCTCCCCTAACCTTTCGGGCAATCACTTTATAACCCTTCGTGATGGCAGAAGGTTAAGTTACCTTGATTATCGAAGCCCCTCAAAAAAAAAAGTAAATAACGACTCTCAAGACGTTATCTTATTACTTCATAATTTAATGGGGTCTGCTTACGAAATACCCCCTGACAGTCATCAGGTAATTCGCGACCAAGGTTTACGCATTATTATTCCAGAGCGCCCAGGTTACGGTGATTCAGACCCCAAGAAAGGCCGAAACCATGAAGATTTTTGTCAGGATATTGAAGCGTTATTAAATACCCTAAAGATAGATAAAGTAAAAGTGATCGCACACTCCACTGGAGGTGTCTATGCCCTCGCTTTAGCCGAGTTTTTACCAGAAAGGATTGAACGAATTGCCATGGTTAACGCTGCGACACGTCTTGAAGATATGCGACAAGCAAAGCCTGTCCCTATTTTAATCACCGCCGTCTTACAAAGCGTTCGCTTTGCGCCATTTTTAATTGAACTCATACTAAAAATGGCAATTGGAAAAGACTTAGAAGAATTTTACGAACAACAACTTACCTATATTCGACCTACTGTTGAAGGTCGGGCAGCTGACATTAATTTACTTAGCCGACGAAACTATCGCGACTACAGTATTTTGAACCTTAAGCAATCTTCAAAGCAGGGCGTTGCTACCTGGGCGAATGAACTAAATCTTAGTTTCTCCGAATGGGACTTTAAGGTTACTAATACTCAAATGGAATATCAGTTTTGGCATGGTGACCAAGATGATGTCATTTCTATTCACGCAGCTAAACGCCTAGCAAGCAATTTGAACACAATAAAGTTCAACAATCTCAAAAATGAAACTCATTTTTTATTTTCGCGTCATTTTAACCAAATAGTGGAACAACTCATTGATACAAAATCAATAACAAATAAAGACACAAATAAAGACACAAATAAAGACACAA
>JBLHVH010000165.1:0-7947 GCA_047628385.1 Oleiphilaceae bacterium
TATTTAAAAATAGATTTATCTAGGCACTTTTGCTTTAACGCTTGAATTTTGGCTTTATCTTCATCGCTATCAAATAGCACTTCGGCGTCTTTACCTTTATATCGAACAAACACATCAACTAAACTCTGGTATGCGATATTCACATCACATTGAATCGATGAAGGTAGACCCTCGACACTTAAATAAAAAGTGCCTTGCCAATAACGTGTACCTAAGTCAGACAGGGTCAGTTTAGGCGCTGACGACGTCGCACAGCCGCTTAAATAAGCCATACATAAAACAGTGCCTGAAAGCGGCCAAAAGTTTGCTTTAGGCCATGTACTATGCAAAAAAAGCACTATATTCTTCATTTAGCGCTTACCGCTAATGTAGCATCTACCAACATTGCATCGACCACTTGCCTGCCTTTCAATTAAAAAATGGATACTGTGAACGCATCACTTTAAGTCCGCGTATCTTTGACACCATTTCTGTGTGACTTGTTTCCACGCTTACGATGTTTCTGAGCCATGACCGCCTTAAAAGCTTCTACCTGGCTATCGGTCAGTATGCTCTGTAACCTTTCGAGCGTTTCTTGATGAAGCATTTTCATTACTTGGCGCTGTTCTTTTCGGCCATTATCATATTGACTCCTTACATTTTTTCGCTTCTCATGCTGAGCTTCCATAATAGATAAAAACTTAGGCGACTGTGACTCTGAGATTTGCAAAATCGTAACAAGCTCTTTTAGCTTATTATGCTTTTTCTGAGTGTTATCTTGAGTTCCCAAAGCATGAGCGTGCATTGGGAATGCTAGCTGAGCCATCAATAAGCAAAATATAAATCGTTTCATAACACCAACCTCTTCTATAAAATGAAGACTCAGTTTATAGAAGAAATAAGGAAACAATTTGCAAGAAAAAAGGAAAAACGCATAACCAACACTTAGTACCTTAATTTAAATCGACAGCATAAGGCTTTAAAGTAGCTAAAGGTACAATCTCTAGTGCCTTGATATGTGTGCGTTTCAAATGCACTCTCGGTGCCATACCTTGCTCATGGGCTTCAAGCCATCGCGCCGCACATAAGCACCAATTATCGCCCGTTTTTAAGCCTGCAAAACCAAAATCTGGCATGGGAGTCGATAGATCATTGCCTTTAAATCGCGTAAATTCTAAAAACTCTTTCGTGGCTTGAATACACACAGTATGAGAACCAAGGTCCTGGTCGTTAGTATTACAACAACCATCTCTAAAAAATCCTGTAACAGGGTCTTCACCACAACTAATTAACACTTCTCCAAACACATTAAGCGATTCATCTATACTAACGCCACTCATCAAACACCACCTTTGTAATCGTTATTAAACATTCAATGATTCTACCGCTGAAAACCAGTATTCACCTAGCTTTCTTCAAATTTATACCCTAAGCCATAAACTGAATGAATCAATTCTTCAGGATATATTGCTTTAATTTTCTTGCGTAGTTTTTTAATATGGCTATCAATCGTACGGTCACTCACCACGCGATATTCTTTATAGATGGTTTGCATCAGCTGCTCACGCTGATAAATTCGACCAGGTTCACTCGCTAACACTAACAACAAATTAAACTCAACAACTGTTAAATCGAGCAATGTACCTTGAATTTTGGCTTGGTATTTATCTTTATCTAATTCAACCATCTGGCTTAAAGACGATTGACCTTTGACGTTTGTTTTTTCTATACGACGCAGAATGGCTTTAACACGTGCGACAATTTCACGATAACTAAAGGGTTTACACACGTAATCATCAGCCCCTAACTCTAGGCCTAAAAGTCGGTCAATTTCTTCAACTCTGGCCGTTGCCATGATGATCGGGAGCTCTGAAAATTGCCGTACTTCTTTACACACTTCCATGCCATCTTTACTCGGCAACATGAGATCTAAAATCATTAGACTCGGTGAATGCTGCTTAACCCACGCAGCAACATGTAATCCATCCGTCAAAATATGCGTATCAAAACCAGATTGCTTTAAATAGTCACTCAGCAAGCTAGCGAGTTTTGGCTCATCTTCGACGATCAAAATCATGTCATTCATATCGTGTGCTTGCTCCTCAGTCTCATATTAAAATAGTGTCTTATTAAAATAGCGCCTTATCAAACTATAATCTAAACCAATGGTAAACGAATCGAAACTTTCAAGCCACCCAGGTTTGAGGCATTCGCTGTCATATCACCTTGATGGGCGAGTACGATTTGCTTACAAATTGCTAAACCAAGACCTGAGCCTCCCGTTTGTCTATTACGAGACGCTTCAACCCGGTAAAGGTGGTCAAAGAGCTTATCCAAGTGGGAGCGATCAACGCCGGGCGAGCTGTCTTCAATCATTAACTCAGCCATGCGCTGCTTGCCTTTTTTAAAGGCCTTAAGCGTTATTCTAATTTCACCTGGCGCATCGGTATATTTAATACAGTTGCCCAAAACATTCTGAACCAACTGTTTAAGTCGACTTGCATCCGCCTGAATACTCACGCGTTGACTTGGTAAATTAATACTGACCTTTAAGCCGTGCTCAGCTGTCAGCAATGCAAAGTGTTCACTTTCTGTCTGTATCAGATGAATCAAATCTACCGGCGATTTATGATAACTAATGGCACCTATATCTGCATTGGTAAGTTCATAAAGGTCATTAACCAAGCGCTGCAAATGTTTGATTTCATCTCGGGCGGATTTTATATTTTCAATATTAAGCGGCCTAACCCCATCCTCCATCGCTTCCAGCTCACCGCTTGTAATCGCTAGTGGGGTTCGTAGCTCATGAGAAATATCGGCAATCCAGCGCTTACGCGCCGATTCATTCTGCTCAAGTGTTTGCGCCAAGTTATTAAAGTCTCGCCCGAGCTCACCTATTTCGTCTTTACTTGCGACCGTCACTCGGTAGCTTAAGTCGCCACTTGAAATGGCTTTTGCGCCGTCTGTTAACGCCTTGATTCGCCGAACAATAAAACGGGTTAAGGGCAAGACAAAGGTCGCAGACAGAAAGAGCACCAAAGCGCTAATCAACAAAAAACCTTCCGTTAAAGATTCTTGCAGGGCAAAGTCAAAATCATCACCGGGGTTTCTTTTACGTTTAAATGCTAGCCAACCCACGGTATCTGATCCACTTTCAATGGCCGTTAGATCATAATTTCCATCTAAACGATAACGCCCTATAATAATTTCCTTTTCACTGTTTAACAATGAAAAGCCGAGTTCATTCTTAGGAGGGGGTCGCCTAACGCGTCTTTCGTTTTGAGAAGGCTTTAGCGCTCTGTTTTCTCGATATTCATGAGGCGGGCGATTGCTCGATAAAGGCTTGCGGTGCTCAGGAGGTGGAGGTCTTCGCTCCAGATCTCTATATTCAACAGTTCTACCATCAGCTTCACGAAGAATTTGATGAAACAAACGAGGCTGCTGTACTAAAAATCCCCAACCTCCTTCAATTTCATACTGCTCACTCAAGCTTTTAGTCATCACCGAAAACATTTGCTGCTCTCGAATATTAATATATTTAACGAGTTCTTTATCAACCGTCCATTGGATCAATAAGTACATCGTCACCACTAAAAGAATGCTATTTAGCAGCATCACAAAAAATAGTTTAGAACGTATCCGCACACAGACCTCACAAAGCTTCACCAACATCTATATGAACTTAATGAAAATTTGATCTAATTGAGTATAAAGATCAACTTAAGCCCGTCTTAACTACTATACGAGACTTCCCTCACAAATTCATGACATAAACACAGCTTCCTTATTTGCTGCACATTTAAATCATATTTACCGCACATTCTGCTTATACGATAACACTATCATTCGTCATAAGAGAGTATCAACATGACAAGTTATCTCACCAATCAACACTTAGTACCTAATCCAAAAAAATTAAAAACGAGCCTATTATTATCAGCTATCCTCACCATTTCTGCTTGTTCAAATACAAATAGTGACGCCACAACTAACACCACAGATGCTGACTCAGAGGTAGAAATAATTGTAAGCCCCGAAGACCCTATTGATGATGTAATAGACCCTACAGCGCAAGACCTTGCCCTTAGAGAATTAATTGAAAATTTGAATATTGACGAAGAAATTGTGACGTCCCACCTACCCGATATTTCTGAGGACCTGCCTCAACTCGGCATGAAACTGTTTTACAGTCAAAGCTTAGGCGGTGACTTTGATTCTGCCTGCGTTACTTGCCATCACCCTACATTAGGTGGCGGCGATAGTTTAAGCTTACCCGTTGGTGTTGGGGCTATCATACCGACTCTGCTAGGGCCGGGGCGAACGCATAGTTCAGGCCTACCAGAAGTACCTCGTAATGCCCCGACTATTTTTAATATCGGTTTATGGGATACCGGCTTATTTCTTGACTCCCGAGTTGAAAGTATAGGTAAAGAGCCCGACACCAACGGCAGTATTTCGAGCATCAGAACACCAGACAGTAATTTCTTGGTTGCCGATCTTAATGCGGGCGCTAATTTAACGGCCGCTCAAGCACGCTTCCCGGTGACCTCTACTGAAGAAATGAAATCAAATCAATTTGAAGTTGGTTCAGACAACGATACTATACGCAACCATCTTGCCGCGAGAATAGGCAATTATGGCGTAGGCAAAGGCGAACTAATCACCAATGCCTGGCTCGTAGAGTTTCAGCAAGCGTTGGGCTCAACAGGGTCAGCAGAAACATTAATTACCTTTGACAACATCGCACGCTCACTAGGCGAATATGAACGGTCGATGGTATTTATTCAATCGCCTTGGCAGAACTATGTAGATGGCGATTTAAGTGCGTTAACTGAACAAGAGAAATCTGGCGCTCAACTATTTTTCACCTCCGTCAGAGACGACGGTGCTGGCTGCGCAGCGTGCCATAACAGTAAACTGCTCTCGGATGGTCACCACCACAATGTTGCCTTCCCGCAAGCGGGTCCGGGTAAAGGTGATACCAATGATGATGACTTTGGCCGAGAACGTGAAACCGGAGATGCTGACCACCGCTACCAGTTCAGAACAGCTTCGTTACTAAATATTGCTCAAACAGCCCCTTATGGCCACAGCGGCTCATATCAAAGCCTAGAAGAAGTGGTTCGTCATTACATCGACCCAAATCAAGCCGTACAGAATTTCTTTGATCGGGGTGGTATTTGTAGCCTTCCTCAATTCACTGAGGTCGAAAACTGTAATACGCTTTACCCTAACAATGAAGCGAATTCCGCGCTTGCTTTAAATAAACTCAATAATGAACAACGAGATGGCAACACATTTTTTGAGTCGCCACGCTTAAACAATACCGAAGTCACACAACTCGTTGCCTTTCTTGAAGCGTTAAGTGACCCTTGCGTAACCAATAGAGAATGCTTAGGTGACTGGATTCCTGACAACACCAGCGCAGGCCCAGATGGGCAACAACTCAATGCAATTTCTGTTTCAGGCTCATTGCTTTAACCAAAAACGATTAGATATTCCTAAAACCTCGTAATTCACTGACAAATAACAGCGCCGATTTATAACATACGATATAAATCGGCGTGCCATCCTTCCCATTCTTGTAAAAAACGTGCCCCCTCAAAATTATTTCATTAAAAAGCCCCTCTTAAACTCGCTTTAATACCTTCAATCATGCTATCTTCCGCGACCGTTTTTTTATGCTTTAGACACTCTGTCAATTTAGTTCAGTTGGAAGGTTTAAGATGTTCGTTGGTTTTGATTATGGCACCTCTAATTGCGCGATTGGAGTAATGAATAGCCTGAATACAGGGGTTAACTTATTACCACTCGACCAAGGTCGAGCCTTTATGACGTCGACACTTTATGCTGTTGAACGCGAGCTTATATGTGAATATGTTGGACAGCACATTCCAAACAAAAAAATGCAAGATGATTACCTCCATATACGCCGTGGTTTACTATCACAAGCTCAAAAAGTTCGTATCGATGAAGATATACGTGCCAATGAACAAAGTTTGTTTTTTGGCCATGAAGCCTTCGAACAATACCTTGAAATGCCTAGCGAAGGGTATTTCATTAAGTCGCCCAAATCATTCTTAGGGGCCAGTGGCCTTCGTCCTGCTTTCGTCCATTTTTTTGAAGATATTGTAACGGCAATGATGCTCGGCATTAAACAACGAGCAGAACAAATACTGCAGCATGAAATAAGCCATACCGTTATTGGACGACCGGTAAATTTTCAGGGATTTAATGCCGAGAAGAGTAACCAGCAAGCACTCGACATACTCACCACTTCTGCGCATAGAGCTGGATTCAAGTCCGTTGAGTTTTTATTTGAACCCCTGGCAGCCGGTTTAGATTATGAAACAAAACTCAAAACAGACAACACCGTACTCGTTGTCGACATCGGCGGCGGTACCAGCGATTGTGCGATGGTCAGAATGGGCCCTAGCTACCGCAATAAAACAGACCGTTCTCCTGATTTTTTAGGGCATACCGGCGAACGGATTGGTGGCAATGATTTAGATATACAATTAGCAGGAAAAGAATTTATGCCATTGTTTGGTATGCAATCTCTGCTAAAAAATGGACATCAAATGCCCACACAGCTTTTTTGGGATGCCGTAAGTACCAATGATGCCGGTGCCCAAGCTGAATATAACAGCCAAAAAACAGAAAACAACTTAATAAAGCTACTAAGTGATACCACCGAACCCGCACTACTACAACGCTTCATCAAACTACGTTACGAAAAACAAAACCATCAAATCGTACGCAGTGCCGAACAAGGTAAAATTGCGCTCTCAGAGTCTAGCAGTCAACAAGTCGACTTAAGTTATGTTGAGCCTCTATTAAATTGCGACGTGACAAGAAGCCAATTTGCCCAAGCGATTGAACGTCCGCTTGAAAAAATGACCAATCTGATGAGTGAGGCGGTTAAACAGGCCGGATGTAAACCAGATTTAATTTATATAACAGGAGGCTCTGCAAAGTCATTAGCCATCCAACAAGCAGTAAAAGATAAATTTGGTGACATCAAGGTCGTTGATGGTGATCATTTCGGCAGCGTCGCAGCAGGGTTAACACTTTGGGCCAAAAAATTATTTAGTTAAACTTTGGCCCCTCTGAATAACAGCAAGCTAGACTTAGAGTTTCAGTATTTTTGAGTTCATTTTTATCAATTCAGATCTAAGGCGCCAATACTTTGACTCGAATATCAACATATATGACCTTGAATAATTGATTTTAAAAAGCCGGAATGAGTCGAAAAATTAACTCTAAGTATGCCCTTAGAAATTTGTAGCCAGCTCATTTTGACCTAAGGTACAAAGTTAAAGGTTAAAGGTACAAAGCAAAAACGGTCCTGTTCTATATTTAGAAATGATTCGCTTTATTAAAGAATTTGTTATTGCCGGAATGTATAAAACTATGTGTATCTGCGTGTGAGCCCTCACATAACCTAACAACGCACTGGTAAATAAAGTCCAGCATTTGTATTATCTCAATCCATTATAGGTATAAATTGAGTATGAGTATTTACGGAACATCAGACATCATAAAAAACGTCACCTCTTTCCAGCTTGAGAACGCACAAAAGGTTCAGATACTCGAGTTTTATGACGGGAAGCTCTTGATACTGGCAAAAGACGCCATTGCAGTGCACAAAACAAGAATTAGCTTCGAAGACCCACTCACTGATGGCTGTCTGGGATATGCAGAGTTAGCGCCTGAACATCATTTAAACTGGGTGGATGACAGTATTATTGAAGAATATAAATCTGGCTATATCGGCTTAAAAGATCAACGGGGTATTTTAATAACCCCGAATGCAATTCAGTTATTCCCTAGCAAACAAGAAGCCCTGCACAATCAGCAGTGCCTTGCTAAAATCGTACTTAACTGATAAAAAACCATTCATTGGCTCAAGCACCAGCTCTTAGACTTAGAAGTAAGCAACTATTTTGAACAACCGTGGCCTGGCCC
>JBLHVH010000166.1:0-7865 GCA_047628385.1 Oleiphilaceae bacterium
CATCAACAGCATCAACAGCATCAACAGCATCAACAGCATCAACAGCATCAACAGCATCAACAGCATCAACAGCATCAACAGCATCAACAGCATCAACAGCATCAACAGCATCAACAGCATCAACAGCGACCATTTCTATTTTATTTATACCTTCTACGTGTCTGAGTATGTTGGCAAACAATTCGGTCGGATTGATAGGTTTTGTTATGTAGTCATTCATCCCTGCTGCAAGACATTTATTTTTGTCTTCAACCATTGCATTCGCAGTCATGGCAATAATGGGGATAGTTTGGTTAAACTCTCGGATTGAAATAGTAGATTGACAGCCATCCATTACTGGCATCTGCATATCCATTAAAACTAAATCAAATTGCCCTTTTCTAACTTTATCTAAGCCTTCTAATCCATTGTTAGCGATGGAGACTAGCATGCCTTGTTTACTCAATATTTCCTTTGCTAACTCCTGATTCATGACTACATCTTCAACGAGTAATACCTTCAATTTTGAAAAATCATAGAGCTCCCTTACATCTTGATTGCTATTAATGGCGTCTAATCTAATAGAGGAACTTATTTCTTTACTAGCAACGCCAAATATCTTATCTAATTCTCTAGAAAGAACAGCTTTGTTTACTGGTTTTTCTAAAAGACTATCAAAACCACTTTCTATCGATTTCTGAGCAAGACCTTCTTCATTATATGCAGTCACTAGTATTGTCTTAGGGGTAGCAGGCCCAAATTCTTTTCCAATTAATTTACGGCATTCAAAACCATCTTTTTCAGGCATGAGCCAATCAATTAAGATTAAGTCGAAGGGCAGATTCGTTTTCTCTTGATGATGAAGTATTTCAATTGCGTCGTTGCAATTTGACACACACGAAGAAACAAAATTAAGCGTGGTAAGTACACCTTGTAATAGCTGTTGAGAGTCTGGTTGATCATCAATAATTAATATATTCAAACTTCCGGGTTTGAGTGATGATGCCCTTTTTTTAGTTCTACTTTCCAAGCGGCAGGTAAAGCTAAATTCAAACGTACTGCCTTTGCCTTCTTCACTCTCAATACCTACTTGGCCGCCCATCATTTCGACTAATTGTTTTGAAATACTTAAACCTAAACCCGTCCCACCAAATTGACGTGTTGTGCTTTCGTCAGCTTGTGTAAACGAAGAAAATAATGTTTTTTGATTTTCTTTTGAAATACCAATACCAGTATCAATAACTCTGCCTTCTATTGTGATATTTCCACTTAATTTATCTAGTTCTACTAATTCTAGCTCTATACGAACCTCTCCTTTTTCGGTGAATTTCACAGCATTATTCGTTAAGTTTACTAATACTTGATGAATGCGAAGTGAGTCGCCTATCAATGCATCAGGTATATCTTCATCAACGTCTATATTAAACGTTAGTCCTTTAGATTCGACATTATTTGCAACTATATTCCTAAGGTTGTCCATCAGATTAGTAACAGTGAAAGGGGCATATTCAATATTTAGTTTTCCTGCTTCTATTTTAGAAAAATCTAATATGTCATTGATGATGCCGAGTAAATTTGAAGAAGCCATTTTGATTTTACTTAAAAATTCACCACGCTTATTATTGTTATCACTACTCATGGCTAATTCTGTAAATCCGATAATTGCATTCATCGGGGTACGAATTTCGTGGCTCATGTTTGCAAGAAACATACTTTTAGCTTCTGTGGATGCTTCAGCCATTCTTCGTTGTTTTTCAGCATGTTCTCTTTTCTTTGTTTCTGTAATATCGGCGATGGAGCCTTCGTAATGAAATGAGCCCGATGCTTCATCCGTTACTTTTTGAATTGCAATGGATGCCCAGTGTGTTTCTTCATGTTTAAAAAAACTCGTTTTAAAATCAGAAATTTTGTTCTTAGAATTTAATATCGCTTCAAGTTTTATTGCTTCATTCTCAGCTAGAAACCCAAGCGTATAGGGTAGAGTCTTATCACCGATTAAAGACGCTATGCCTTCTTTACCTATAATTTGCGCGAAGGCATTATTTGCATTAGATAGAAGACCATATTGATTCATTTGAAATATACCTTCGATTGCATTTTCAAATAAAGATCGATATTTCTTCTTGGCACTTTCTAATGCTGCAATTGAGGAACTTTGTTCAAATTCGTGTGCTTTTTTCATTTGAAACACACGATCTGACTGAGCAAAAGTCAGTAAAACACCCAAAAAGGTGAAGCTAATTTCTTGGCACCACGTTGTAAACATATTTGCTTCAACAATACCTGATGATTTCAAGCCTATAGTGACTAAGCCCACGATAAGAACTAGCCAGCCCATACAGTAATAGCGTGCAACGATTATTCCTTTATTAAGAAAAAAGATGCCGACGGCTAAACAAATAAAGGATAAGAATATACCGAATGCTGAGCTCAATCTTATTATAATGCCATAGTCGATGACTGGAGAAAGGATGGCGAATAAACAGCATAGACAGGCAAAAAATAGCAGGGTTTTATCCCATCTCGGTGAATTGTTTTTTAAGTCTAAAAAATTACGGCTATAATTTAAAATACAGAACAAAGCTAGATTCATTGAGATTGGAACAGCGATGGTTTGAAACCAGATGTTGGTTGGCCAAAAATACTGAAATGATAAACCGTTTAAGCTGTATGAAAAGACAAACTGACCAACAAGCGCTAAACACACCCAGACATATGATATGTCTCTAAAAAACAGCACGCTCATTAAGTTGTAAAAAGCAGTAATCAATATAACGCCATAAAAAAAACCGAAAGCCATTTTTTCAGTATCTATGGCTTCAGCGAATGTATGTCCTGGCCATTTAAGTAAATTTATTGTCATTGAACTATCAGTCTCAACACGCATAAAGTATGTGAGACTTTTTAAAGGCGGGGAGCTAAGTGAAAAAACAGGATTCCGGTATTTTACATCTCTGCGCTCAAAAGGAATATGATCACCTGCTAGCTGAGAAATATATGAGCCATTCTCAATTGGCTTATAAAGCTCTATTTTGTCTAATAGTGAGTATTCAGACTCTAGGATCCAGCTAATTTCAGAGTTTGTAATGTTTCGCGTCGTAAAGCGCACCCAGTAAGCAGAGCGAGTAAACCCGCCTGAGATGTTGTTGCCTTCAACCACTTTCCAGCCTAATATTTTATCGTTTATATTAACCGATGGAAGCTTACGAACATGCTCGAAAGTTAATTGTCCATCTTTGTCTTCAATGTATTCTAAGTAATAGCCTAATGATTCCGAAATGTTGCGGTCATCTAGTATAACGCTTTCTCTTGCTTGCAAAGAACTGCTACAAACAAATACAATTAGCATTAAGTAAAGTAGGGTAGATAGTCTCAAACTCATGGGCATAAAACCTAGCTTGTACAGTAAATTATTGTTGGCTCAAATCGTTTGAAGTTTTTTAATGATTTGTTTAATCGAATCATCAAGTTCAGCACCTTTCTCAACATGCGTTAAGGTCTCGTTTACACCATCTTGAACTAACTTAAATAACATTTCTTCTTGATCTTGCAATAAGCCAAGTGAATGAAAGTTACTTTCTAAGCGTTCTAAAAGTCTATCAGCTATGTTTTGAGTTTCTTTTTTGTGCTCACTTTGTGTTTCTGCAATTTGTTCTAGTGCATAGTTTGATGTTAGTACAAGTGAGGATACCTGCTGACTGATAATTAAAGACTGTAATTTTGCATTGGCACCATCTAGTAATATTGCGATGTAGTCGCGAATACGTACCCACTTTTCGTTATCGTTACATGTTTTTTTTATTAACAAAGAGATACCTCCGAAATTAAAAACTGCTCTTTGGCCTTTCTCGATTAATTTGTTGTGGTCTTTAAGCCTTGTAAGGAGTTCTTTTTCCAAAGGGACGATACATTTGTTTGTTGCTTTATCAACGACTGTAGATTCATAGCGGACCTGTACAGCATTACTTAATTGATATTGATTAATTGCATTGACAATTAGTTCTGCTAATTCTTCAGGTGTTTGTATTAAAAAACTACTTCTAAAAAATTCAAGAACAACACCTTGTTCGCCAGCGCTATCAATTGCTGTGCGTGCGATTTTTTCAACAGTTATTTTTTCATTAGAAATATCATGTCTTTTTTTTCGGTTATTTACAGCGATCTTTATTTTAGTCTGAAGCTCTAATGGTTCGATAGGTTTTGTTAAGTAGTCTGAACCTCCCGCTTCGTAGCCGGCTAGTATTTCATCAACAGTATCGTGGGCGGAGACAAAAATAATATCAATGTCAGCGGTAGAAGGGTCAGACTTTAATTTCTTACATGCTTCATAGCCATTCATTTCTGGCATTTCAACATCCATAAGAATTACATCAGGTTTTGGGTTCTTTACGGCGACATCAAGTGCTGTTTGTCCACTAGTAGCAGCTAATACAGTATAATGATCCTTAAGATTTTCATTCACAATACGAATATCACTTCGTGAATCGTCCACAATTAAAACTCTTGGTTTTTCATCTTGCATTACACGTTTCCTGATTCAAGTTTACTGATTAATTGTACGATATTTTTAGCTGCATTCTCAAAATCAAAAAGATCAAGGAGGTCGGCAGTTTCATTTAATAAGTTGAAATGCTCTGATATTGGCCATCGAGCCACTATTTTAAGTGCTTCTTCATACGCGTCCATCTTTTGCTCACCAATCATTACACTTAAAATGTCAAGTTTTTGCTTAAGTTCGTGTTCAAGGTACTTAGTTTGATCTACGGGTTTTTCTACAAAATCTTCATAAGAATTATCTAATGCTATCGTCATCTCATACGTAACTGTTTCAAGCTCCGTTGCAAAAAGTTCTAAGGATATCTGTTGCTCTTGTTTGTTAATGGCTGTTATATTTTCAAGAGAAATAGCTAACTTTGATAGCCTTTTTGCTCCCAAATTTGCTGATAAACCTTTAATAGTATGAGCTAGCTTCGCAACTGAAATTAAGTCATCATTTTTTAGTAATATGTTTATGTTATCTGCTGTACTACTATAATTTTTTATGAATTCTGCAAAGAGTTTTAAATAGAGTTTTTGATTTCCTTGGCAACGTTCGAGCCCATCTTCCTGGTCAAGCGAGATTTCAGTATCTTCTTCAAGAACCGTGTTTTGTTGAATGAATTTTATTCGATCTTCTGGCGCCTTAAAATCTAAAGGTTCTTCAATTAGTTGCTCTTGAATGTCGATTAGCTTTTTGTTATCTGGAACTTTAACTGAGGTAATAGTTTGTAGCTTGTTAACGTTGTGTTTACGGTTTTCTATTTGACATGTAAATTGGAAAGTAAAGACACTTCCTTTTCCCTCAAGGCTACTGACACTTATTTTTCCATCCATTAGTTCGAGTAATTGCTTTGTAATACTTAAGCCAAAGCCTGAATGAGTTTTACTATCTTGCTCAGGATTAGTTTGTGTCTCAAATATAAACGATTGCTCTTGTGCTGATATGCCTTTGCCCGAGTCAGTAACACTGCCTGTTAATGTAATACTGCCTGCTTTTTTGTTTAAAGTGACTAACTCTAAAGAAATTAAAATATTTCCTTTCTCTGTGAACTTTACCGCGTTGTTTGTTAAATTAGTTAATATTTGATTAAGTCTTGCACTATCACCTATCAATATCTCAGGTATATCCTCGTCTATATCTATATAAAGTTTTAGATCTTTTTCATCTACTTTATCGCCGACAACGTGTGAAATATTATCCAATAATTTACGAATACTGAAAGAGTCATAATTAATAACTAGGTTTCCAGCCTCCATGTCAGAAAAATCCAAAATATCATTTATAGTGCCTAAGAGATTGGCTGAAGAACGTTTTATTTTTAATAATAAAGTATCAATGTTTGAGTCTGTACTTATATCCGAAGCCTGATTTGTAAAGTCGATAATACTACTGACAGGGGATCGAATCTCTTCACTCATATTTGAAAGGAATTGATCTTTAGCTTGAGTTGAAGCTTCTGCCATATGTCGTTTTGTTTCTGCATATTCACGTTTTTTAGTTTCGGTAATATCTGCAAGCGAGCCACGATAAGTAATTGACTTATCAATAATGTCTTCTATTTTTTGAAGGGAAAGAGAAACCCATTTGGTTTCACCATTTTCATCCTTAAAGTTTGAAATGTAATCTGAAATACTTGTTTCTTCGTTCAACATTAATTTTAGTTTTTCTGACTCCTTTGTATCTAAAAAACAAAGACTGAAAGGTTGAAAGTTTGAAATTTTTACGGTGTCGATATCCTTAATATTTGTTATATTCAGAAATGTTTTGTTCGCATTGTTTAACATACCTTGGTCATTAAGTTTAAAAATACCTTCCATCGCATTTTCAAAAAGAGAGCGGTATTCTTCCTCTGCCTTTGATAATGCTTTGAGCGCAGAATGTTGTTCTTTTTCATGAAATTTTCGCGTTTGAAAAAAACGATCAAACTGAGCGATGGTCATTAGGGTTACAAAAAAGAAAAAACCAACTTCCTGACTCCAGGCTGTTAAAAAAGATCTAGGAAAAACGCCTGCTGCAGTTAACGCAAATGTAAGAGAACCAATAAACCAAATAATCCACGATAAAACATAGAATCGCGATGATGTATTACCTTTGTACCAAGCATAGCAACCAGCGGAAATGCATAACATACTCATTACAGAGGCTGATATTGTACACAGGCGAATCATTACACCATAGCTTAATACAAGACTACACAAGGTACCTATGAGCCCCAAAAAAATGAATATTACAAAGAACCTATCTAGTCTCGGAGCAACTTCTTTAAGGCTTAAGAACAGCCTGGTGTATTGTAAAACGGGTGCGTATCCTAAATTTACAAAAAATGGAATATTAGTTTCTGACCACCATTGAGAGTTTGGCCATAAGTATTGGAATGTAATACCTTTTACACCGCTCAAGTAAAGAGATATTCCAAGAAAGGCCAAGCTTAGCCATAAGTACATTGGATCTTTTAAATAGAAGGAATTAACAAGCGAGGTAAAAAGTGCCAATAAAACAACACCATATAATAGACCTAATATAAATTTAGTTGCATCGACCTCTTGATAGAAGGTGTTTAGAGGCCAAACTTTTAATATTGCATTCATCGAACTTGTCGTTTTTATTCTTACATAATAGGTATTAGCTTGTAAGGCATTTGTTGTAATTGGTATAACGACATTTCGATAATGTATTTCACGGTCTGAAAACGGTAGATGGTCACCCATTATTTTTTTTGTATAACCTGCATCGTTGTCGCTTCTATAAAACACTATCTCATCTAAAAGCGGGTAAGCAAATTCAAGGTTCCAATTGAAGTTAACGGTAAGTTTATTTTCAACCGTAAAACGCAGCCAAAAGGCAGATTTAGTAAACCCTTCTGTTACACCAATTGCAGGGGAAGGGGTCCAATTCTCAGCTGATAAAATATCCTCAAAACTGAGTGAATTATCAGCATCTTCGAGAAACATCATATTAGCACCCAGAGAGGTCGGTACAGTTTGATTATCTAATTTAAAATTGCTGACACTATTTCCTTGAGTAGAAGACGCAAAGAAAATGATGAAGCAAATATTAAGTACTTGAAAAAAAAGTCTATATTTCATAGTCACAGCTTTGATTTATTTTTTATTGGCGATACAAGTCTATTAATGTTTCTTACTACTTTTTATAACAGTCATATTTCAGTATAGACAGAGACTAAAAATTTGCATCGACATAATAAATGCAGAGACCCTTATTCAACGTTTATAAACAAGATATGTATATGAATTGGCCTTCACAGATTTATAAGTAAAATCTCATCTTCTTTTATAAATACCAATAATTGAGCGTGCTGCTTAAAAAGCCACTGATGTCATATACG
>JBLHVH010000167.1:0-7838 GCA_047628385.1 Oleiphilaceae bacterium
TACGTAGGCCTTTCAAACGCCATGTTACTGGCACAACATAATGAAGTTGTTGCGTTAGATATTGATGAACATAAAGTTGCTTTATTGAATGAAAATAAATCTCCTATCGCAGATGTTGAGATTGAAGATTATTTACAAAATAAAGAGCTTGATTTTAAAGCGACTTTAAATAAGGAAGAAGCTTATCAGGGAGCTAATTTCGTTGTAATCGCGACGCCAACTGATTATGACACTGAAACAAACTACTTTAATACCGGCACCGTTGAGTCTGTTATTCTGGATGTGCTTGCGATAAATCCTAGAGCAGTAATGATTATTAAATCAACTGTACCGGTAGGCTTTACTGCGCGTGTCCGTGAAGAGTTTAAAAGTGAAAATATAATATTCTCACCTGAATTTTTGCGAGAGGGTAAGGCGCTACATGACAATTTGTATCCTTCTCGAATTATTGTCGGAGATCATTCAAAGGATGCAGAAACCTTTGCTAATCTACTAGCGCAGGGCGCGATAAAAGAAAATATTGATATATTGTTTACCAATTCAACTGAAGCGGAGGCGGTAAAATTATTCTCCAACACTTATTTGGCTATGCGTGTCTCTTATTTTAATGAACTGGATAGTTATGCCGAGACCCATGGTCTAGATACCAAGCAAATTATCGAGGGCGTTAGTTTAGATCCGCGTATTGGTGGGCATTATAATAACCCCTCTTTTGGTTATGGTGGTTACTGTTTGCCTAAAGATACCAAACAATTACTCGCAAACTTTCAGGATGTGCCCAATAATCTTGTGCGTGCGATTGTTGACTCAAATGTGACGCGTAAAGATTTTATCGCTGATGCGATTATTAATCGGCAGCCAAAAGTTGTGGGTATTTACCGTTTAGTTATGAAGACAGGTTCTGACAATTTTAGGGCTTCTGCTATTCAAGGCATTATGAAGCGGATTAAAGCGAAGGGCATTAAAGTTGTGATCTATGAGCCGACTTATCATGAAGATGACTTCTTTAACTCTCGTGTTATTCAGGATTTAGCAGAGTTTAAGAAAGTGTCAGATGTAATTGTTGCGAATCGTTTATCTGATCAAATTAAAGATGTTTCTGAAAAAGTATATACCCGTGATTTATTTGGTAGTGATTAATAAAAAGTAGCACTAATTATAACGCTAGCGATGTTTTAGTGCTGTTCTGTAATTAGAGAGTTGGTAGTAAGTTTAGATGCAGTTGATCTTACTTCACTCTTTTTTATTTAATAATTTAGAGCTATCACCGATACCAATTTTTAAGCTAAACGGCTACGCAGCGAAGGAAAAAAATGTCAAAAGAACTAACCTGTTTTAAAGCCTATGATATAAGAGGGCAGCTCGGTACTCAGCTTAACGAAACGATTGTCTATAACATCGCCCGCGCTTTTGGTGAAACCTTAAAGCCCAAGGTAATTGTTGTGGGTGGTGATGCGCGTGAAACCAGTGAGTCGCTTAAGTTGGCTGCGGCTAAAGGCCTTAGAGACGCAGGTGTTGATGTACTTGATATTGGTATGGTAGGTACGGAAGAAATTTACTTTGCGACCTCTCATTTAGGGACGGATGGCGGTATCGAAGTGACGGCTTCGCATAACCCTATTGATTACAACGGTATGAAGCTGGTACGCGAGGGCAGTAGACCTATTTCAGGCGATACCGGCTTGTTTGATATTAAAGCGGCGGCAGAAGCAGAAAATTGGTCTGACGTTGACTCGGCTAAGCGTGGGAGTTATACCGAAGTCTCGATATTGGCAGATTATGTACAGCACCTGCTAACGTATATTAACCCCAAACAGATCAAACCATTAAAATTAGTGGTTAATTCTGGAAATGGTGCTGCAGGCCATGTAATCGATGAGCTGGAAATACAGTTCAAAGCATATGGTATTCCGATTGAGTTTATTAAAGTGCACCATGAGCCTGATCCGACCTTTCCAAATGGTATTCCAAACCCCTTACTCATAGAAAATCGTGCTCATACTGCAGATGCTGTACTGAAACATGGTGCAGATATGGGAATTGCTTGGGATGGTGACTTTGATCGATGTTTCTTATTTGATGAAAAAGGCGTATTTGTTGAAGGTTATTATATTGTAGGTTTGCTGGCTGAAGCATTCTTACAAAAAAATACCGGTGCAAAAATAATCTTTGACCCGAGGGTTTATTGGAATACCGTTGATATTATTGACGCTAATCAAGGCCAAGCGGTCATGTCGAAAACGGGTCATGCATTTATAAAAGAACGCATGAGAAAAGAAGATGCGGTATATGGTGGCGAAATGAGTGCACATCATTATTTTCGTGACTTTTTTTACTGTGATAGCGGCATGATTCCTTGGTTATTAGTGGCTGAACTCTTGTGTGTTAAAAATCAAACTTTATCATCATTGGTAAAAGACCGTATTGCAAAATTTCCAAGCTCGGGTGAAATAAACTTTAAAGTTGATGATGCTGACGCCGTTTTTGAGAGAATCAGCGCTTATGACTGGGGTGAATCGTATGAACTTGGTGATATTGATGGTTTAGATATGGTGTTTCAGGCGTGGCGTTTTAATATTCGTAGCTCGAATACCGAGCCTTTAATTCGGCTCAATCTAGAAAGCAAAGCGAATATCGCACTAGTGCAAGAGAAGTTAGCAATAATGGAAAAGCTCATTTATTAATAAACACTAAATGATTCCACCATCGAGAAAAGATGAGGCGCTTCGCTACACCGAGAATTGACTAAAAATATATGGTGAGTAGAAATAGTGGTATAAAACAATGAATGTCGGCTGAATAAAACAGCGGCATGACATCAGTGTATACGCATTTTAATGTTTATTAAACGTAATATTGGGAACCACTTCATTCATTGATAGCAAATAAGCACTAGAGTTTTAGTGTAATGTGGTTAATGGTCTTCTCGGTGGTGAATTTTCCTGGATCTTGTGTTTAACTCTTCATGAATCAAAAATTAGTGTGCATTGCCTAATTCTTTAATTTATTATCAAGCTATCACTTAAGGATTAAGTGTTAGCCAGGAAGGCAATCATCAAGGATCGATGATATGCAACAGGAATTGTTTTGCAACGATGCAAACTGCCTTCCTGGCGTTTGTTATATCTGCTTGTTCTGGTAGATTTAAACCCCCCGCAATATATGGTATACATGACATCTATGATTTGTTCTGCTTAATTGTACCTAGGATAAAGAGTATCTGCTCTTGCTTAACCTAAAAATTACCTTGTATGTTCTCTTGTTTATTCGTTAAATACGTATTCTTTCTTTTGGTTTGGATCAAGTAATGACATCAATCAATGTTCGTCTAAGCGATTGGCAAGACGGCTGGTTAAATGGCGCGAAGCAGATGCCTTCGCCAAATTATAATGCTAGGCCTGAAGCGTCAAAAGTTAACCTATTGGTCATTCATAATATTAGCCTGCCTCCGGGTCAATTTGGTACGCCTTATATTGAACAGTTCTTTCAAAATGACTTGTCTTGGGATAAACATCCCTATTTTAAAACGATACAAGGACTAGAGGTTTCTGCTCATTTTTTGATTAAGCAAGACGGTGAGTTAGTGCAGTTTGTTTCGTGTAATGATCGTGCTTGGCATGCGGGCGCTTCATCATTTTGTGGTGAGGAAAACTGTAATGATTTTTCAATAGGGGTAGAGTTAGAAGGTACAGATTCTTCGCTTTATTCCGAGGCACAATACTTAGGGTTGGTTGCTATAACTCAGCAGATTCAAGCGAAGTTTCCTGACATAATCACATCGCGCATTAAAGGACATTCAGATATCGCACCAGGAAGAAAAACGGACCCCGGCGCTAGTTTTGACTGGCCTCGTTATTTAACTGCTCTGAATGGTTAGCTAGCCGTTATATTCATCTAGCGTAGGGCTAAGTGATAGTAGAAAGACCTCTAGGGATGGGGCTAATACTTTATGCGTTTTACGCCCAGGTTTTTCTAGTATTATTTCACCCGATTCATGATCAATGCAAATGACATCGTCGCCAAAAGTACAGCCAATAAAGTAGGTGAGTGGCTGCTTAGATTTAAGTTTAGCAAAGGCGTGCCCAAGTATATTTTCTTTGAGTTTTTCTTGGTCTTCTTCGTTCCAAATTTGAATTAGGCTGAAGTTAATGTCTTCACGTTCAACACAAATACCATTTGACCAGAAGCTGCCATAGAATTGCTTGAAGTCATCACGAAAGCTGAGTTCTAGCGCTTTTTCTAATTCGTCAAAAATATCAAGGTTTATTCGACTAGTCGGTTTCCAATAACTTAAATCGCTTTGGTCTTCATCATTTTTTTCACATTCAAGGTGTTCATCATTTGTTACATTACAAGGTGATGGCCAGGGTGGCTCGAAATTTACACTGGGAAGGTCGTTAGTCTCTTCTTTTACCATGTTTAAGTAGCGCGTGAATAACGCGTCTAGAGCCAAATAAATAGCATTCATTGAATATGTTTACCTGTAGTGATAGATGATTCTAAAAGTTGAGACTTACCTAGCCATGCTGCGCCCCTAACACCACTAGAATCACCATGCTGGGCTTTCACAAGTTTGGTGTTGACGGAGTCTGAGAATATATAGTTCTGAAGTTTTAAATGTACCTTGGAGTAAAGGCTATCAATGTTAGACAGACCGCCACCAAAAACAATGACATCGGGGTCTAAAAGATTAATGACACTGGCAAGTGAGCGTGCAAGTTGATCGATGTAACGGTCAACACACTTTAATGCTAATAAATGGCCTGATTGGCTTAGCTGAAAAATTTCTTCAGATTTGAATGTTAAGGCTTTGCCAGAGTTAATTAAACTAAGTTTTTCAAATTGCTTGCTGATGCCTGGGCCAGATAAAAACGTTTCAATACATGACTGCTTTCCGCAATAACAGCGAGTGGCATAATCTTGCTTTGATAACCATGGCAGCGGGTTATGTCCCCATTCGCCGGTAATGGCATTGGGGCCATTTAGAATGGTTTTGTTTATTGAGATGCCACCACCGACGCCTGTACCTAATATAATGCCAAATACATTGTTGTAGGCAGCGCCAGCGCCATCACAAGCTTCAGACAGCGTAAAACAGTCGGCATCATTTGCAACTGAAACGGGTCGATGTAAGCGCTTGCTTAAGTCTTCTTTAAAGGGTTTGCCGATCAAACAGGTAGAGTTAGCATTTTTGATCAAACCTGTTTCTGTTGAAATGCTACCGGGTATGCCAATACCTAATGTGCCTGTTTGTTGGAGTTTTTTTTCGCTATCTTTAACTTTCTGACAAATCGCATCAAGTGTCTTTTGATAATCGCCTTGTGGGGTAATGCTGCGCTCGCGGAGCAGCGTTTTTGAGTTGCTGTCCATGGCGATGACTTCGATTTTAGTACCGCCTAAGTCAATTCCTAAATGCATTGACCGACTCCCAAAGTAGTTTATTTATTTGATGTGCTTGTAAGTGCTGTTTTAAATAGCGATAAGCAAAACCATTGATATGATCTATTTCTGTTGGTTTTTGGTTACGAATGTCCTGTAGCATGGATGAAATATTATCTTGTGTTTTGTCCATGACGTCAAAAACCAGTTGCTCTATGTCTGCTTCCTTCATTGGGTAGTTAGCAATACTTAATAGCTGGGATAGCTCTTTTTTGAGTGTTGGCCAATGTTTCTTGAAATAGTCATGATGTTGAATTTGGCCATTAGGTAAGTCTAGTAATGCGGTAAAAGGGTTGATGGCACAGTTGATGATGAGTTTTGACCAAAGGGCTTGCCAAATATCTGGGTGTTTATGGACGATCAGTCCAGAAGTAGCGAGTGTTTGAAAACACGCATCTAACAAGTTTGGCTTTGAGGTTGTTAAGAGGCCTAGTTTTGTTTCGCCAACACCTGCATGAATAATTTCTGTCTCAGACTTTCTATTAGCCCCTTCGGTGCTGACTGCTGCAAAAATGGGGTTGTCAGGAAAAGCGTTGATGATATCGTACTGACTGCCTAGTCCATTTTGAAATAAAATAATATTGGTATGTACTGTTAACTTAGGTTTAAGTTCGGTTAATGCAGATAATGCATCATAACTTTTAGTGCAAACAAGCAGTGTATCAATAGAACTTAGGCTGTCTTGATCTGTAGTTGGGTGAATGGTCTCTTGAATAATTTCTTTAATAGTTAATGAGGGTATTTGGTAGCATGAGGCGTCTCGCTTATAAGGTTTATGCAAGATGAACTGTTTGCTTGAATTAGTGGCTGGTTTGCGGGAGACAAAGCACACTGTATTTGAATGGCTCAAATGAGCTGCCCAAAGGCACCCCATCGAACCTGCACCAAGAATATGTATCATGTTTACATATTTTTGATTTTTACTAATTGTTCAGCTAACTTTGAGTGACTATTTTTAGCATCACTTAGTTTAGCTTGTTCTTTTTCAACTAATTCTGGGGGTGCATTGCTGACGAATTTTTCGTTATTCAATTTACCCTCAAAACGTTGTATTTCTTTGCTGGCCTTATCAATGGCTTTGGTTAGTCTTGCCATTTCTGCTTGGGTGTCAATTAAGCCTGCCATCGGCACAAGTACTTCCATTGAACCGACCAATTGCGTCGCGCTCATAGGGGCTTCTTCTTGGCCTAACCATACGATCGACTCAAGCTTAGCCAGTGATTTTACAAAGCCTTCGTTTTCTGAATAACGGCGTTGATCTTCATTCGTGCCATTTTTCAGTAATAGCGGGATTTCTTTCCCAGGAGGGATATTCATTTCACCACGAATATTTCGAATGCCAACAATAACGCCTTTCAGCCACTCGACATCACCTAGCGCTTTTGTGTCTATTTTAGATGCGTCTGACTCAGGATACGCTTGCGTCATAATAGTGTCGCCTGACATACCAGCAAGTGGGGCGATACGTTGCCAAATTTCTTCGGTAATATAAGGAATGAAAGGGTGCGCTAAACGTAAAATAGCTTCGAGCACGCGAACCAATGTTTTACGCGTGCCGCGTTTAAGGTCCTCGCTGCTGTTTTCGTCTGTTAGAATTGGTTTAGATAGTTCTAAGTACCAATCACAATATTCATTTTTGATGAACTCATACAAAGTTGAAGAAGCTAAATCAAGACGGAATTCATTAATCGACTTTTCAATACTGGCTTCGGATTCTTGCAGGCGAGAGATGATCCATTTGTCAGCAATCGAAAGCTCAATATTGTCGTTATTCTGATTGCTATTCTGGCCGCAATCTTGGTCTTCAGTATTAATCAATACATAGCGTGCCGCATTCCATATTTTATTACAAAAATTACGGTAGCCTTCTAAGCGTTTCATGTCCCAGTTAATGTCGCGTCCTGTCGAGGCCAGCGAAAAGAGCGTAAAGCGTAGTGCGTCGGTACCGTGTGCTTGAATGCCATCAGCAAAGGTTTTACGAGTACGCTTGCCTATTTTTTCAGCTTGCTGAGGCTGCATCATATTGCCCGTACGTTTCTCTACTAAGCTTTCAAGGTCGATGCCGTCGATCATGTCGAGAGGGTCGAGTACATTGCCTTTCGACTTAGACATCTTGTCGCCGTTTTCGTCACGAATTAAACCTGTAACATAAACATGTTTGAAGGGGACTTGGGCTTTGCCATTTTCATCTTTATTGAAGTGCATGGTCATCATGATCATGCGGGCAACCCAGAAGAAAATAATATCAAAACCGGTTACCAAAACATCGGTAGGATGAAAGGTTTTGAGTCGCTCCGTTTTTTCAGGCCAGCCTAATGTGCCAAAGGTCCATAAAGCGGATGAAAACCAAGTGTCGAGCACGTCTTCATCTTGTCTGAGTGGTAGATCATCCGCTAGCG
>JBLHVH010000168.1:0-7833 GCA_047628385.1 Oleiphilaceae bacterium
AAAACTAAGTTTTAAAGCGTTTTTTTAGAGTTTGAAACCGATTATTATAATCGGTCAGTTCGAAACCTTAATTAAAATGCTTTCTTGCATTCCTAAACAACCTTAACCAAGGTGCATCTTCATTCCAATCGCTTGGATGCCATGAATTCTGAACCGTTCGATATACGCGCTCTGGATGAGGCATCATAATCGTTACACGACCAGAATCAGAACAGACACCCGATACACCTTCTGGGGAACCGTTTGGATTGGCTGGGTATTGTGTTGCCACCTGCCCCTGATTATTAACATATCTTAGTGCTAACTGATTATTCTTTTGTAAAGCCGCTAATTTCTCTTTGCTACCAAATTCTGCACGGCCTTCACCGTGAGCAACAGCAACCGGTATACGAGAGCCTGCCATACCACTTAAAAACATTGAGGGAGATGACTGCACTTCTACCATAGATACACGTGCTTCAAACTGGTCTGAACGATTACGTACGAAATGAGGCCAATTTTCAGTGCCAGGAATAAGTGAACGCAAGTTCGACATCATTTGGCAACCATTACACACGCCTAACGCAAGCGTATCTTCATTCGTAAAAAACTCGGCGAATTGATTTCTGACTTGCTCGTTAAACAAAATAGATTTTGCCCACCCCTCACCAGCACCAAGAACATCACCATACGAGAACCCACCACACGCAACTAAAGCATTAAATTCGTTAAGCTTATGTCGACCCGCCATTAGGTCGCTCATGTGAACATCAACCGCAGAGAACCCTGCGCGAGTAAATGCAGCAGCCATTTCGATCTGACCATTCACGCCTTGCTCTCTCAATACAGCGATCTTTGGTTTAGCACCGACATTAATATAAGGTGCAACAATATTTTCATTTTGGTTAAAACTTAAGTGTACATTCAAACCTGGATCTGAATCATCGAGAATACTATCGAATTCTTCTTGCGCGCACTCTGCGTTATCTCTTAGTGACTGCATACGATAACTCGTTTCAGCCCACATTTGTTGATAGTAAGTTCGTTTTTCTTCAATTACTGACACTTCATCAAAGGTAAAGCGAATATGGTCATCATCATTCAAGCTACCAAGCACTAAGGTATGTTCACCTAAACCTGCGCCGGTAAATTGCTGAAGCACGGCTTCAGTGTCTTCCTGTTTTACCTGAATGACAGCACCAAGTTCTTCATTAAATAACTCGCGTGCAAAATGCGTTTTATCTTCTGCGAGTAAATCTAGCCTTACATCAATTCCGACATGCCCTGCGAAAGACATTTCAACCAAGGTAGTAAACACACCGCCATCTGAACGGTCATGATAGGCTAAGAGCATATTGTCAGCGTTTAAACCTTGGATCACTGCAAAAAATGCTTTTAAGTCTTCTGTATCATCAACGTCTGGCGCCACAGCACCCGCCTGTTTATAAACTTGCGCTAAAGCTGAGCCACCTAAGCGGTTTTGACCATTGGCAAGGTCAATCAGGATCAAATCGGTTTTACCTTGGTCTGTTTGAAGCTGAGGTGTCAGTGTTTTTCTTACGTCAACGACAGGCGCAAAACCTGTAATTACAACTGATAGAGGAGATGTGACTGTTTGTGTATCACGCCCTTCTTTCCAAGTAGTTTTCATCGACATTGAATCTTTGCCGACAGGAATCGAAATACCTAATGCAGGACACATCTCCATACCAATAGCTTGGACGGTTTTATAAAGATTATCATCTTCACCTGGGTGTCCTGCTGCTACCATCCAGTTTGCTGAGAGTCGAATGTCTGAAATTTTACCAATTGATGCGGCTGCCATGTTTGTAACAGCTTCACCAACAGCCATTCTTCCTGATGCAGGCGCATCAATATTGGCAATAGGCGTGCGCTCACCCATTGCCATCGCTTCACCTAGATAACCTTCAAAATCAACTGACGTGACGGCAACATCGGCAACAGGTATCTGCCAAGGCCCGACCATCTGATCTCTTGTTACCATACCCGTAATAGATCGGTCACCAATGGTGATCAGAAAATTTTTGCTCGCGACACTGGGTAGTTTAAGAATTTTTTCAGCCGCTTCTTTTATATCGACATTACTAGACTCAAACATCTGCTTAGTAAATGATTCACTTTCAACCGATCTGTGCATTTTTGGTGGTTTACCAAACAAAACAGACATCGGTAAATCGACAGGTTTATTGTCAAAATGTGAATCTTCAACTTGAATCTCTTCTTCCGCTAACGCTTCTCCAACAACAGAGTACGGACAACGTTCTCGTTCACAAATTGCTTCAAAGCGAACTAAATCCTCTGGCATAACCGCGATAACATAGCGCTCTTGAGACTCGTTACACCAAATTTCATGTGGTGCCATACCCGGTTCATCATTAGGTACTTTTCTTAAATCGAAGCGACCACCGCGACCACCGTCTTTTACTAGCTCTGGGAATGCATTCGATAAACCACCTGCACCGACATCATGTATAAAGGCAATCGGGTTTTTATCATCTAACTGCCAGCAGCGATCGATCACTTCTTGGCAACGTCTTTCCATTTCAGGGTTTTCACGCTGTACCGAGGCAAAGTCTAAATCTGCATGACTCGAGCCTGAATCCATTGATGATGCGGCACTTCCGCCTAGCCCAATCAACATGGCAGGTCCGCCTAATACGATTAATTTAGCCCCAACTTGAATTTCATTCTTTAGAACATGGTCTGCTTTAATATTTCCCATGCCACCAGCGATCATAATCGGCTTATGGTAGCCTTTTATTTCTGGACCGTTAGGCCCCGCGACTTTTTCTTCAAACGTTCTGAAGTAACCACATAAATTTGGACGTCCAAACTCATTATTAAAGGCAGCACCACCCAAAGGGCCTTCTAACATAATATTTAACGCCGAAGTCATTCTCTCAGGCTTGCCGAAGTCACTTTCCCAAGATTGTTCAAAACCAGGAATTCTTAAATTTGAAACGGTAAAACCTGTTAAACCTGCTTTAGGCTTTGAACCTTCTCCGGTTGCACCTTCATCACGTATTTCGCCACCAGAGCCTGTTGCAGCTCCTGAAAAAGGTGAAATCGCTGTGGGGTGATTATGAGTTTCAACCTTCATTAGAATATGAATAGGTTCTTCATGACCTTCATATTCACCTGTTTCGGGGTTAGGATAAAAACGTTTACCCGTTGAGCCCTCAATCACCGCAGCATTATCAACATAAGCCGACAAAACACCTTCAGGATTTAACTCATTGGTATTTCTAATCATTGAAAACAATGACTTTTTCTGTGCTTCACCATCAATATCCCATGAAGCATTAAATATTTTATGGCGACAATGCTCCGAGTTTGCTTGAGCAAACATCATGAGCTCTACATCCGTAGGATTTCGCTCTAATTTACAAAACTCTTTAGCTAAATATTCTATTTCATCAGCGGCTAAGGCTAAACCGATACGTTTATTGGCTTCTTCTAAAGCATCTACACCATAGGATAAAACATCAACGGTTGATAACGGACGTGGTTCAGCATGCGTAAAGAGCAATTGGGCGCCGGCCATTTCATGAAAAACAGCTTCTGTCATCCGATCATAAAAAATAGCGGATAACTGGGCTCTTTGCTCCATTGTTAGTTTGCCTTCAAGTCTTACATAGTAGGCAATACCGCGCTCTATTCGGTTTAACTTATTTAAACCACAACCATGTGCAATATCAGTGGCTTTACTTGACCAAGGTGAAATGGTACCCGGTCGAGGTATCACAAGAAATAACACACCTTCAGATGATTCCGACTTAGTGCTCGGTCCATACGTTAGCAATTTGTTTAGCGTGTTCAGTTCAGACGTTGTTAAATCTTCTGAAATATCAATAAAATGCATAAACTCTGCATAAACAGACTGAATTGCAGGAATATCTTTCTTTATTGTCTCTAACAGTTTTTCACTGCGAAATGAAGAAAGAGCAGGCGCGCCTCGTAGTTCCAACATAATCAGGAATTACCTCGTGAAGGGTCATTTAAGAAATTGACGAGCGCGTATTCTACGTGAAAGTATTCCCGCTGTTAATAGGAATCGTGCACTTGATACTAACTACATCATTAACTACATCACCAACTCACATATTGATACATAAATTAAAGCTGTCTTAGTTGACTATCTGAAAGCTAACTGAAACCATAAGCACATGTTTTCAAATACATTATACAGAAGAATAGTAGACCTAAAATAAAAGGTATTTATTTGATTCAACAGTTACAAAAACGATTAGACGTTAAATATATACGTTTTTCTTTTGCGCTAATATTAAGCGTATTTTTGAGTGCCTGCGAAAAACCTAGTACGTTCGAAAAAATAGCAAAACATAAAACATTACATGTCATCACACGTAATGCACCCGCTGTTTATTACGAAGGGCGTGAAGGCCCTATGGGTTTTGAGTACGATCTAGCTAAACTTTTTGCTGACGAGTTAGGGTTAAAATTAGAATTAAAAGTCGCCTCTACCCGTACACAAATATTGTCTGCACTCGATAACGAATATACCAACATTGCGGCGGCTGGCATGATAGCGAGCCTTGATCGCGCCAACCGATACCAGTATTCCCTCCCTTATATGGAGGCGACTCCTGTGGTTGTTTATCGATATGGCAGCACTCGCCCTAGAAGCATTAAAGATATTATAGGCAAACAGATTGCTGTGGTGAGTGATAGTTATCATACGGACGAGCTAAGCACCCTACAATTAAAAACGCCAGAATTACAATGGAGTGCCTTAGATGTTGAAACCATAGATCTAATGAAGATGGTACAAGATAAAGAAATTGATTACGCCCTTATCACCTCTGCTGAACTTGAGATTCACCAAGCATACTACCCTCGCGTTAAATTCGCATTTAACATTGGCGATGTACAAAAGGTCGCATGGTATTTTCCTAAATCTACTGATCAAACGTTAATTGGACGCGCAAATTTGTTTTTCGAACGCATTGAGGAAGACGGCACCTTATTAAATCTTAAAGAACGATATTTTGGCCATTTAGAGCAATTAAACTATGTAGGTGCAAGAACCTTTATTAAACATATTAATAGTCGCCTGCCAAAATATGATGAATATTTCAAAGAAACGGCTGAACAAAATGGTTTAGATTGGAAACTTATGGCCTCAATGGGTTATCAAGAATCTCATTGGCGGGCAACTGCGACCTCCCCTACAGGTGTGCGCGGCCTAATGATGCTGACTCGAGTGACCGCAAAGGAAATGGGCATTAAAAACAGACTAGATCCAATAGCGAGCATTAATGGTGGCATTCGTTATTTCGCTAAAATTAAAGGCCGTATTGCTGAACGCATTACAGAACCCGATAGAACTTGGTTTGCGTTAGCATCCTATAATGTAGGTTATGGCCATTTAGAAGACGCCCGCATATTGACTGAAAAGGGTGGTAAAGACCCTGACAAATGGCTAGATGTAAAAGATTTTTTACCACTGCTACAAAAAAAGAAATACTATAAGCAAACCCGTTATGGTTATGCGCGCGGCAATGAACCTGTTATTTATGTTCAAAATATTCGCCGATATTACGATGTCTTAAATTGGATGACACAACCGCAATCTGATGAACTAACGATTGCACAATCAGATATGGAAAATGGCTTAATCAAGCTAGCTCAGTAAATCATTTGCTCTATGCAGAACCTAAGCGCTGCGCGTCTCACTCAAAAGTGCTAAAATCCGCCAGACCTCTTGAATACATTTAAAAAGCCAATTTACATGCTAAGAATTAACGAACTCAAACTCCCTTTACATCATAAAGATGATGAACTTCGCGTAGCAATTATCGAAAAATTAGCGATTACTGCGGACGAATTAATAAACTTTAGTATTTTTAAACGCAGCTATGATGCGCGTAAAAAAGCGAGCATTTTACTCATCTACCAGATAGATGTAAATTTAACGAAAGATGTAGAAATACGCGTTCTAACAGCCTTCACAAAAAATAACGCTGTTCGACCCAGCCCCGACACTCGCTATAACTTTGTAGCGCAAGCCGACACTAGCTTCCCCAAAGCAGACCAACAGCGCCCTATCGTTGTAGGTTTTGGCCCTTGCGGAATATTGGCCGCTTTAATATTGGCACAAATGGGTTTAAAACCAATCGTTTTAGAGCGCGGGCAAGATGTTAGGCAGCGAACAAAAGACACTTGGGGTTTTTGGCGCAAAGGTAAACTTAATACAGAGTCTAATGTTCAATTCGGCGAAGGTGGAGCGGGTACATTCTCTGATGGTAAATTATGGAGTCAAGTCAAAGACAAACGTCATCTTGGACGAAAAGTACTTAATGAATTTATTACAGCCGGTGCACCTGAAGAAATTCTTTTTATTAGTAAACCACACATAGGCACCTTTAAATTAGTAAAGATGGTCGAAAATATGCGCGCTGAAATCATTCGTTTAGGGGGTGAAGTTAGGTTTAACCAGAAAGTTGAAGTCATTCATCGCGCAGCGCATTCAGATAGCACGTCAGAAAATTTATCAGAGAAACTGGGTCAAATCACTGGCATAACGCTCGGTACTGGCGAGACAATTCAAAGCCGGCACATTATTTTAGCGATTGGACATAGTGCGCGAGATAGCTTTCAGATGTTACTTGATCAGGAGGTTTATATTGAACCAAAGCCGTTTTCAATTGGGTTTCGAATTGAACACCCCCAATCAGTAATCGATGCGGCACGTTTTGGCGCTGAAGCAGGTAACCCGATACTTGGCGCCGCAGACTACAAGTTAGTGCACCACTGTAAAGATGGACGCAGTGTTTATAGTTTTTGTATGTGCCCCGGCGGTACAGTAGTCGCCGCCTCCTCTGAAGAAGGCACGGTGGTAACGAACGGTATGTCTCAGTATTCTCGAAACGAACGTAATGCGAATGCCGCAATTGTAGTGGGAATTGAGCCTGATAAAGATTTCCCAGACCATATACTTGCCGGTATTGATTTACAGCGAAAACTTGAAAAGCGCGCGTATGAGCTAGGCGGTAGTAATTACAGCGCTCCAGCACAATTAGTGGGTGACTTTTTACGTAACGAACCGTCAATTTATCAAGCCAGTGTAAAGCCTTCATATCAACCAGGTATTAAACTGGGTGATTTATCCAAGGCCTTACCAGACTTTGCTGTACGCGCAATTCGAGAAGCAATCCCTGAATTTAACAAAAAGATTAAGGGTTTTGCTATGGATGACGCCATGCTAACTGGCGTTGAAACGCGAACATCTTCTCCTATATGCATTAAGCGCGGAAAAGATTTTGCAAGCATTAACACCCAAGGATTATACCCTGCAGGAGAAGGCGCGGGATATGCTGGAGGTATACTTTCAGCCGCCATTGATGGCATCAAAGTCGCTGAGGCTTTGGCTATTGATCTTTTACAAATTGAACAAGATTAACCCGAACTGGTAATATTCTTATTGTTGAATAGCGTTACACCTTGAACAATCAAAGCAATTGTGTGAAAAGAGCCGCGTATGACAACGCCTCTATTCACTCAAAGCTTTGAGGCTAACTTTTTAAAATTTTATATTCACCCTTTATCCACTTTTGTAAAACCAGATTTATACCAACGAGAAAAACGGTTATCCGAAGGCCCTCCCGCTAAGCATGTGTTTAATACACGCTCATTCATGTCTGCAATCAACCTAACAGAAAGTGAAAAGCTTGTTTTCCGCCCTCCACTTTGATAAATCTGACTCTAATGTGGCGTTGCTCGCCCACCCATAAGTGAAACTTTCTTGGAATCAAATCCCATGAAGCCGGGTAGCTTTCCTTGGAACAGCATATTCGTAAAGGTGATGGTATT
>JBLHVH010000169.1:0-7745 GCA_047628385.1 Oleiphilaceae bacterium
TGTATAGCTGAACTAAACTTGCCCCTGCCCGAATTTTATCTAAAGCCATTTCACCTGACATAATACCGCCAACACCGATAATAGGAATACTATCTGACAACTCCGATTTTAAAAGTCGGATCACATGCGTTGATTTTTCCGTTAAGGGTGCGCCACTTAAGCCACCAGCTTCATCTGCAAAAGATGCGCCTTTGACCCGATCTCGGGCCAAAGTAGTATTACCGGCAATTACGCCGTCAAACTGCCTAGACTTAAGTGCGCTAGCCATTTGAGCTATTTCTTCCTCATCCATATCAGGTGCTATTTTGACTGCGATCGGAACATATCGTCCATACTGCTCACTTAACGACTGTTGCTCTTCTTTGATTGCATCAAGCAGCTCATTTAAGGCGTCACCATGTTGCAAACTTCGTAAACCAGGCGTATTGGGTGATGATACATTGACCGCGATGTAAGAAGCATGCGCATAAGCCTCCCTCAACCCTGTCAGGTAATCTGATATTGCATCCTCTACTGGCGTATTTAAGTTTTTACCAATATTAATGCCAATAGGCCCTTGAAAATGGGTTTTTTTCACTTGACCCACTAAATGATCAATACCTTTATTATTAAAGCCCATCCTATTAATGATCGCTTGTTGATCTTTTAGACGAAATAACCGCGGCTTAGGGTTCCCAGGCTGCGGCTTAGGCGTAACAGTTCCAAGCTCTAAAAAGCCAAACCCCAATGCACCTAATGCGTCAATATAATCTGCATTTTTATCTAACCCTGCCGCTAAGCCAACAGGATTAGGGAATGTAATTCCCATCACCTCAACAGGTGACGATTCGATTTTAGGAATAAAAGGCTTCAGAATTTTTAACCGATGCGCCGCACTCATCCACTCTAAAGAAAGCTCATGAGAAACCTCCGGCGACAATTGAAATAAGAGTGAACGTAAAAGTGAATATGGCATAGGGAGTCCGTTAAAATAAATTTTAGAAATGCCTTTACATAAATGTAAATACATTTTTCTGTAACCAAAACATTGTACATAATAAAAAAAGAAGCTGAGGCAAAACAAGCGCCTAAAATTCAAGAGCATTATAAACTGACAAATCAAGTTAAACTAAGACAAATATAACAAAAATAGTTTCATTTTTATCATATTAAGCCATTGACTTTTATAAAGACCGAATTTCGATTTATTTAATATTTCATTTTATACATTTATCCACTAAATCTGTGGATAACTTTGTTGAAAACCTTTTAATACACCTTGAAACCCCTTTCTAGAACGAGGATTCAGACAGATTGATCACTTTTTAACCAATCATTTAATCTATATATTTCAATAACTTACATAAATAAAGTAGTTTTATGAAAATATTGTCATTTTTTCCGTTGACATCACATCACATTTCTAAAATGTGAATAAATTTGTCAATTAATTGCCACACACCCTAAATATATGACTTAATTTAGTAAATTAAACGTTCTTTAATCTCTGTAATTTGATCCCGAATACTCGCTGCTTTTTCAAACTGTAGATCTTTAGCCGCCTGATACATCTCATCCTCCAAGCGTTTCATATCTAAACTAAGCTCCTTAGGCGTGCGAGAGGCTAAAGCCAAATCATAAGCACCTGCTTGCTCGGCCACCTTACTCATTTTCTGACTACGCTTAGTTGGCATTAAGACAGCACCTTCCATTATATCAACCACACCTTTTGATAAACCTTGAGGCTTAATACCATTTTTTTCATTATGAGCAATTTGAGCTATTCTCCGACGCTTTGTTTCGTCCATCGCTTTTTGCATTGATCCGGTAATGCGATCAGCATATAAAATAGCACGGCCATTCAAATTACGTGCAGCGCGACCAATCGTCTGAATAAGCGCCCGCTCTGAACGCAAGAAGCCTTCTTTATCTGCATCTAATATTGCCACTAAAGCTACTTCGGGCATATCCAAACCCTCCCTTAGCAAATTTATACCGACCAATACATCAAATTCACCTCGTCTCAGGTCACGAATTATTTCAACACGTTCGACAGTTGGAATATCAGAATGCAAATATCGAACCTGCACACCATGTTCCATAAGAAAGTCAGTTAAGTCTTCTGACATCCTTTTTGTTAACGTGGTGACCAGAACGCGCTCACCTTTCGCAACACTTAAATGTATCTCTGAAAGCAAGTTATCAACCTGAGTTGATGCGGGTCGTACCTCGATCTCAGGATCAAGTAATCCAGTAGGTCGCACAACTTGCTCAACTATTTTCTCAGCATGGTCTGCCTCATAATGCGAAGGTGTAGCCGATACAAAAATGGACTGAGGTGAAATTCGCTCCCACTCTTCAAATTTCATTGGGCGGTTATCTAACGCCGAAGGCATTCTAAAACCATATTCAACCAACGTTTCCTTCCTTGAACGGTCACCTTTATACATCGCCCCTATTTGTGGAATAGAGACATGTGATTCATCAATAATCATCAATGCATTTTTAGGGAAATAGTCAAATAGAGTAGGTGGTGGAGCGCCAACTTCCCTACCCGACAAATATCTAGAGTAATTTTCTATGCCATTACAATATCCAAGCTCCGTCATCATTTCGGTATCGTAACGCGTCCGTTCTTCCAAACGCTGAGCTTCAACTAATTTATCATGTGCACGCAAATACTCTAATCGATCCTTTAACTCTGCTTTAATACCGTCAACGGCATCAAGCACCTTTTGCCTTGGTGTGACATAGTGTGACTTTGGATAAATTGTTATTCGAGGCACACGACGAGAAACTTCTCCCGTCAAAGGGTCAAAATAGCTAAGGTTTTCTACCTCATCATCAAACAATTCAATTCGAACAGCATCGCGTTCTGATTCAGCAGGAAAAACATCAATAACGTCTCCGCGAACACGGTAAGTTGCCCGATGAAGCTCTACATCATTTCGCGTATATTGAATCTCAGATAAACGTTTTAAAATAGTACGTTGGTCAATCTGATCCCCTCTATCTAGATGGAGCATCATTTTTAAATAAGATTCTGGATCACCCAAACCATAAATTGCTGAAACTGTTGCAACAATAATTACATCAGAACGTTCCATTAGCGCTTTTGTTGCTGAAAGCCGCATTTGCTCAATATGTTCATTAACTGACGCATCTTTCTCTATAAAGGTATTAGATGATGGGACATAGGCTTCAGGTTGATAATAATCATAATAAGAAACAAAGTACTCAACCGCATTATTTGGAAAAAACTCTTTAAACTCGCCATATAACTGTGCTGCCAATGTTTTATTGTGCGCCATGACAATGGTGGGTCTCTGCACGCTTTCTATTACCTTGGCAACGGTAAATGTTTTCCCCGACCCTGTTACACCAAGTAAAGTCTGATGCAACAGGCCATCATTTAAGCCTTCTATTAAGCCTTCTATTGCCTTAGGCTGATCACCTGCTGGCTCAAATCGAGACTTTACTTTAAATTCCTTTGACATCATTATTCCGAATATTGTTAAAAAGTGGTAAAATTTATCGGTTTAATTAAACACCAACAATATATCTAGCTATATTAACTAGGTAAACTGAGTAGAAGGCTTATTTAACCGTTTGCTACAGTAGCAAATTAAACGATGAAAATAACCTACCTAAACACCATCTGAGGTGAGTTATTCACCCCTGATTGAGGAAATAGACTTGGACGCACAACTCTCCAAACGAGTACAGCTTATAAAACCGTCACCAACATTAGCCGTGACTAATAAAGCTAATGAACTAAGAGCTTCAGGCAAAGACATTATCGGCCTAGGTGCAGGCGAGCCAGACTTCGATACGCCCTCACACATTAAGCAAGCTGCAATTGAAGCAATTGAGGCAGGAAAAACAAAATACACTGCCGTTGACGGCACACCCGAATTAAAACAAGCTATCATGAAAAAATTCAAGCGAGATAACAACCTTGAGTATGATGCAAATCAAATACTGGTTTCCTCTGGCGGAAAACAAAGTTTTTTCAATTTATCACTCGCCTTATTAAATCCAGGAGATGAAGTCATTATTCCTGCCCCATATTGGGTCTCATACCCTGATATGGTTAAAATCTCTGAAGGCATTCCTGTCATTTTAGAAACAGAGCAATCAAGCCGTTTTAAAATCAATGCTCAACAACTTGAATCAGCGATTACAAATAAAACACGGCTATTTGTATTAAACAGCCCGTCAAACCCAACAGGTGTTTCGTATACAAAAGCAGAACTTACCTCGCTTGGAGAAGTCTTACGCAAACACCCTCACGTAATGATCGCCACTGACGACATGTACGAACACATATTATGGACAGACGAACCATTCAGCAACATACTGAACGTATGTCCCGACCTATATGATCGCACCTTTGTTTTAAATGGCGTCTCAAAAGCTTACTCAATGACAGGCTGGCGTATAGGCTATGCGGCAGGACCAACCAAAGTCATTGCTGCAATGAAAAAAATACAATCACAAAGTACCTCAAATCCATGCTCTATTTCACAAGCTGCAGCCGCTGCCGCGCTGAACGGATCTCAAGCCTGCATTAAGGAGATGGTTACTGAGTTTAAAAAGCGTCATGACTATCTTGTCGCCGCATTAAACGAATTACCAGGCGTTGAATGTATTAATAGTGATGGGACATTTTACGCCTTCCCTAACTTTCAAGCAGCGATTGACGCGAACCCCAACACCGAAGATGACATTGCTATGGCCGAGTTTTTATTAAGCGATGCTGGTGTTGCTTTAGTACCTGGATCGGCCTTTGGTGCACCGGGATGTATGCGACTAAGTTTTGCGACGAGTATGGAGATTTTGCAAGAAGCCATCGTTCGATTAAAAAAAGTATTAATATAAGCAAGTTAACACTTGACCAAGGCCTCTTTGCTCATTAGTATACGCGGCCTTGGTCATCTGACCACTTCTACCATTCCCCGATAGCTCAGTTGGTAGAGCAACGGACTGTTAATCCGTTTGTCGCTGGTTCGAGCCCAGCTCGGGGAGCCAATTTCTATTTCTCACACCTCCTTCTAGCTATATTTTCACTCAAAATAATGTCTAAACCAAAACATACACTCAAATTTTAACCAAAAAAAACCCTATTCATTAGCCTGAAATAAATTCAAACCAACACATAGGACTTTACACTAAACTAAGAGAAATTTATTTAGCTTTCTTCTGGCGTCGATGCAGCAGAAACCATTTTCTTTAGCTCCCCCGACTCATACAATTCAGAAATTATATCGCAACCGCCCACTAACTCACCTTTAATATAAAGCTGAGGGAATGTTGGCCAGTTTGAATACACTTTTAAATTTTCTCTAAGCTCAGCATTATCTAAAATATTTATATAAGCAAAGCGTTCTTCACACGCCATTAGCGCCTGTGAAGTTTTAGCAGAAAAGCCGCACTGAGGTTCCTGAGGCGACCCTTTCATATAAAGAAGAATATTATTGCCTTCAAGTTGCTCTTTGATCGTATCCGTTATTGACATATACACAACACCTATTAGTTTTATTACTAAAGACCCTAGTTTACGCGTTTTTTTTATAACCAACCATATTAGTCAACTATTTTTTACACCCTTCTAAAATTCTTTAACAGCTAGCTGTAAATAATCTATTTGATAAACACCAATTTTAACGCTAACATTAAACACTTAACTGGTAGCACTATGGCTGCCTTTTTGCGTTTTAAGAGATCAAAATGAGCATTGAACAACCACTAATGAATACTTATGGCCGCCTCCCTGTTGCATTTGAAAGCGGCGACGGCGTCTGGCTATATGATACTGATGGAAATAAATACTTCGATACCTTCTGCGGTATCGCCGTTTGTGGTTTAGGCCACACAAACCCTGCCGTCACAAAAGCCATCAAAGACCAGGCAGGCCGACTAGTTCATTGCTCAAACCTTTACCACAACCCCCTTCAAATTAAGTTGGCTCAAGAACTCTGTAACTTATCTGGAATGGATAACGTATTTTTTTCTAATTCAGGCGCCGAAGCAAACGAAGCGGCAATTAAAATTGCCAGAAAATATGGTCATGATAAGGGCATTCAAACACCCACAATCATTGTGATGGAACAATCCTTTCACGGCAGAACCATGGCAACATTAACCGCCACCGGCAACCGAAAAGTACACGCTGGCTTTGAACCACTTTTAAGCGGTTTTGCGAGAGCACCATTTAATGATATTGAAGCAATTAGTAAAATCGCAGCGTCAAACCCTAATGTTGTCGCCGTTATGCTTGAGCCTATTCAAGGAGAAGGAGGCTTAACTTTAGCGAAAAAAAGTTACCTTAAGTCATTAAGAGAAATTTGCGACCAACACAACTGGCTTCTTATTTTAGATGAAGTTCAAACTGGTAACGGCAGAACTGGTAGCTACTTCGCCTATCAACAGCTTGGTATAACGCCTGACGTTGTAACCGTTGCAAAAGGCTTGGCTAACGGTTACCCCATTGGCGCCTGTCTAGCACAAGGTCAAGCAAGCAAAGTACTAACACCGGGTTCTCATGGATCAACATTTGGTGGCAATCCCTTAGGTTGTGCTGCAGCACTGGCAACTATCGAACAAATAGAGTCTAAGGACCTTTGTAAAAGAGCAAGTATATTAGGCGAAAGAATCATATCAGCATTCAAAGAGGAGCTTTTAAACGCCAGCTATATTAAGGACATTCGTGGATCAGGCCTTATGATCGGTATTGAGCTCGAAGAGTCTTGCACCGAACTCGTACCTCTCGCTAAAGCAAAAGGTTTATTACTCAACGTTACCGCTGACAAAGTTATTAGACTACTCCCACCGCTTAACATGACCGATGAAGAGTGTGAGTTTCTAATTGATGCCGTCACACAAATAATTCGTTTATATGCAGCAGATGATCGAGGAAAAGCTAGAGCTGAATAACATCCAGCGCTAGCTAATCTGCTACATCACTAAATAAACCTTACTCCAGCAAGACAAATATTAGAGAAAAACATGGCATTACGACACTTTTTAACGCTCAATGACCTATCAAGCCACGAGCTACAACAAATAATCAAACGCGCAATAAAACTAAAAAGCGAACACAAACAAGGCAATATCTACGAGCCACTTAAAAACAGAGTACTCGCCTTAATTTTTGAAAAGTCATCAACACGCACACGTGTTTCATTTGAATCTGGTATGGCACAATTTGGAGGGTCTTCATTATTTTTATCCCCAAGAGATACCCAGCTAGGACGTGGCGAACCAATTGAAGATAGTGCTAAAGTACTCTCTAGAATGGTCGACGCCATTACAATTAGAACATTTGAACACAAGAAACTAACCCTGTTTGCAGAAAATTCTTCTGTGCCGGTAATTAACGCATTAACCGATGACTTTCACCCTTGCCAACTCTTAGCTGATATGCAGACCTACCAAGAACACCGAGGCTCCATTGAAGGTAAAAAGGTTGTTTGGGTTGGTGATGGAAACAACATGTGCAACTCATTCATTAATGCTGCAAAGCTTCTTAATTTTGAATTAGTTATCTCATCACCTTCGGGATACGACCCCTCAGAAACACTACTTAAAGCAAACACTAAAAGCGCACACATAATTCGTAACCCAACCACAGCAGTTAAGAATGCCGACTTAATTGTCACGGATGTATGGTCATCAATGGGACAAGAAGACGAGCAAAATAAACGAGTCAATGATTTCAAAGACTATCAGGTTAACCCTGAATTAATGTCGCATGCAAACTCCGA
>JBLHVH010000170.1:0-7714 GCA_047628385.1 Oleiphilaceae bacterium
TTAGAAGAAAGATTTTTCGCCCGTTTTACGGATTTCTTTCTCTCCAGCCCACTCCATAATGCCACTCTCTAAATTAACTAGCTTAAGTGTGAACTTATAATAAACATCTTTTGTGCTGCTGTTACGCTTAACAATACTAGACATGTTGCCATATAGCATGAACTCAGCACCCGTTTGCTTACCAAACGCAGCAGCTTTACTTGGGTCAACCATGCCACTATCCATTTGGAATTGCATTTGCTCTTGAACTGCTTTAACTGCCGTCATATCTACAAAACGGAATTTACCCGATTGAAGCAATTTTGTTTGAACAGTATCAGTAATTGATTCAGTATCAATATGCTCAGTTGTTTTGTTTTTAATTCTATCTACAAATACAACAGGGCGACGCTGCGCAGTCATTTGAATTATCGGTGGAAAACTAATTAAATCATCCACTAGTTTTGCGGCAATTGATTGCAGATCTGTAGAACCAAAACCTGTTGTTGTCGTCTCAACAGCGGTCGCATCACCATAAGAAACTTTAGGCCCGCTCGCACAAGATGCTAATATCAGCCCTGCAAATATTACAGCTATAATTTTTACTAATTTCATTCTTATCTTCCTTTAGATGTAGTTACTTAATAACCATTGATTAATCTTGAACTAAAATTTTAAATGCGTTTACCGAAGCGTTAGGTGCGATACCTTGAACCACCTTAGTCTCATATGGCGTAATAGTAAGAGGTTGCCATGGACGACCGTCAATGGCAACTTCAAAGCCGCTCTTGTCTAACCATTTAAACTTATATTGAAAAGTCAGGGCATCATCTGAATCATTTTTAAGTTCTATTTGCGCTTTAAGCAAATCACCAACAAAACCTGTTTTAGTATCCGCTATCTTTAAATTTGCAGATAACAAATCACTATTCGATTCGATCATCTGAGTAACAGTACCGTCTTCGTTTACAACAACCGTAGCGGTTTCATTCACTGCACAGCCCAGCATCGCTGTAAAAGCCCCCACTAAAATGACGGTTCTTAAAATTATTTTTTGCATTTCATTCCCCTTTAAAATATCTATTTGTTGATTTTTTACATTCACTGAATAAATTTCTACAGCGTATACACTTGCGTCATGAGCTGATTATTCGCATTCACTACACGCACAAATATCGTTCTATTTGCTTTGATATCTAAATCTAATTTAACCTGCGTCAACGCTGTCGATAAGTTTACTTCTCTTTTACCTGCATCTAAATTGAAACGCATTACTTGTGCTGTATGCGGCAAGGTTAGCCAGCTTCTTCTATCTGCACTTTCAGAAATAACATTGTAAAGACTTGCCAATAGCTGACCAGTCATGCCCCCATGATCTCCAGATTGTTTTTGTAGCTGATATTTAGCAAAACCTCTTAAAGCTTGGCGTACCAGCAGTTGAGGGATTTGTTCTTTGAGATCCTTTACAGCGAGTGCACTTACATCAACAACTACTTCAGAAGTACCTAAGTCATTGAACTGATCATCAATCGCTCTTAATGATGCACTCACTGGCCAAATATCTGTTTCATAGTAAGGAAATGCTAAAGAAATAAAGCCACCATCAAAGGTGGGTACTGGAATTTTTATTTCACTTTTTGCTGGTACAAAGCCATCTTCAAAAAATACAACAACGGTACCTTGTCCAGCTTTTGCTTCATTCAGCTCTTTTTGATCAGGTTTTTCGCCTAACTTTTTGGCGACTCGTGCGATATCCTGCTTTAAGTAAGTATTGTTTGAGTTAATTTCAAAGGCTTTTTTGTAATCAACCCAAGCAGCGCTCAAATCACCCTGGGTTTCCCAAAAAGCACCCGATGCGTAGAATGTATAAGCATTCTGAAACGAGCTTTTAACTTTTCCGGCCACATTGTCTAAGCCTGAAAATTCTGAAGACAAAGTATTTAGATCAATTTCATTCTCTTCAGCATCTTCATAAGCTTCTGCGACTTCTTTTTCATGCTTCTCTAACAAAATACGCTGTTCTAACGCTACTTTTCTAAATTCGACTGAAGCGCCGCCCAAATCATTCTGACCTAAGTAATTAAAGGCTTGATGATGATGCGTAAATACGCGTTCATAACCAGCGCCCTCATAGGGAATGGCATTATCATTAGTCAGTAATGAAGCACCTTGAGCTAGGGTCTCACCCACTTCAATCGTAGACTCCAAATCTTGCTCTTCAAAACCGGCGATCACTAATTCAAAATCTGTTTTACTGTCAGCGAATGAAGCATTTAGTTGATTAATTCGACCACGCTCCATCATATACAGCATGGCGTCGGCACTTTCTCTTTCTTCGTTGAGATCTTCGAGAACGGCTAGTTTAATCACGTCCTGCTCTGGACTATTTAAACTGATTGCATGTTGAAAAGATTCTGCTTGCGAGGGGTAAGACTGAAAAAGTGATGAGGTGGCACAGCCGCCTAACAGAGATACACAAATTGACATCGTAGTAATACGACCTAAAGACGACATTGTTCCCATTGCTTTTATTGCTCCATTTTATTGTCTAGTGAATTCTATAAGCAATTTCTACTAATTGCACCTTTTGCATTCTCAAGTGTAGACAAAAGCGCATATTAAACAGATATTTTATCTATTTAATATTTAGGAAGTATGACTAAATCACCTTTTACCATCATATTAGAGATCGCATCCCTCTTTGCTCTGTGTGCCATTTGAATCGTCAATTGCTTCTTTATGTCTGCTTCAATTTCAAAAAATGGCTTCTTAATATGTTCCGCATGCTTGGTAAAGAAGTCATTTACTGCTTGGCTACTGGGTTCTTCAAGTTTAAATAGCTTATTTCCTGCTTGCACGATGTCTAACTTTTCTGACGCGGCGAAATCATGTAAATACTGCTCTAATGCGGCCCACTCTAATAGTTCATAACGCTTAGATGCTAATTGCTCTAATTTTTCACGCTTGTCGGGCGACAAGTTAGCGACCGTCTTATCGACACCTTTATAGGTAAAAAGGATTTCAGTCACTGGCTTGATAGCTTCAGCTTTATTCTGGCTTAGTAAGTTCGACAGAACCATACCAAGAGAAAAAGCAAAAAAAATCATAATGAATTGGCTTCGATCAAACTTATTTTTCTTCACATTACTTCTCTTCTAAAGACAGTTTTTCTATTTCTAAATGCCTAGGAGCCTGACCGAGAACTGACGAACCTACTACGAAAAAGCTAAATTGGTCATTTTCTATACTAAATCTCGTTAAATAGAACAACTATTCTCCTCAATTTAGCCTAAAAACTGCCTCAATTTAACTTTCTCTCGTGACGGTCGCAGTTCTCGGTCAGGCTCCTAGCATCTTCTACAAAATGTGCACTGTTGCTTGATTTCACTGGAACAATCATTCCATCAATGTAATACTGGAACAATCGTTCCACAATTATAAAATATTTATGCGAAAGAAAACCTTCGATCCACATAAAGCTCGCTTTAAAGCCATGCATTTATTTTGGCAAAAGGGCTATGGGCTTTGCTCCATGGATGACTTGCTCCATGAAACTGGCTTAAGTCGTAGTAGTTTTTATAATACCTTTGGTAATAAGCGTGATTTATATATCTCAGTTTTGAACGATTTCGAACAGGTAAGCTTAATCCCTTTCCAGACCTTACAGTCAAATAAACCGATGCTTGCTGCCCTCAATGACGTATTTCAAATGATCTTTTTCTCACCTGCTGTGAAACTTGAGTATGGCTGTTTACTGGTCAATACCATACTAGAGCAACAAGGTAATGATGATGAACTGGTCAAAATAGCATCGGATAGCTTATTTAAGGTCGAACAAACGTTAGCATTATTCTTTGAACGATCTAAATCATCCGGTCAACTTAAAAGCACACTTTCTCCTAACCAGCTAGCGGCCTACTTTATGACTTTCAATAAAGGACTCCGTGTCGCAGCTCGGGAAGGAAAATCAAGCACTGAACTTAAAACAAGTATTCAAACTGCTATGTTAATTCTGGAGCGTTAAGCGATGACCAATCTCATCAAATCAATTTATATTTCTCTATACATCACATTATTAAGTCTTGTGTCTATTCATGCCGCGATCGGTTTATTTGATTCAGGCATCAACAGCCTATGGCTGGGCATCGCAATTGGCATTTGGCCTGCGCTATTGTTTTTCGTGAAGCTTTTTGCTGCACCCACTGCGCGCACTAGCGCTAATCTTAATACTCTGATTGTCACAGCGTTTATTGGCGCAATACTATCATTCTTTTTATCTCAAAATACGATACAGCAAGCTTACGCGTTTGCTTATGGTTCTGGCTTGGGTATTGGCGGTTTGTTGTTATATATTTTCTGGTATTCTCGCTTAGGCCGAAAAGAAAATATCGCCTTAAAGACAGGTAAAAAACTACCTAAATTTGAATTAAAAACCTCAGCAGGTGTTGCTTGGTCCTCAGCTGATTTAGATCAACACCCTGCCTTAATACTATTTTTTCGAGGTAATTGGTGTCCTTTATGTATGGCGCAAATTAAAGAAGTAGCGGCAAGTTATCAGGCGCTGGAAAAATTGGGCGTGAGCGTTTTTCTTGTAAGCCCACAACCTGAAAAACACACCCAAGCGCTCGCTAAGAAGTTCAACGTCAATTATCACTTTATGGTCGATGAACAAAATCAAGCGGCTGGTTTATTAGGTATTGATGCTAAGCATGGCACGCCAAAAGGTATGGAGGTATTGGGTTATGATTCAGATACCGTATTACCAACTGCTATTTTAACCGATCAAAATGGGGTTATTCTCTTTACCGATCAAACTGATAACTATAGGGTACGTCCTGAACCTGACACTTTTTTGAGAGTTTTCACAGAACATGGACTTACAAGCCAGCACTAACGAGCAGCTCTCTCACTTGCAGAAACAACTAGAGCAACTCGAAATACACGCGCAACGAAATGCTCATCGTTATCTTGTCGTACTCACTGGCGATGAGCAGTGGTGTATAGCCTCACTAGCTAAAGTGTTACCCACGCTTCAAGCCTGTGAGACCTTGCTTGTCAATGATCAAAGTACCGATGATGTAATTGATTTTGGGATTGTCTGTGAATCAATACCAGCAAAACAAGTTAAGTCTTACTTAGGTTCGGAAGTATGTAGATTGATTTGGAATGGCTTTAGCGGTGTAAATCCAGATGCTTTAGGCGCCGCTTCAGGATTGATTAAAGGTGGCGGTCTACTATTTTTAATATTGCCTGATTTGAACACCTTAACTACTCAGCCCGACCCTGACTACTTAAGAATATGTCGTCATCCATCTGAATTACCAAGCTTCGGCACACGCTTTCTTCAAAGAATGGTGCATTTAATCGAAACAGACGCTGAAGTCACCTTAATTCGCCAAGGGTCAGCAAAGCTATTAAGTCATTCAGCACGGGTAGAAACAGCCGAATCAACAAATATACAAACGAACCCAGTATCCAAGCTTTTACAGAACAACAACCTTCGTTCATTAAGGCTATTGACGACAGACCAAGCCAAAATGGTTGAAGCGATTAAAACGGTTGTAAAAGGCCATCGCAAGCGACCGCTCGTTGTACTAGCTGATCGAGGGCGCGGCAAAACCAGCGCACTGGGTATCGCCGCGGCAAACATCACGATAGACCAAGCATTAAAGGTGGTGATTACCGCTCCCTCTCGACGCGCTTGTGATGCAGCGTTTAAACATTACCAGCAAGAGATCGATGACCAAAATATAGAATACACGTCTGGTTTTGAGTTTTTCGCGCCAGACATATTGCTTGAAATTCTGCCTGAGTGCCATATCCTTTTCGTTGATGAAGCGGCGTCTATTCCTGCGCCCATGCTGAAGCAGATGTTAGAAGCCTACCCACGCGTTGTTTTTTCAAGCACGACCCATGGTTATGAAGGAACAGGACAAGGTTTCAATGTTCGCTTCCGCCACACTCTAGATATTTTGACCCCTCAGTGGAAATCACTCACGTTACATCAGCCTGTACGTTGGGCAGAGTCTGACCCACTTGAGCGCTGGATTTTTGAGTTCTTATTATTAAATGCACAGATACCAGACCTCCCCTCATCTCATTCAATAATCAAAGAGGCGCAAACTGTTCAATGGGTCTCGCAAGACACACTTGCTGAAGATACAGATCTGTTAAAGCAAGTGGTCGCTTTGTTAGTAACTGCACACTATCAAACATCACCTTCTGATATAAGAATGATCCTGGATGATCCAAAACTTTATATCGGTTTAATACAAACAAGCAATACGGTGATAGCGGTGGTTTTATTACTGCATGAAGGCGGCCTAGATGATTCAGAGCTTGCACAAAATATTATCGAAGGGACAAGACGTCCAAGAGGCCATCTGGTGCCACAAGCATTGACATCTAGCACCGCCAACCCTACTTTTTTAAAGCATCAAACGTATCGCATTATGCGCATTGCGGTACACCCGACGTTGAATCGCAAGGGTTTAGGCACGATAATTATTAACGCTGCTGCGCGACTAGGCCAAGAAAATCAAATCGATTACTTATCGGCAAGCTTTGGATTAACCCCTTTACTAAATGATTTCTGGGGCAAAAATAACTTTCAATTACTCCGAATTGGTTACCATAAAGATGCAGCGAGTGGTGCACAATCAGCCATCGTCGTACGCGCATTAAATACGCACATACAGCAAGATATGCTGCTTGCTCACGAACAATGTCTGCAGCATTTTATATTTGGTTTAAATACGATATACCGAACGCTTGATGTAGAGACGACATTAAGTGCACTGCAATCGTTAGCTTTCCCATTAGGTAAGCCATTAGACAAGCAATCGTCTAGCGAAATAAACATGATCAGCGCGTTTGCTCATCATCACCGATCATTTGAAGACTGTGCTCAGGTTTTATTTATTTTTATTTTGAACTGTTTTGCGATGAACTCAATCCAAACACTTTCAAGCGGGGAACAACATCTTATTTGTTTGAGGGTACTTAAAGGAGAAAATGTGGCCAGTTGTATCAAACAGCTAAAATTAAATGGTAAAAAACAACTAGATACCGCACTTAAATCTGCAGTATCTAAGCTGCTTAGTCCAACAACTTAATCGGTCACTTTAAAACAACGAGTTTTTAAAACTTATCACAAGCTATGCTTTAAAGCGCTCGATTTGGCCGTTCAAAGTCTCCGTTAATTCAGTAACTTTTAAACTCTGTTTCACGGTGTCTTGTGCATGACCAGACACATTGTGTGGCGAATCTCTAATTTAGGTTATGTTTTTATCGATCTCACTTGCGACAGCACTCTGCTCTCCAGCCGCTGTTGCTATAAGGCCATACTCACCCGATCTAGCCGCTTCAATCGCTGCGTTAAGGGCCAATAGTTTGGTTTGATCCGCGATGTCACGAATCACATCAAGAATATTACCAATACTGTTAGTCTCATTCTCAAGATTTGCACTCACGTTACTGCCATCACCCAGTATTTCTGATAAACGATTAATCTTAACAATCGCTTCCTGCACTATTTGTTGGTCTTGTGTTGCTAGGTTCTCTGCATTGGCAGCCTGTTCGGCGGCACTATTTGTGCTTGTTGCCACTTTCTGGACTGTCGCACTCATTTCATTCATTGCGGTGCCGGCTTACTCCGTCTCTAAATGCTGTTTAGACATTTCATCTTCAGTAATACTTGCGCTGCCTTCTAACTCAGAAGGCAGCGGAGTCTAAT
>JBLHVH010000171.1:0-7684 GCA_047628385.1 Oleiphilaceae bacterium
TTTGGATTTCAATAAAAGCAGGCTCACTCAAAAATGATACCGTAGTTAGTATTGAGCAAGCTAGGTCATTATGTATTGGGTGTGAAGTAGCTGCTGGTTTAGATTCTCCAGAACAAGACAAAGCGTTGCGTATGAAGCTTCAAGTTAATCGATTGACGATGGGAATGTCTTCATCAAACGAGCATCAAAGTCGTGAGACACAGTTAAGTGAATTATTACTCGACTGGTATCAAAAAGTTGGGCCAAGTTTAGATGAGTTTGAATCGATGGAGGAACGGGTTGATGCAGCAACTAATCATTTATTAGGCGCTAGAGACTGACACAATTAAAAATTTATATGGCGCTACGTAGTAATTACTTAGCGCCATAAATAAGAAAAATTCTATTTTCTTAAAACTGACTACTGCTTAATACCTTCAATATTAAGCTCTAACTCAACATGGGTCGATGCAGGCCCTAACGATCGCGTAATACCATAGTCTGCTAATTTAAGGCTTGTCACACCCGTAAAGCCCGAACGGTATCCACCCCATGGGTCGTTACCCTCGCCTATTTTTTGTACTGGAAAGCTAATAGACCTAGTGATGCCATGCAACGTTAAGTTTCCTGTTATGACAGCCTCATCTGCACTATTTACTTTAAAATTTGTGCTTTTAAATTGAGCGGTTGGAAATTTTTTAACATCTAGAAAGTCATCACTCCGAAGGTGTTTATCACGCTCAGCATGATTTGAATCTAGACTTTCTGTGTTAATTTCAACACTAATATTGGATTTTTCAGGCGCGGCTGGATCATACGAAAACTGACCATCAAAATCATTAAAACGGCCTGTTAACCAGCTATAACCTAAATGCTTGATTTTAAAATTTATCGACGCGTGCGCTCCTTTCACATCAATTTTATAATCTGCTGCCTCAACGAGTGCTGCGTAAGTTGTCGAGAGTGCCAAAATTGTTGTTAGTAATACTTTTTTCATATCAGTCCCCTAATTTAATATTTTTATAATCGCTCGTTATTAATAGCGTTGATATTGTTTTTAGATATAGTTTTTAGATTTAATTTTCAATACCCAACATTTTTTTAAATGTATTATCCTTATTGAAGAAATGATGTTTAACCGCCGCCCCTGAGTGCAGCGCCACAAACCCTATCAAGCACCAAGCTAAAGTAAAATGTATTTCTCCGGCAATATCCTCTTGGTTCTCTATGAAGGAGGATATCGCCGGAACCTCTATAAGCTCAAATACTAATATACTTCGTCCATCTGCGGTAGATATAAGATAACCACTAGTCATTAGCAGTATCATCATCAAATATAACAATAGATGCATAAGGTGGGCGACTCGAAACTCAAATTTTTCAAACTGAGTTTGAGCTAGTGGAAAGTCGGGACTTATATTAACGATACGCCAGAATAAGCGCGCACACAGACACAAAAAAAGCATCACACCAGTACTTTTATGTAAATCTAAGGATCCTTTGTACCACGCGTCATAATAGCTTAGCTCAACCATATAGAGGCCTAGGCCAAACATAAAAAAAACACCTAGCGCCATAAACCAATGAAAAAATATAGCAACAGAACCATATACTAAAGATGAGTTTTTAATCATTAATTTTAAAATTCTCCTTTCGTATATCCTTGTTAATGTGAAATATAAGAAAAGATTAGCTAAACAACAAGCATGAACTATGTTTTTTATATTAACTATTGGCGTTTTTAATATGAGCTAATGCATTTTTAACCGCCAGATGCGCCTTATCACGTATCTCTTGCATCTCAATGGGAGAAGTATAATAAACCATATCTACTTCATGCCTAATATAGCGAGGAGGTAAATGATTAAGCGCAATGCAAATCACATCAGTTAAAGCATCCTCTTCAATATCTTGCCCTTCAATCTGAATTGCTAATGATTCAATGACTAAGGTTTCATAATAATTTTGAATATTGTCTAAAAGTGACATGGGTACCCCATTAAAATTTAAAGTGACATTATGCTAGCCACATAATTAATACGAACTTAAATTAAATTCTTAGTTAGAACATTAGTTAAGGACGCCCATATATTCAACCACTAAGATCATTATATCTTTTCAGAGACAATTATTATCAAGATGTAACGTAATTAACAATAATTAATCGCTAGACAGCTAGCTAGGCCGCTAGCAATCACATACAATCAAAATAACTTCCTATTTATTTTAACGATAAAGTATTGAAACATAACGACACCCTTTAATATAACAAAGCCCTTTAAATATGATTAAATTTAACATGTTAAAAAATTGCTTACTCCCTATACAGCTCGTGATAATTCTTTCACTTGGGCTTACATTTAATGCATTCGCTATCACAAGCTCCCAGCAAGAAGTCGACCTCTCCGCTGAGTTTAGTCCACTGGAACCCACAAGAGATCAACGCGAAGCAAGCATACATATCGCTCGATCATTATTGTTAAATCACTATCGTAAACAAGATATTGATAAAGAGTTGTCTGAAAAAGCTTATAATTTTTATTTGGATTCGCTTGATAGCCAGCACCTCTATTTATTGCAGTCAGATATTGATGCATTTGAGCCTTATCGCTTTCGTCTGCACAATGCTTTAAAGACCGGTCAATTAGAGCCTGGTTTTCGTATATTCAATCGTTACCAAGAACGTGTCATTGCTCGCTTGAGACAACAAATTAAAGATCTAAAAAAAGGTTTCAAGGATGTAAACTTTAAAGCCGAAGAATATATTCTCACTGACCGTTCAGAAACATCGCTACCAAAAAATGCAGCAGAATTAGATGATGTTTGGCGACGTCGTATCAAAAGTGCAGTTTTATCATTAATTCTTGATGATAAATCAGAAGAAGAAGCACAGGAAACGCTTATCAAACGATACGAAAATCAGTTAAAGCGTACCCTTCAGTCACGAAGTGAAGATGCTTTTCAAATTTACATGAATGCATTTACTAGTGTTTATGACCCACACACGACTTATTTTTCGCCAAGAACGTCTGAAAACTTCAATATAAATATGAGTCTCTCTTTAGAAGGTATTGGGGCGGTTCTTCAATCAGACAATGAGTTCACTAAGGTTGTAAGACTTGTTCCTGGAGGTCCAGCACAAATGCAAGGTCAACTTAGTACTGCTGACCGTATCGTAGGTGTTGCTCAAGGTGACAAAGAAATGGTTAATGTCATCGGGTGGCGCTTAGACGAAGTAGTGCAATTAATTCGTGGTGATAAACACTCCCTCGTTCGCCTTGAAGTAATACCAACTGAAAGTAAATTAGATACTGAAACTGAAATCATTCCGATCATTCGAGATAAAGTTAAACTAGAAGATCAGGCTGCTAGTAGCTCTAAGGTTATCATTGAACGAGATGGTAAATCGCATACAATTGGCGTTATCGACCTACCTACTTTCTATGCCGACTTTCAAGCAATGCAACAAGGTGATCCAAACTATAAAAGTACGACCCGTGATGTGCTTAGTTTATTAAAAGAACTGCAAGCTGAAAATACTATTGACGGCCTCGTAATTGACCTTCGTGGCAATGGCGGCGGATCTTTAGATGAAGCTAATCGCTTAACAGGCTTATTTATAAACGAAGGTCCTACCGTACAAGTTCGAAGCGCTAATGATCGAGTAGAAGTGCTCGTGGATCCAGACCCTAAACTAGTTTACAACGGCCCTCTTGTCGTTCTAGTAGATCGCTTAAGCGCATCAGCATCAGAAATTTTTGCAGGCGCGATACAAGATTATGGTCGCGGTATCATCATGGGTTCGCAAACTTTCGGTAAAGGTACCGTTCAATCTGTTCGCCCTTTAAATCATGGCCAGCTTAAAATCACACAAGCTAAATTTTATCGTATCTCTGGCGCCAGCACGCAACATAAAGGTGTTGTTCCTGATATCTTAATGCCTGCACTAATAGACAAGTCTAAAGTCGGTGAAGACTCTTATGACCATGCATTAAAGTGGGATTCAATTAAGTCAGCTAAATTTCAAAACCTAAACTTTGTAGCAGGTTTATCTGAAGCCCTAAACAAACAACACATGAAGCGTATTGTGCTGCAACCTGAATATAATATTTTGCTTGAAGAAATTGCTTTACTAGAATCTCAAAGAGCTAAAGACCGCGTCACTTTAAATAAAAATAAGCGTGAGCTTGAAAATAGTACATTTGATAATGCGCAACTAACAATCATAAATAAGCGAAGAGACTTAGAAACATTGACACGTTTTAAAAGTATTGATGATTGGACTGAGTATCTAAAAGAGCAAGCAGGTAAAACTGAAGAAGAAAAAGATAAAGATAAAGCTGACTTTGTTATAAAAGAAAGTGCAGAAGTATTATTAGATTTCGTTGAGTTACAAGAAGTACTGACTGCAAAAGCCGCTTAAGTTAATACCCATCGCTAGCTTCATGTCTTTTGCTAATCGTAAAAGACATGAAGCTAGCGATATAACCATCACTGAAATAATGTCCAAGTGAGCGATTTAAGACGGAGATTAAAACAATGACGAATGATAAAACTAACCCATTGCCCTCTTCTAAAAAAACTAGCAAGCCATCAGACAGTAATAATGATTCACCCAACAAAAGCAAAACAAAACTTGATTCTTGGGTCTCTGAAGATAAAATATCAAACTTTTTTGGTCGAGTAAGCGACGTCACCTCAAGTGCATTTAAAATAGCTAAAAAGACTGGCGACACATCCTACAAAGTAGGTAAAGCAATCATTCAATCTCAAGATCAATTAAAGTTAATGGTCGCAGCAGGTCAATCTTTAAAAGATATGAGAGAAGTAGCCGGTTTAACGGTTAATGAATTAAGTGATGCCATCAGTCTAAAAGATCAGTCTATACTGGAAGCAGTAGAAAATGGCACTGCTACGCTTTCTTTTGAATTAATTTTACGGCTATCCGCTCTATTGGCACGAAATGATCCAATACCATTTATATTAAAATATAGCCGGACCTATTCACCTGACACTTGGAAGTTGCTCCACGACTGGGGTGCTGGTCGCTTACCATTACAATACCAGCGTGAGCGGGAATTTATTAATATATACCGCTCTCAAGATCAAGCCAGACAGCTATCAGACGAAGGGTTTAACAAAGTTTTAGAATTTACACGCCAAGCATTTAATATGTCGCTGCACTTCGCATCTGAACAAGAAGCTAGCCTGCGTAACATGCAGAATAATACACAGAGTACCGAAACAGAAAAATCTAATAAGTCTCAACAGAAAAATGAAACATCTACTCGCGATTCAAACACAGCGCCTAGAAATAAAAATGATTAGCTTGAGTGATTAAAAATAACTTAACCCAAGGCGACGTCGGTACACATTTATATTCAATGACAGTCCCTATGATATGGGGTATTTTGTCTATTATGTCGATGAATATTGTCGACACTTATTATGTAGCCCAGCTTGGCACTGACCCACTCGCCGCAATGTCCTTCACCATACCGGTTGTCTCAATATTACTCAGTCTAGCTTTTGGTATAGGTATTGGGTCATCTTCAGTGATTGCTAGGGCAATCGGTGCTCAAGAATACGACCTAGTCAGATCCTACACAACACAATCATTATTAATTGCACTAACCATTGCTGTTGCATTTGCAGTATCTGGCTATCAAACCATGGACTTGATATTTTCATTACTAGGCGCACCTAAACACTTAATGCCGCTTATTCATCAATTCATGGACATTTGGTTTTTAGGTAGCTTTATTGTTGTGATTCCTATGGTTGGGAATGCTGCTATAAGGGCGGCTGGAAACACAAAACTCCCAAGTTTTGTTATGATAAGCGTGGCGCTAATTAATATCATCTTAGACCCAATTTTAATTTTTGGTTTATTCGGTTTCCCTAAAATGGAACTTGCAGGTGCAGCGCTCGCTACCGTAATATCTTACTCTATCGCATTTTTCCTAGGCCTATACTTCTTAGCTTTTAAGTTCCGCTTTTTGAGCTGGTCTAGCTGTTATAAAAATATATTTATAAGCTGGTACGCGATTTTGCGTATTGCTATACCCGCCATTGGTACAAACTTAATTGCACCCATATCTATTGCAATAACAACATTACTCGTAGCCCGATACAGCCCCGAATCTGTCGCTGGTTTTGGCGTAGCGTCTAGAGTTGAATCTCTTTTTCTTGTGGTAATTATGGGTATATCTTCAATTATGGGTCCGTTTGTTGGACAAAACTGGGGAGCAGGTCAGCATAATCGAGTAGGACTAGCTCTTAAAATTAGCTTTCGATTTGCAAGCATTTGGGGCGTTGGCAGCGCAATACTACTTTGGTTTCTTGCAACACCAATCGCAGGTTTATTTTCAGAAGACCCACAAGTAATTGAGTCGGCTTCTATTTATTTACAAGTTATGCCAATCACCTACATTTTCCTAGCTATTATTATGATTTCTTCATCTACAGCAAACGGAATGGGTAACCCTTTACCTTCGTTAATCATGTCATTTTTACGTTTAATCGTGGTATATATTCCACTAGCGTTAACGCTTGTCTACTTTTTTAATCTTTTAGGTATTTACTTAGCAGGGGCGATTGCTAATATAATTGTCGGTATAGGCGCTTACGTTTGGATAAAGCGTATCAAACTCAATCCATCATAATTTCAATCATAAAACGACTACAATTGAGAGCATCATGCCTAGAAAATCAAATAGCCTAGTTTACTCTACTGATGAGGGACGCCTTTGTCCTGAGTGCGAAAAGTCGATAGAACTATGCATATGTAACAGTGAGTCAGTACCAGAAGGTGATGGTATTGTTAGAATAAGTCTCGATACCAAAGGCCGCAAAGGAAAAGGAGTCACATTAATTAAAGGAATTCTTTTAGCGCCAAGTGAATTAAAAAAACTTGCCAAAGAACTCAAACAAAAATGTGCTGTTGGCGGGGCTGTTAAGAATGAATGCATAGAAATTCAGGGAGATCATCGTGATGTATTAATAAAGTTGTTAGAACAAAAAAAATATAAAGTTAAACGCTCAGGGGGCTAAATAACTATTGCGACTACTCGGTGCATCGTAGACAATAACTTAAGCTAATTTGGTTTTTATCATCGTATATTAATGTTGCTTTTACATTCAGCAGTGAGGAATCTTATGGAACTCGTAATTGGGAACAAAAATTACTCTTCTTGGTCATTACGCCCTTGGCTATTACTTTCACACTTTGATATCCCATTTGAAGAAATCAAAGTACCGTTATTTGAAGAAAACACCCATCAACGCTTAGCTGAATACTCTCCGACTTTCAAAGTACCCGTTCTGATCGATAGTGAAACAACTATTTGGGACTCATTAGCAATTTGTGAATACATCTCTGAGGTATATCTCAAAGGTAGAGGCTTGCCAGAGAAGACACTTGATCGAGCCATTTGTCGCTCATACTGCTCAGAAATACACTCTGGACTTGAAGCGCTAAGAAACTCAATGCCCATGAATTGCCGCGCGACAAGACGCGTCCATATTGATGATAAAACCTTAAAGGATATTCACCGAGTAGACGGAATATGGCAAGACGCACTTAATCGTCATGATGGCGAGTGGTTGTTTGGCGATTTTAGCATTGCTGATTGCATGTACGCCCCCGTTGCCTCTCGCTTAGCAACCTATCAAATAGATATTTCTGATACAAGCCAACAGTATA
>JBLHVH010000172.1:0-7681 GCA_047628385.1 Oleiphilaceae bacterium
CTTGATTTTACTGGCTAATTTTCGATGCAGAGCAATAGGCACTTTGCCGATTTTTGGGAGACTAATAGCGCCTTTTTCAATTCGGATACAATTGGAATTATTAACGCACCGGAAACTATCATCGTGGAGTTTAATATAGATCTTTCCAGTGGCTATGACGAGGAAGATTCTATGGAAGATTCACTAAAGTCATTTCAGGCTTCTCTCCAATGGTGCGATCACCTAGTTATTCTTGCCCCCATTTGGTGGGGGTCGTTACCTGCAAAATTGAAAGGATTAATTGACCGAACATTTTTACCTGGTTTTGCATTTCAATATCAAAAGGGTAAATCGATTCCCAAAAAGTTATTGAAAGGTAAAACAGCTCGAATTGTAATGACGATGGATACTCCCCCATGGTATTACTCTTTGATTCAAGGAGCACCGGCAATTAAGCAGCTAAAGGCGACAACACTCGAATTTGTCGGTTTTCACTCGGTAAAAAGTAAAATGATTGGTCCTATTATAAGCTCTACTAAAGAGTCTAGAATAAAATGGGTGAATGATGTATCAAAGCTTGGGTTTACCGCTAGTTAAATTTGTAAGTCACTCAAAATATGTTAAAGGGTCATTAGAGCGTTAATAATAGATGCAGCTAGTATGTCGTTATTTGCACTAACTTAATTTAACTTGTCTTAAATGAATAATGTCGGCGCCCTAATTCAATATATCAATGTAATCAGCTTTCATAAGCTGGTAACACTCACACGCTTGTAATTCTAAACCTTTACGATCGATAATATGGATATTCCCTCGAGTATAACTAATCAACTTTTTATTCTGTAATGCGCCTGCGGCCACGGTAATTCCACTTCTACGAACCCCTAGCATATCAGCAAGAAATTGATGGGTAAGATAGATAGAATTAGAATGCGCCCTATCATCTGTTATGAGTAACAAACGTGCGAGACGAGGTTCAATTTGATGAAATCGCATGCAAACCAATGATCGAGAGCATTGCACTAACAAAATATAAAGGTAGTCATTGAGTCTTTTTAACAATAAGGGATAGTGCTTTAATTGATATTGAAATTTTTCAACAGGTAGTCGCAAGGCAGTTCCTGAACCTTGTACTACAGCGCGTTCAGGTGCTGAATTGACCCCTAAAACATTAGTAATACCCAACATACCTTCGTTACCGATAATACACAATTCGAGCGGGGGATGCTCCGTGCATGATGTCACCAGTGAAATAAATCCGGTTAATGGATAAAATACATAACCGCTACTTTTGCCCTGCTCAACCAATATGTCGCCAAAGGTTAAATTGACAATATCACATTGCGATATGATAATTTTTTGTAGAGACTTGGGCAGTCCATCTAACAGTTGGTTGGTGATTTCTTGCTTTTCTTTTGATCGCATTTTTCATCTCAATTACAGAAAAAAGATAATGTTGGGTTAAAGAGTGATCACTAATAACACCAATGGCTGAGTATAAGCTTTATAAAGGTTTGACACTGTGCGCTAGCAGACACTCCCATCTACCAGCGATAATTCCGATTAAACAGCGTAATAAATATTATTAAATATTTTAAACATGCCAACGTTAAGTAAACGCCATAAAAAGTAAACTTTAAATTAACCTCCCAAAATACTAAATACAAAAAAGAGCTCTAGCTAATATGTACGGTAACGCACAGAAATAACTGTGTCGAAACGTTATAATTTAGTCATAGCATACGTAACACAATGTAAAAAAATATAACGTAAACAAATTAAATGATACTGAGTACCTAGAATAGATCGTCATAGACTATTGAGCGTAAAGTAAGATGGACCCTAAGCTAAATAACAATCAAACGAATAAGGATATAAAATGAGTAGTAACGTAGAGTTTAACAATCGCCCCGATTACGACCATGTCATTCAAGATATCGCTGACTATGTATTAACTTTTGAAGTCTCCAGCGAAGAAGCTCTCGACACGGCACGAAACTGTTTAATGGACACATTAGGTTGTGGACTGTTAGCGCTGCGTTTTCCTGAATGCACCAAACACCTAGGGCCTATCGTACAAGGTACGCTGGTGCCAAATGGTGCCCGAGTACCGGGCACATCGCTGACGCTCGATCCAGTCAAAGCGGCATGGGACATTGGTTGCATTATTCGCTGGCTCGATTACAACGACACTTGGTTGGCAGCTGAATGGGGCCATCCATCGGATAATTTAGGTGGTATTTTGGCCGTGGCAGATCACTTGTCTCAAGTTAGATTATCTAATGGCGAGCAGCCGCTTATTATGCGAGAAGTGCTTGAAGCTATGGTTATGGCACATGAAATTCAAGGTGTGATCGCGCTAGAAAACTCTTTTAATCGCGTTGGTTTATGTCATGTATTATTAGTACGTGTTGCCTCAACTGCGGTTGTCACTAAAATGATGGGCGGAAACCGAGAGCAAATTATGGCGGCAATATCTCAAGCTTGGGTAGATGGTGGTGCACTCCGTACTTATCGTCACGCACCGAACGCGGGCTCTCGTAAATCTTGGGCCGCGGGCGACGCTACCTCAAGAGCGGTTCGTTTGGCCGACATGTCAATGCGCGGTGAGATGGGTATACCAAGCGTGCTAACAGCGCCAGAATGGGGGTTTTATGATGTCTCTTTCTCGAACACGAATAAAAATCAAACGCTAAAACCAAAGGCTGAACGCCAGTTTTCTTTTTCTCAAGATTATGGCACTTTTGTGATGGAAAATATTTTGTTTAAGATTTCTTTTCCTGCCGAGTTCCATGCGCAAACCGCTGCAGAAGCGTCAGTTATTTTACATCCTCAGGTAAAATCTCGATTAGCGGATATTAAGAAAATCGTGATCCGTACCCACGAGTCAGCTATTCGCATTATTTCCAAAACGGGTTCGCTTGCTAACGCTGCAGACCGCGACCATTGTTTGCAATACATGATTGCTGTTCCATTGGTGTTTGGGAATTTGACTGCCGACCATTATGAAGATGATTTTCACGAAGCACATCCCATCATCGATGAACTACGCGATAAAATGGAAGTTGTCGAAGATAAACGCTTTACGGCAGAATACTTAGAAGAAGATAAGCGCTCTATCGCCAATGCTATTCAAGTTTTCTTTAAAGATGGCAGCAATACAGAAGAAGTGGTTGTAGAGTACCCTGTGGGTCATCGCCGCCGCCGCGAAGAAGGGATCCCGCTATTAGAGCTGAAATTCAAAGCTAACTTAGCATCACGTTTTCCAAATCAACAGTGCCAAACAATTTTCAGTCTTTGTAAAGATCAGACTACGCTTGAGAACACGCCAGTAAACCGCTTTATGGACTTATTTGTAATCGGTTAAATTTCGGTATATGTTTAGTTTACCCAAACATTTTCAATGTGATGAACACGGCCATAGTGCTAGTGCTAGCAGCGAGCTATTATTTTAATAACGAACAATTAACAGAATGAACCAATGGGATCTAATATGTCAGATCAAAATAAACACACCATCGCAACTTTTGCAGCCTTGAAAACCTCAATAGCAAATGGAGAAGCACAGTCGATAAAGCTACTTGAAGATATGCCAATAAAGGAATAGATAAGAAACGATATAGAGTTGATGTCGCCAAAAGCCTATTACAAAATAGTAATAGGCTTTTAAAGGGTAAGCGGTCATTTTAGACCGTATTCCATCCCAGCCTAAACCCTATAAAAGAGGTGTTGTTATACGTCATCCATCCTTTGAACGCCATGCATTATTTGCTGATTTTTTTGATGCAAATACTGTATTAGATCCTGAATGTATTCTTTGGCATCGCTGTTAATCACCAGTGGTGCAATCGATTTTAACCAAATTTCGATTTTCTCATTTACTTCCAACAGTATTATTAATATTTTGTCACTGCTAGCACTAGGATCTAGCGCTAGTTTTTCTATATAAACTAATAACTGTAGATCAATCTCATCATCAAACCACATTTCGAATATTTTAATAGGTCCATCTGCCAATAGGACAACTAAATGTTCATTTCTGACTTTTTGCTTATCTATTAAATAATGTAAAAATATCCTCGCACGTTCTTTTTTTGCTACTTTTAGGCTTCTCTCATAAAATGCTAGCGTTGCATTATTTAATGTTACTAGGTGCCCAAACACTTCACTTAATTGGTGATAACGCATAATTTTCCTTTGTGTTTTGTATTTGTCTGTAACGAATTTATTGAAAAGACGTAACTGTCAATTTAACAAACCTTATCGAATTTTCACCCTAAAAACTTTCGTAATATAGGGGCTCTTCATTTACCTGAGCCGAAGTAAACAATGTAGGGTCATCATTAACTTTTTAACGTAACAGAATTCTAGCAACCTAGATGTGCGCTAGCGCACATACTTAACCTTTGAGCATTCGAACAAAGGTTCGTTAAAAATAAAACAAAATTATATTATTCTGTTACCACCACCAATGATCCCATCGCTGGGAGCAAAATAAACCAATGCCACCAAACCAATAAGCTATGGCTAACTTTTTCCTGACTGGCTATCTGCCTCCCCTTTCACTATATCTTCAACTTTTGGTGTGCCATCAGAATTAAATTCAGCTATCGCTTCACCAGAGGATTCCCAATTTTCTTTTTCTTCGTCCGTTGCTTTAGGTGAAAATAACCCAGCAAAAGCATAGAAAATTCCAATTACAGGTGCCATCCAGCAGGCAAAAGCCAGTGGTATATACAAAAGGTTTTCTATATTACCGTCAGCAATACCCAAACCTAAAGCTGAAATCACAAATGCGCCCCCCGCATTCCAAGGGATTAGGGGTGACATTAATGTTCCACCTTCTTCAATTCCGCGTGATAGATTCAATGTTGAATAACCCATACCACGGTAAACCGGTGAGTACATTCTTCCTGGTAAAGCGATGGATAAGTAGGGGTCTCCTGCTACTAAATTAGTCGCAAACGCGGTTCCAATGGCTGCGGTTTGGATGCCTGCAAAACTACTGACTTTAGTCTTAATAGCATTAATAATCGATTTCAAACAGCCTGTTTTCTCTAACGCGCCGCCAAAGCCCAGAGCGATCAATATCAAGGAAATTGTCCACATCATTGATTGAATGCCACCGCGGTTTAACAGGCTGTCAATTTCTCCAATACCGGTACTTATTGAGTAGCCATTATTCGCAAAATCGAAAATTGATTGCAGGCTCTCGCCCTGAACAATCATTGCTGTTGCGCCACCTGCAACTACGCCGGCGAAAAGTGATGGCATGGGTGGGTATTTTTTTATAGCTAAGCCCATCACAATTAAAGCTGGCAATAGTACCCATCCTGAAATATAAAAATTTTCATCCAAGGCAAGAGTAATAGCGTTAATTTTTTCAAATGAAACACTTTGGGTGTCGATTACAAAAAAACCAACAAACAAATATATGATAAGGGCTATCAGCATGGCTGGTATAGTTGTTGCCATCATGTTTTTTATATGAGAAAAAACGTCGGTTCCGGTAACCGCAGGGGCTAAATTAGTTGTGTCAGAAAGTGGTGAAATTTTATCACCAAAAAATGCACCGGAAACTACAGCACCCGCAGTCCAATACGCAGGAATATCGAAGCCTTCGCCAATGCCCATTAAAGCCAAACCGACAGTACCTACACTTGCCCAACTAGTGCCAAGAGAAACGGAAACAACGGCACAAATCATCATACCAGCAGCCAGAAACATTTCAGGCGAAAGTACCTTTAATCCGAAATAAATAATACTTGGTACCGTTCCGCTGGCAATCCAAACACCAATAATCATCCCAACCGTTATTAAAACAGAGACCGAAGGCAAAGCAACGTGAATAACGTGAAAAATTCCTCTCTCAATACCTTTCCATTTCAGTCCTAGCTTAATTCCAACAATACTAGTAATGGCTAAGCCAATGGCAAGAGGGATATGTGGCTCGAAAACGCCAAAATAAAAAATTTGCATCCCAAGAATAAGCAGAGTTAACACGATAGGAGTCAAAGCAAGTAATAAGCCTGGTTTTGCATTTTCTGTCCGTTTCATTTAAATACCTCATGTTTACTATTCATAAATTATGGCAACGAATAGCCACCGTTATTTGTATATGCCCCCTCTTTTATCTATGCCAATTAAATTCGTACTGAGTGAAATAAAATAAGCTACTTTCCTTAAAAAATAGCTAAATACCACAATGTACTAAGCCAGTAACTGTTAATGTTTCAAGAATTATGACTTATTCAAAACTAAAACCATTCTAAGGCTCTGACTCGAATCTAGCTTAAACGTTGTGATTAATTTCCTGTGCAGTACTCCCTAAAAATTATCAGTTATTACGCATTTGGATAATTACAATTGCAGCAATGGAAAGAATCAATATGGCTATTGCCTCGTACAGAATATTTTCAGGCGCCATATCTTTACCTTGCAGAACAATTAATCGAGCAATTGCAGTGATAGCGATGAAAATTGGGTAAACAAATGCCGAGCGAGGATCCGAATAGAATACCGCCACCATGCCGATGACTTCGAGATAAAGAAACATTAATAGTATATCAGCGAGAATAAGCGTCTGTGCGACATAAATTGTTTGAATCTCAAAGGTAACGGCTCCCAATGTCATCACAACGACGATAATCAATATTATCCGCTCAATTAGATGGAAAAGACTAAGTGCCAAAACCCTCTCGGTTTTCCCTGCCACGTTGCCTTCAGTATGCTTTAACGTATCTGAGTTTTCGTTTTTGTCACTTTCTTTGTTTGAAGCCATAAATAAAATTCATTTATCCATTAAATTTTTTTGCTCGGATCGAATAGAGATAATTTTTTGAGGATTCTTATTGATAAATATATTTATCCCCTAATATAAAACCGCTGATCAATTATTTATATGAGATAGCTAAATTTCGTTGAACTCATCGGAAAAAATTAAGCGTAAGCTATTCTTTTAAGCTTATAATAGCATTGTTTTTTTTGTCTGAATGTGCGTTACCACACATTGAAAAAAGATCTTTCATTTTATTAATCATTACTTATTAATCATTACTTATTAACAATATATACCCGTTCCACTTGATGATGCTTTTTTCGGGAAGTCAGAGCGATTCATAATCAAGACACATTACTTTATTAAGGATCATTTAGGGGGGGATCGTGTATTCTCTAATAAAATACAGCCATATAGCGTCCTTAAAAAGAAATACAACACAGCAAATGATTTACTAAGCCTTTCCCAAAGGGCTCGCTTAATAAGTGCTTTATGCTACGTTATTGATTTCAATCAAGGGGTAATCATTCTCTTCAATCAATGACGTTTTATGAATGGTAATCGACTTTTGTTTTTCTATGAGATAGCAAGCGGTCACTTTCTTTTTTCACTACGGCGTAACATTCACAACTCAATTGTTCGAGTTTCTGCCTATCTAACACGGTAATATGACCGCGATGATAATCAATCACGCCAAGTTTCTGTAATTTCCCGGCCGCTTCGGTCACACCTTCCCTTCGCACGCCTAACATATTAGCAATAAGCTCCTGAGTCATAGTAAGGTTTCTGTCTGGTAGACGGTCAAGAGACAATAAAAGCCAACGGCACAATTGCTGATCAATAGTATGATGACGGTTACACACCGCTGTCTGTGACATTTGAGTAATCAGTGATTGTGTATAACGTAGCATTAGGTCTAGCAAT
>JBLHVH010000173.1:0-7666 GCA_047628385.1 Oleiphilaceae bacterium
CCGTTTTAGATCTACTTGAAACGTGCGGCAATTTAGGCCTGATAAATGAGAAGGATCTTGATTCTTTAAATATTCATCGCAGTACACTCAATGACCCGGCACTTCGTTTTCCTGAAAACAAGCTCATTAATCTATGGAACTGGCTCGCTGAAAACTCGGTTATTCCTGAGGTGGGTTTATTGATTGGCCAAACAGTCAACCCTTCTGCAAAAGGACTACTCGCTAGCTGGGTTAGCCAAGCAGAGTCACTAGGCGAAGCATTAGAAATATTTCGTTCCAATATTTCACTCATGAATCCATCAGAGCATTGGGATATTGAAGTGCATGATGGACGATGCTGCCTTCAGTTCTCGCTGCAAGCAGACAAGGCTTATCCATCTATTGCAATGGAACGAAGCATGAGCGCCATTGTGACATGGGGTCGCGTATTAAGTGCTTTTAAGTTCTCGCTTATTGAAACACATTTTTCATTCTCCGCCCCTCGTTATCATGCACAATTTGTTTCAATTTTTGGAAAAGAAATATCTTTTGACATGCCGGTGAGTTGCCTTATTTTTGATCGCCAGCTCCTCAAACTCCCTGTGAGTGGTAATCAATTTCTTAAGTCGCTAATCGAAGATAAAGCGAGTTCAGCATTACACGCACTTAATCACGACTACTCTATTAAATCCAAAACCAAGCATGCTATTGAGAAAATACATCTGAGAAAACACACCATTAGTATTGATGCGGTCTGCGATGAGCTCGCAATTAGCAGACAAACGCTTTACCGAAAATTAAAAGAGGAAAAGTGTGATTATAAAAGTTTAAGTGACGATTATAAAAAATCAGTTGCCTTAAAACTCCTTCAAACAGAATCAGAGAACATTTCAGGTATTAGTCTTCGTTTGGGCTATAAAGATACCAGCAGTTTCTACAAGGCCTTTAAACGCTGGTTTGGCATAACACCTAAATCTTACCTCAATAGCCTTGAAGAATAAGGTTATTATCCTTTTGTCTCAAAAGCACTATTTTTCGCCATAATTTTATGATTAAAACAATCACTCAAAACTAAGTTAATTGAAGTCGTTGCTTGGCTAAAAAGAAAAATAATGGATTACGACCCCTTAGATAACCGGAAAGACTTCGTGTGACTTTGATACAAAGCTCTTCCACGCTAATAAGCTTCTGTAATTAAATTCACCATAGCTTCAGAAGCACCAATATGAGGAAGCACTGTGATGGTTTTAGTTGGCCATTTATTCAATACCGCCTGAATTTCATCTGGAATGTCATTGATTACATGAACGCCGCCCGATAAAAAATAAGGTAAGACAACCACCTCCTTAATTCCATTATTAAAACAATCACTTAGCGCTTCATCAATGGAAGGCGATGCAAGCTCTAGAAAAGCGACCTTTATATCATCAACCGCTAACTTCAACTTGGCGCCTACTTTTTCCGCCAGTATCCTTACTTCCTCATTAGAAGATTCTCTTCTGCTACCGTGCGCTATGATTAATAATTGTTTTAGTTTTATCTCATCTAGCGTTTTATCTTTTTCTAAACCTAGGCTACCAGATACAACTTTTTCTGCTGGCATTCTCCAAAGCTTACCGTCACAAGTATCATAATATTTACACGTCTTCAAACAGCCTCTGCACGGCAATCGATTTGATAATTCATTCATAAGGTTAACCTTCTTGTTCAATATAAGTACTAGATTCTTTCAGCTGTTCAACAAAAATAAGCGATGATGTTTCAAAGCCTAAATCAGCCATTCTGCTCACTAAGTCATTTTTTAGCGCATCATTAATAACGGGTGTTCTGGACAGTAACCAAAGATAAGACCGATCGTTGCTTGTCACTAACGAATATTCATAATCAAGGCCTAAATCAAAAATAATGTAAGCGCCATAAAAAGGGCCAAAGAAAGAAACCTTTAAATAACCATCGGTACTTTCTTCTACAAAATAGGCTTTACCCTCGGCCTCACGCCACGTATTTGATATCGTATTAAAGCCGCGATTTATCACCTTGATACCGCCATCATTTCTCAAACTATATTCTGCACTAACCTGCTCTAACCCTCGTTCAAATGAATGATCTAATCGAGCGACCTCATACCACTTACCCAAATAACGGTTTACTTCAAAATTTTGAACCGGCGCGATACCTTCAGGTATTCCTACACAACTCGTCAGCACAAGCACAAAGGTGAGCATAAAAAAGCGCATATAACTATTTTCCTTTTCCGGAAGTAGGCCCCAGTAAATCTTCAAAAGCCAAACTAAGACTAGGATATGAAAAACGATAGCCGCTCTCTAATAACTTCTGAGGCGCTACTTTTTGGCTATCAAGCAGTAGACAACTCGATTCACCAAGAATGCATTGAAGTACTATTTTAGGCATAGGAAAAATAGCTTTTCGCTTTAGTACTTTTGCTAATTTTTGGGTAAAGGATATATTCATCTCTGGCTCTGGCGCCACCAAATTAACAGCACCTGAAATGCTTTTTTCAGTCAATAAGTAATGCATCGCGTTAATATGATCTTGATAATGAATCCAAGACATATATTGACTACCATGACCTAAGCGACCACCTAAAAATAATTTAAAAGGTAAGATCATCTTTGATAAAGCACCGCCATCAGTCGCTAAAACAATACCTGTTCGCAACAAAATAACACGGGTATAAGGCTCTGCTTGTTTTGCAATTTCTTCCCAGCGCAAACATAAAGACGTAGGGAAGTCAGATGCGGTGACAGACGATGATTCGCTTAGCGTTGTATCGCCTCTATTTCCGTAAACACCAATTGCCGAACCACTTAAAAAGACCTGTGGTGGCTTTTGACCGCTTGCAAATAAGTCGACCAATTGTTGAGTTATCACCCAACGACTTTGACAAATAATTTCTTTTTGTTTATCGGTCCAACGCTTATTAATAATTGGCTCACCGGCTAGATTAATAACAGCATCGAATGCATCAAGGTTCTGTAAGTTATCTAATGAGTCAATCAGCTTAACCGAAGAAGGTAATAACAGTTTGGTTTTTAAAACTGTTCGCGTTAGCACTGTAAAGTCATGCTCAGCAAATCGCTTAACAAATGCCAAACCTATTAAACCAGTTCCGCCTGTCATTAATATTTTCATAGACTATCTCCGACCATAAATTAACGCTTATTGCAGTTTCAGTAAACCTGCAATGCAACTTTTCACATCTGAAAATACTCGTTCATTGCTATCTAAATGACTCAGTATCGGTGCGGTACCGCACATAAACAGTTGATCATTTTCAAGTAATGCCCTCGTAACTTTTACTTGCTCTTTGTCTTTCCAAACACCGTCTTGGTAGAAAACGGTATAAGCGTTTTGAGATTTAGCCGCCAAATCAATAACAGCCGCCACATTAAAAGTTCTACTTATAAGGTGCACTGAAAACTTTACATCGCTTAGTTCCAGGGCCATGAGTGCCAAACGCCACATTGGCGTTTGTATACCTGAAATCAGAGTCACATTAATTGAATGTTTTCCCTTTGCAATTTTGGCACTCAGACGTAATAAGGTGTAACGCATTAACTCACTTTCTGCAAACCCATAAGCCGCACTATTATCGTCACATGTCGCTAATTCTGTAAATACCGGTTCCATCAATCGTTCACGACAAATAGGGGCCGGATAGTTGGCAAATGATTCGCTTATTAAATGCTCTGCTTTACTTATAGAAAATGACTTTATCGACGTAATTAGTTCGCCCACTAGGCCTTGCCAGTTTTGAGTATCATCTCCCTGTAATGAATCAGGGATATCGCCTTTAAGTAATGGCTTAACCTTTCCCAAGGGCACACCACGGGCGACTAAGGAAAGTATTCGCTCAATCGTGATCACATCTTCCTCAGAATATAAACGATGACCTTTAGCTGTTCTTTCTGGTTTCAATAAGCCATAGCGTCTCTCCCATGCTCTTATAGTAACGGTGTTGAGCGTTGTACGTGCACTTAATTCTCGAATAGGGAATTTTTTTTCGCTTACCTGGCTTTCATCAGTCATTCATTTTTCACTCTGCTTCTTAGTAATTTGGTAGCGTCAATAAAATACTTATACAAAAAATAATACTGTACAAGTTATTTATTGTACAGTATTATTTTTTGTATAAGTATTTAAGAGGAGAATAATATCACAACACTTACCACCGACGTCGCTATTATTGGTGCTGGTATTTCAGGCTGTTTTATTGCCAACCTACTCAATGAGTCAGGGCTTGATTGCCATCTAATTGAGAAAAGTCGTGGCCTAGGTGGCCGCTGTAGCCGAAGGCGTGTAGATAATTATGGGATTGACCTAGGCGCACCCGATTTTTCAATCGATGGCATCGAAAATCAATTTCTAATTAATAGAATAAATTCATGGTTAAAAGCAGGCTACTTATCTCCTTGGTACAAGAGAATAAGTCGTTTCAATAATGTCGATAAAACTGACACAATTGAAACGCTCTGTGCAACGCCATCAATGAATTCGTTGCATAAAAAATTAACAACTAATATTAAGTCTCTCACGAACTGTAAAGTCCATTTACTTAAAAAAGAAAATAGCCATTGGTTGCTATTGGATAAACACGACAACGTTATTATTAAAGCCAACAAGGTTATTATTACCAGCCCTGCTGAGCAAGCTTTCGACTTACTGAAAAACCTTGATGGTTTTAGTGTCTGCCAAACTATAGCCAATAAAAGTTTACCTCAATATGTTTGCGCCATTAGTTTTAACGAATCATTAAATATGCACTCAGACGCCTATATAGACGGTCACCCAATCATCAACTCTGCCATTAGAGAAAGTAGCAAACCCGAAAGAACCGGCACTAACCTGCTACGCGAAACATGGATACTTCATAGCACGCACGAATGGGCACAAAAACATGCGTCTGCAGAAACCCAGCAAGCAGCCGTCGATTTAACAGAAGCATTCTGCAATCACTTCCGTATCGAGGCACAACCATATAATCTGACATCACATTATTGGCGACTAGCACGCCATGAGATAAGTGAGCAACAAGACAGTAATTTTATTTGGAATGAATCGTTACAGGTCGGCTGCTGTGGCGACTGGTTAGATAGTGGCGATATTTCAGGCGCCCTTAATAGTAGCTTTGCTTTAGGCCAAAGATTATTACGACTGTAAAACTGAGGAATGCTACATGAGTAATCAAGACATCATTGCAACCGATTCAAGCCTAGATAATAAAAGTCCATCCATTCAGGTTGGCCTCAGTGCTTGCTTAGCTGGCGAAAAAGTACGCTATAACGGTGGGCACACTCAATCTCGCTTATGTCTTGATATATTAAGCGAACACTTTACCTTTAATACCTTTTGTCCTGAGGTGGCCGCAGGGTTTGGAACACCTAGACCAGCAATGCGACTCATCGGTAACCCTGAAACACCAGAACTAGTTTTTAGCAATGAAAGCACCTCTGATTTAACCGAGCAACTCGTCAACGGATTCAAACATACCTTGACTGAATTAGGTCATCTTGATGGTTATATTTTAATGAAGAACTCACCTAGCTGCGGACTTCAGAAAATCAAAGTATATCAGCCTAATGGACAGCCGCACCAAACACGTCGAGCAGGTCTTTTCACTCAAGCTTTTCAAGATAAATACCCTCTCATTCCAATAGAAGAAGAAGGGCGTCTAAATGATGATGCCTTATACGACAATTTTGTACTGCGAGTTTATGCCCATAACAATTTTCGTCGGGAAGTATTAAACCAACCTAGCATACGAAATTTAATCGCCTTCCATAGTAGCTACAAATACATGTTAATGGCGCATAATCAAAAAAAATACCAGGATCTAGGTCGCCTATTAGGCACGCATACAAAACCACCTATAGAAGAATTGATCGACATTTACTTCAACGAATTCATGCAGGCGCTCGCCAAACCTGCGAGCAGAAAAAACCATACAAACACCCTGTTCCACATTTTAGGTTATTTAAAAACATCCCTTCCGTCAGCGGCTCGACAACACATTGTAGATGTTATTTATAAATATAAAGATGGCATTATGCCCTTAGAAACCCCACTCACACTATTAACGCATTATTTACGCCAATATGGATCACGCTACATTAATGGGCAACGTTATTTAAACCCTTATCCAGAAAGTATTCACCCTATCAGAAGGCATTGTCGTTAAACACTCAGGGCAATAAACTGGGTATCAATATATTTTAGATACTCACCGAATAACCTTATCAAATGTATCAACCAACGTTATTTGCACGAATCTTTAATACTTTCAATGGTACCTCACGTGAATTAGCGCCGTCAAAACCTAAATATGCAGTCGTTTTTTTACTCAAGAACGTCTATATTCTTCAAGTTAATTTATTGACTTAAAATAATATTAATTTATAGTTAAGTTGTATAAAAATATCAATATCAATTCACAAACATAATAACAGAGATCAAAAGATGAAAATGAAACTTAGCATTAGTTGTTTAGTATTAGCGCTTTCTATGCCAACCCTTAGCTTTGCCGCTGGTAAAGGTGACGGGCATCTTAATCCTTGGACTGAGTGTGGTATTGGAGCCATGATATTTAATGACACTCCATGGGCCGCTGCAATCTCTAACATAGTATGGGATTTAGGAACCACTGCGACTAGTACGACTTCATCATCTCCGGGTGTGTGTGCAGGTGATACTGTTAAAGTAGCTGCCTTCATTAATGAAACTTACAATAATGTCGCCGAAGAAACTGCTAGAGGTTCAGGCGATCACATTGTTACTGCTCTAAATATACTTGGATGTGATAGCAGCGCGCATAATAATATTGCGACGTCATTACGATCAGATTTTAGTACTATGGTTCAGAACCCTGCTTATGCAAGTCAAAGTAATAGCCAGAAAGCAGAAGCTTATTATTTTAATTTGATGAATAAAGTTGAAGGTGAATTCGCTCAACAATGTAGTGCGTCATAATTCGTAACTCATAAACGAACACCGAAAGAGCCATCCGCGTAAGCCGATAGGCTCTTTTTTGTTAGCCTAATACTGTAGACTACTGAAGAGTAAATCTCAGGCTAAATAGCTTCAACGGTGGCTTCACTTCAAGTGGCGGATAACGCCAAACCCAAAGAATAATTTTTACTATCATGATGACTAAATATCTACTCGCTGTAATTTTATTTACCACCGCTCCATACTTTGTCTCTAGCGTAGCCTACGCCGATAACAAAGTTGAAATGTCTTTAGCACTTAGTCAGTCTTTTGAGAAAAAGCTTTACGAAGATCCATATTGGTTGGCACTGTTGCATTACAAGTCTAAATTATTTGGTCGAGACGGGGTGATCAGTGATGTTCATACCAGTCGTTTTTTCCTATCACCGACTGGCAGAACCAACCCTAAATCTGAATTAAAGGCGACGATTACTGCGATCTTTGCCAAGCAAAGTATGGACGACCTTGATGCTCATGGGCAGTGTCGTTTTGTTGCAAGGTTCAATTGGCTAAAGTCGCGTCTTGACTGGCAAAGCAATGCATTACCCGACGTAGAATGCCCAGGTTTCAATAAGTGGTCACTTGATGGGCAGGTCGAATCGATCAGTTTTGTCTTTGCCTCGGGCTATTTAGACAACCCTGCTTCGTATTTTGGTCACCCCTTGCTAGTATTTAATCGCAA
>JBLHVH010000174.1:0-7550 GCA_047628385.1 Oleiphilaceae bacterium
TATAGTAACCTAATAGTAGCGGATGCTTCGCAATATTGGATGAAAGCGGTATTACCATTTGTTAAGGAATGTAACGCTATGTTTGGTGCTTATTCAAGCGTGTGAATTTTCTCACCTATTCTCTCTTTTAATTGTTCTCGTTCAAGTGCATTGTCACATGCATAAAATGCAATAAAATCGGCCATTAAGGGAGTAAAAAAATCGACGAAATTCTCGGACCTTTGAGCTGAAGAGGTAGATAAGGCCTGTAATGTGTCGTTTGTCTTTCGCTCTTTTTGTGCGTCACTATTTAGTTGTGTTAGTTCGTCTTTAAGTTTACCAATTAATTGTATATTCGGGTTGAACTCAGGGTCTGTTGGTTTTAATGCTTCCCAAAGCTTGTTTAAAGTAGCTTGCTCGGCATAGGTTTCTGTTAAGTCAGCTTGAGCTGCAATATCTAAGGACTCAACTGATTGCTTAAACATGGTTTCAGTGTCAGCTAATTTTGAACTGATTTGTTCATTAAACTCGTCAGTTCTTACCGAAAGAGCACGTACCTCATCGGCCACAACGCTGAATCCTCTGCCTGCATCGCCTGCTCGTGCTGCTTCGATCGCGGCATTTAAAGCGAGTAGGTTAGTTTGAGAGTTGATTTTATTAATTTCATCCAAGTGTTTTATTACTTGTTTAAAACTGGCATCTATTTCGTCAAAGTTGGTATTCAAGGTAACAGAGGCGTTTTGAATACTTTCGAATTGCAGTAGTAAGTTGTTAAGTGCTTTAGTTGAAAGTTCGCCAAACTGGTGTAAGTTTTCTTGTTGGTTAGGCTCGAGGTTATCATCGATTGATCTGGATATTTTTTTGGATAAGTTTAGAGACTTTGCTAATGCTTCGGCGACGAGTGTTGAGTCTTCTGTTTGCGTGGCAATAATATCTTTTGCTTGTGCGGATAATTCAGCGATGTTACTCATGCGCGCTTGTTGTAACGCTTCAATTTGTTTGAGGAGCATGATTTGTTTCTCTTTTTCGAGTGCCGTTCTTTTGAATCGGGGTGTCTGATCAAATGGCACTAAAGAGTTTTGAATTCGTTGCCATACCATGAAGCCAACCAGCATTGTCATGAAAACAAGTGGTGCCATCACATAGTTAGGGATAGGTGGGTCAATTAGTAGCCATAGCGTTGATAATACTTGTAAAAACAAGAGCCATGAATATTCGAACTTCATTTATACACCCTAAAACTATACGTAGATAATGCCACTGCACATCGTTTAATGTATTTAGCACATAAAATTTAGCTGTGCACTAGACTTAGTCTAGTCGGCCTTAGCATATCTACAATATTTTTTTATAGACTTCATGTAACAGCATCGGCCTATAAAAAAATGCTTTAAGAGGATTACGATTCTTCTATTATGACGTCTTTAGCCGCCAGTTTAGAGTAGAGCCGGCATAGAAAGGCACGATCGATTCACCATTCTTTAATGTGAATTCTTTTGGAACCTGCCATTCATGTCGCTCAAGTGTAATACGCTCTTGATTCCGTGGTAAACCATAAAAGTCAGGGCCATAAATGCTTGCAAAACCTTCTAGCTTGTCGAGCGCATTTAAGTCTTCAAAAACTTGAGCATATAGCTCAATGGCGCTCCATGCACTATAGCAACCAGCACATCCACACGCTGATTCTTTACGGTGTTTTTCATGGGGTGCTGAATCTGTCCCTAAGAAAAATTTATGCGACCCTGACGCAACCACATTTCGTAAGGCTAATTGATGGGTATTACGCTTTAAAACAGGTAAACAAAAATTATGAGGTTGAATACCACCTACTAACAAGTCATTTCGATTTAATAGTAGGTGTTGAGGTGTGATCGTTGCAGCGACATTGTCTGATGCTCCAAGAACAAATTCGACCGCCTCTGATGTAGTAATGTGTTCGAATACTATTTTTAGATCTTTAAACTTTTCTGCGAGTACGGTGAGCTTCTGTTCAATGAATACTTTTTCCCTGTCAAAAATATCAATATGGTTATCGGTTACTTCGCCATGAATTAATAAGAGCATGTTTACATCGCTCATGGTCTGAAGCACAGGAAATAACTTTTCAAGTGATGAAACTGCAGAATCTGAGTTAGTGGTTGCGCCTGCTGGATAAAGTTTTGCCGCAACAATACCTGCTTTCGATGCTTCAATAATATCTTCAGAGCGGGTGTTGTCAGTTAAATATAAAGTCATCAGCGGAGTAAAATTCTGACCAGCGGGCGTTGCTGCAAGGATGCGTTCTTTATAGGCCAGAGCCATTTTAGTGTTTACGACAGGTGGCGCAAGGTTTGGCATAACAATCGCACGTTTGAAACAGCGAGAGGTTGCCGGAACGGTCTCAAGTAACATGTCCCCATCCCGAAAATGTAAATGCCAGTCATCAGGCGCTAAAATAGAAAATTCTTGCATTAGTAGATCGCTCATTAAAAATAAAAGTACAGCAGGGTGATAGATCTGTTTGTATAGATCGAATGTATTATAAGCATTATGCCTGAAACCTAAAAGAGAGTGTACTATCAGCCAGGCTGCACTGTCCGCTAACTGTGATATACGCCTTTGCTTTATTAGCTTTACGCCAAAACTATAAAAGTTTAATTGTGTGATTGAACAATTCGAGAGTTATATAATAGAAAACTTACTAAGAGCGCGGTGAATAGCTCTCCGCCAATATAAATAGACTGAATTAAATCAACACCGCCAAATATCAGCGCGCCTGATACCCTTGAAAACAGCATCGATCCCATGGTGAATAATACGCAAACCAAGCCAAGGCGAAGATTAGTTTTTATGCAGTACAGCATGAACAAGCCAATACCTAAAAATAAGCCGCCATAGGTTGCCAAAAACTCTATGCTTGCTGCGGGAGTTTGTAGCTCAAAACTAATTAAGCTACTCACGAGTACGGGGGATATCAGCGAGATGACACCAAAGAGAATGAATAATACGGCGTTGAAACTTAAAATAAATTGTTCTGTTTTCATATGGAGGCCTTTATTTGAAAATAACGCACATCAAATATTGATGTGCGTGTGTTGAGGTTTGTATTGCTATTTTTAGCCACTATATATAATTTATTATATTTACCATATCGCAATAAAGTTGAATTGTTTTTGACTAAATGGAAACTGCATGGTTAGTTTTAGTGAATACCTTACTTTTACCGTAATAGTCGAGGCCCAAAGTTTTACGGGGGCCGCAAATCGCCTACACCGCTCTGTCTCTTCTGTGAGTAAACAGTTATCTAAGCTTGAAGAGCGTTTAGGTGTTTGCTTAATTGATCGATCAACAAAATCTTTGGCTGTAACAAGCCTTGGTGAAGGGTTTTATCTTAAATGTAAGCACATCATAGACTCGGTAGGCTTAGCTGAGCAATATGTAAAAGATGAATGGACCGCACCGTCTGGTAAAATCACCTTGTCCTTTCCTGAAGTACTATTGCGTACACCATTTATGGGCTTATTGAAAAGCTTTAATGAACAATACCCTGCGATTACGTTCGACCTTAAGGTGTCAAATGCAGTTGATGATATGATTGAAAGTCGTATAGATTTCGCTTTTAGGATGGGTAAACTTAATGATTCTAGGCTAACCGCCATACCCTTGAATCTAGCTAAGCCAATTTTTTGTGCCTCGCCGGACTATCTTTTACGGTATGGGACGCCAAGATCGTTTGATACCTTATTCGCTGACCATCGTTTAATTCTGCCCTCCTATCTAAACTTGTCTGAGCAGTTAAGGTCGTTCTTCTCAAGTGTCGATAAATTACCTATATCGCTTGATAAGGCACATACTTCGAATAATGAGACCATTTTATATGATGCCGTTATCAGAGGTATGGGTGTGGCTGTTATGTTAGATATGTCGGTTTTCGACGATATTAAAATAGGTCGTTTAGTCGAGTTGTTTCCTGATAAAGCCCTGCCGGCATCGCAGATGTCTCTGGTGTACCAAAACGGGCATCAACTATCTGAAAAAAAGCGTGTCTTTAAGGCGTTTATTAAAGAAAATTTTAATGCGTTCTTTGGTAGTTAAATGAGATCGCTGCCGTGTAAATTTGGATTTTTCAGGAAACCTGTAACAGACTGCCTTCAAGCGCCGCTTGATGGAAAGCGATACTGAGCTATCGCTTTTGAAGGGATGCGATAAGTGCGATTAAAAGCTATCTAGTTATTTTTTTGTTACAATCCGCCGCTCACAGGGATGCACCCGTAAAAATTGCCAATATTGTAAGATCTATAATGTCACGATTAGCCGGCTTAATTAATAAAGAAAAGAATCGAAGAATAGTCTCGGCGATGTTTAGCTCTGGCGCGCCAGAAACTTTATCCAACGTTGACGCGCTTTCAGAAAGCCCTTTATCTGACCAATTGATAACCTTAGAGCGAGTGATTTTTGAAGAGGGTGTGGTGATTGACCAAGCCTGTTCTGACGTGCTTATTTCAGAATTAGAAGCGATCGCAAATGAGTTGTCGTAAATAGTTTATTTAGGCAGCTTTCGCTTCGTAAGCCCCTCGTTTTATGCACCTTTTGTTTATTCATGCTTGTCTTCAATTTTTTTTGCCTATACTTAGGTAAAAAAGATCAATTGGTTTAATTTTTGATGGTGTACAATATACTTCCTTCGTACTCTGAATGAGTCGAAAGTTATTCACTTGTAGGTATTTTTATGAAGGTTTTGGTTACAGGCGCAAATGGACATATTGGTTCTAACGTAGTTCGGTCATTGATCGATCAAAATTACCAGGTTAAAGCTTTTATTCGTAAAGAGTCGGACACTCGCGGCTTAGATGGTTTGGATATTGAGTATTGCTACGGTGATGTCATGAAGGCCGAGACGCTTGACGACGCGGTGGTTGGTTGTGATGCGATTATTCACCTTGCAGCCGTCTATAAGACCATTGCAAAAACGCCTGAAGAAATAGTCGAACCTGCAATTGAAGGCGCTAAGAATGTTTTTGCTGCGGCACATAAAGCTGGCATCAAAAGAGTTGTGTATACCAGCTCAATTGCTTCTATTGGCTTTTCTTACGATCAGAACAAGTTGCTGACCGGTAATGATTGGAACCAAGATGCGCAGAATCCCTATTATATTGCTAAAACCCAAAGTGAAAAAGCGGCTCAAGAGCTCGCAAAGAAACATGATATTCATTTAGTTGTTATTTGCCCAGCGATTGTACTCGGTGCTAATGATTATCGGGTAACACCCTCAAATCAGATCGTGATGGATTGGATTAATGGTATTGGGCAAACGTACCGTGGTGGTATGAATGTTGTTGATGTGCGTGATGTGGCAGACTTTCATGTTGCAGCATTAACCAAGGGTGAAAATTGTAGGCGTTATATCGCCGGTGGTGAAAACTGTGTCGTTAAAGATTTAGGCAACACAGTAAGCCGTCTGACGGGGCGTAAAATTATGCATATCCCAACAGGGCGATCGATCACTTTGTTTACCGCTCGAATTGTTGAAGGCTTTTGTAAACTCTTTGGTTTAACACCGCCGTTCACCTATGATTTGATTTATGAAGTATCTGAGCGTTGGGGGTTTTATGACTTCCAAGACAGTATCGATACCTTTGGTATTACGCCACGTAAATCAGAAGAATCACTAAAATCATCGATAAATTGGCTGTTAGAGAGTAATAAGATTAAGCCAAGTGTTGCTAAAAAAGTTCGTGCAAAATTAGCGCAATCTTAATTATTAGGTATTAAGTCGAGATCTAAGGCATTAAAGTAAAGCGTATAAAGCTGCCAGTTTGCCACGGCAGCTTTAGTTTTATATTTAACGTTCTATTTATTTCTCTGTTTAGCCATCAAAACTTCCGGTAATTATTTGTCTTGCTTGTGTTTTTCATTCCAGCGACGCTCTTGGTCTTCACTAATAAAGTCGGGAAACCATTTTACAGTCGGGAAAAATAAAACCCTCACGAGTCCTACCAGCATCCAAACATAGCAAACAGTGAAAACCAGCCCGCATGCAAAGGTAATATAAGCAAAGTTCTCTGACACAAACTTCATACCCCACCACGATATAATATCTGTTAGCGAAGCAATTAAGCCGATCGGGAAAATCCATTGATACACCTTTAAGCGGCTAAAATGTAGCGAGAAAGGTATGCCAACAATAAAAAAGCTTGTGGTAAAACCAAATAGGTGAGCATGGGTGAATGCCATCAGTTTCCCAATACTCATATCTTGGAAATACGTCGTAGCATCTCCATGTAAGTTGACTTTATGGTGCGCCACCAGGCCGCCAAAAACTAACGCAATGCCATACAAAACAACCGCCATGCCGATACCCCTTTGTGCAGCTATTGGCAAATCGTGTAGATTAAACTGCAGTCCTGTTTGTTTAAATGGGAAAAGCCAGCGTATGATCAGACAAGCCATAAAAAAGAAAGCCACCAGTGCGATAGGACCACCAATAGTCATCCAGGCGGGCTTAGGTGGAGGAACAATAATAAGTGTTTCTTCAGCAATAGGTTGATCGCTAAAAAAGTCAAAACCCGTATCGTCTGCCCAAGTAGGTGCCGCGCCTATTAATAAGCTACTAGTGAGCAGAAAGATGAACAGTGATTTGATCACGCTATGGCTTAATTGATAAGTCTGTAATGTTGTAAGGGCCTGCATGGTTAAGCTCCTTTTAAACGTATATAAATAAGAACGCCCGCTCTTTTGACGGCTAAGCCAATATCGGCTTCTAGCGTGTTGCCTTCTTTTAAGGGCACAGACTGAAGTGGAGTGCCGATAAATGATTTTAGTAGTTTTGAATTAATAGCCCTTGGCAACTGTTCATCGTTTAAGGGGGTTACTTTGCTGATATTTAATTCTCGATCTGTTGTCATTAATAAGAAGAACGTTTTGTTTTGATGGTTGACGGGAAATATCAAGGCAGTTCCAATGGGTCGACGATTCGCAACAGGAATGTAGATGGTATTCTCGTCTTCGGCGCTTAATGTCACGCCCAGGGTTTTAGCTCTTATAATGTCTTTATCAGTTAGTATAGCGTCTAGCGGTTTCCAAGCGCTTGCATCCGGGAATAATTTTTGAACTGCTTTAGGAATTAAACTGGATAAATCTAACCACTCTCCGGGTTCAGAGGGGGTTGATTTTTTGTTACCAGGGTTTGCTTTTTGGGTCGCTTCAAGGCCATTGTTAAAGCCGTCCTTATCACTATCGAGTGTTGCAATAAGGGTGAACGCGGCGTTGTTTTCACCGTTGTCTTTAAAGGCTTGTCCGTAGTCGTTCATGGGGCTGCCACCACCATCTTTATGGCAGGCTTGGCAAGACGGTATATAGCCGTATTGGTGTTTGAATTGACGCGCAAAAGACGGCATCGAATAAGCCGTCGCAGAATGTATAGCTAGTACTAAAATAATAAGCCAAGGTATTGATCTTGCGGCTTTGCGTGTGTAGATTTTTTTCACCTCTATAATTCCCTATTTTGTCTTTTATGATGCAACATATCTGTAATGTATTGAACCGAAACGCGGTAGAACCCTTAGATTCATCACTCTAGGTACTGAATGGCA
>JBLHVH010000175.1:0-7542 GCA_047628385.1 Oleiphilaceae bacterium
CCCAAGTTTATGTGCACAAACAAGCGGTATATTTATTGTGGAAACGTTTCGAAGGCGAGTCGATGGCTTTATTGCTTCGTCGCTCATTGGATGGGGGTAAAACCTGGCAGGCAGATGAAACGATAGCGCATACCCTAAATAGCTCCGACCACCCCGGCTGGTTGTGGGATGGCGCAACCTTATTTGCCACCTGGCATACACAATCTGAAGGCTTTCAAATTATTCCGTTAGCACCCTCCATTTCCGCATTGCAATAAGCTCAGGTAAAAGAATGAACGTACAATTAAAAATATGGACCAGGCGTGTTCTGCTATTCGTCTCATTTGGGCTGAGCACGCTTATCAACGCATCATCCAACGAAACAGCAGCCACTGACAGTGCATCACTCAAACCTTTTACTAAACATAGTTTGGGACAAATAACTGCCGATCGCCAAGGCCAAGCGTTTATTATGGTACTTTGGTCGATTGACTGCCCGCCTTGTTTAAAAGAACTCGAATACTTTCAAGCGTTAAAAGCACACTTCACAAAAAAAAATATTGTATTCATTTCAACCGATAGTCCTGATGACGGCGCATCAATACAGCAAATATTAGGCGATAATGAACTTCAAACCCTCGACAGTTGGATTTTTTCAGACTCATTACCAGAACGGCTAAGATATAAAATTGACCCTAACTGGTATGGTGAACTACCTCGTACGTATTTTTATGAAGCTGACCACACACGTAGGGCGCATAGCGGCATGGTGACGCACGCAGAGCTGAAGCAATGGCTTATACAAAAAACGCATTGGCGATAAGTTTAAAGAGGATAAATTAAGCAGAAGCATGATGTCTCTTCGCCCATATCAATGGCCCATTATTCTCTCAGTTTTTTTACATGCGTCTATTTTTGTAGCCGGTATGGTGATGGCCGATTTAATCGCGGAACCAGAACGTCCGAAACCCGCTGCCACCACTAGCATTAATATCACCATGAATGCCTCAAAGCCTTTTATAGAACAGAAGGCAGAGGAAAAGCCAGAGCCAGAGCCTAAGATAGAAAAAGCGCAAGAACCGAAGCCTAAATCTGAAAAAGAGCCCGTCATAGAAACAGTTTCAGCAAGTAAGCCAGCACCGGTATTAGCCGCTATTTCAGCAAACAAGCCAGAATCAGTCGCAGAAGAAAAACCTATATCCGAGCAAAAAATACAAGAGGTGCAACAAGACGAACAATCTGAAGTACAGCAGCCTGAATTTGAGCTAGAACAAGCACAGCAAGAAGCAAATCAACAAGAGTTCAGCAACGAGGCATTAATCATTCACGAACAGATGGTGGGTCAACAGGTAGCTCAACAAACAGCTAACGCAGAAGCCCAATACCAAGACCAAATATTAAACCTAATCGAAAGTAATAAATTTTACCCCAAACGCGCAAAAAAAATGCGCCAAGAAGGCGATGTCATTGTAATGTTTACGCTTAATCGTGATGGTAGCCTTCAAGGTTTAAAAGTACTTGATGAAACCGCGCCATCATTACTCAGAAGAGCCGCGCTAAAAGCGATTCGGCTTTCTGCATTATTTCCACAATTTCCCGCAGATTCAGTTCGTAGAACGTGGTCATTTACTTATAAGCTTAAGTATAGTTTGTATGCAAAAAACTAAACATTTTTTATATTTAATCTGACTCAATCTTACTGCTTAATCGGTTGAAGAGCTGCCCTGGAAACATTGCCTTCAATAATGTCATAACCCATTTCAAGAGCGAAAAAATTTCGTGCTTCAGTCGCATTTAGCGTAATCACAAATCAATCCTCACCATGATAAAAAGACTCAAGCCAATACAAAAAATACTGCATATAACTACGCCTTGTTGTTTAAAATATTAGTCATCATCAGTCGTACGTATAGTCGTTTTAGAGGAAAGCTAGACGAGTGTAGGACATACCCAATACAAAGTGGTTGTATGAAAAACCCCGTCAAAGAAAGAGGCAGGCAAGTTTCATTCTTGAATAAAGAGCAGACAAAAATAAGCTACTTAGATCTGATGAAGGAAAAAGTAGATAGCGTGGCAGGCCGACGAATTTATAGTCGAAGAATATGGACAATAGAACCCGTCTTTGGAAATATTTGCAGTAATAAAAAGCTCGATCGTATTAGTTTGATAGGTGAGAAGAAATGTACCGCTCAATGGCTTATGTTCTGCCTGGTGCACAATATAGAAAAGCTCTGGAAGAGTGCCAATGAAGGTGATTAGTTGATGGCTTAAGCGTATATAGGGGTTTATATAAGCTGTTTATCGCAGTTTTGAAGGGTATATGAATAAACTATTAAATAACGGCGCTGAATTGAATAGATTCGTGAAATTAAAAAAATAAATTAAGCGGTGCTAGGGGATGTCTAAAATTTGTATTTTTCTACAGCCTCGTTAAATATACAAAGGTGTAGTTTCGAATGTATCCACGATTAACAAGAAGAATACGGGCTTTGTTAATTGATTCAGCTAATCTATTAGTCGTATTTGTATTCTTACTGTTTTCACATTATCGCTCTTGGTTGGTTGCCAAAGTTATATGGTTGTAGGAAAGTTAAAAAAATATTTAACAAGGCAGAGTTGCGGTAATTGAACGATCGTATATGCTCTTGTTAAATATTCAAATATCACGCTTGCATATAGGCCGTATAAATATATGAAAATTGCTTACTTTGGCTATAATTCTTTCTCTTCGTGCCTTGACTTGCTAATTAGTAGCGGACATGAAGTTGTTTGTATTTATACTGGCGAAAATAGTATCCATACTGACCGTGTGATTAGGTATTCAGCGCAAAACAAGATACCTCTATTCTTCGATAAACCTGATAAGATGCAAATGGATGCATTGGTTCTTGCTGGTGTCGATCTTTTCTTAGCCGCCGAATATCCCTGGAAGATTCCAGTTCCAGATCAATTGAAGTTTGCTATTAATATTCACCCCACCATGCTGCCCGATGGTCGCGGACCTACACCACTTCCCTTGTTGCTATTGGCATACCCTCAGCATGCAGGGATCACACTGCATAAGATGACAAATAAATTTGATGAGGGTGAAATATTACTTCAACAAAGCATAAAAATTGATGAAAATGAATCCTTTGATACGCTGTCAGCTAAACTCTATATTCAAATCCCAGGGCTTCTGAATAAGTTGTTATCTAATATTGATTACTATTACGATAATGGCACGAGTCAGGGAAAAAGTATTAGCTGGGAAAAACTTTCGCACAAGGATCAAGTTATCAACTGGAGTAGACCAACGTCTAAAGTGCTTCAGCAGATTAGAGCCTTTGGAAGTTTAGGTGTCTATTCAGAATTGCAAGGACAAACCTATTTGATAACCGCTGCTGAAGGCGTGCTATGCCAGCACAATATTAAAGCGGGAGACATTATTTCAATCGACGAAATCAGATTGGTAATCGCGTCGAATGATGGCCTGATTAGCATGCCCAGAAGCTGTTTAATGTCTCTCGTATAGCCTCACTCTTCATTAATCAAATTCAACATCGCATCCACAGACATTTTTCCACTCATTTCACTCCCTTCTAATAAACTGTTTGCGAGGTCTCGTTTGTGTTTGTGCAGGTCAACGATTTTGTCTTCAATGGTATCTTTCATTACAAAACGATAAATCGTAACAGGGCGTTGCTGACCCATTCGGTGAGCGCGATCAGAGGCTTGATCTTCAACTGCAGGGTTCCACCAGGGGTCCATATGCAGTACGTAATCGGCTGCGGTCAGGTTTAATCCTGCACCACCGGCTTTGAGGCTAATTAAGAAGACATCACCTCGGCCTGATTGAAAATCATTAACTGCTTTCTGGCGTTTTTTCATGGTGGTGCTGCCGTCTAAATATTGATACTGAATACCCTGTTTATCCAGGTGTTTTCGGATCAGTGATAGATGCCCGACAAATTGGCTAAAGACTAAGGCTTTATGTTTGTTTTGTAGTAATTCATCGAGAACTGCTGAAAAAGCTTTGAGTTTTTCACTGGCAATATCGGTTTCAGGCATGACGAGTTCAGGGTTACAGCAGGCGAGTCGTAAGCGCGTGATCTCTGCGAGTACTTTGATGTGTTGCTGGCCTGGGCCATCTTCAGTTTGCGCAATACGCTCCATCGCCTGACGTCGCAACGCTTCATACATCACGGCTTCAGCTTCGCTGGGTTGTACGCGAATGGTGATTTCTGTTCGTGAAGGGAGTTCTGTGAGCACCTCTGACTTTAAGCGCCTTAATATAAAGGGACGGATCAGCTTTTTAAGGTGTTCTCTGCTTTGTGCGTCATTGTCGTTTTCAATCGGGTTAGAAAATCGTCGCTTGAAATGATCGAGAGAACCTAATAGCCCCGGATTAATAAAGCGGAAGATGTTCCAAAGTTCGCCTAAGTGGTTTTCAATCGGCGTGCCTGTTGTGACCATTTTGAAATCACCTTGCAGAGCCATCGCCGCTTTAGAACGTTTTGTTAGTGGGTTTTTAATTGCTTGAGCTTCATCGGCTACAATAGTCTGCCATTGCTTGTTGGCAAGTGCTTTTGCTTCACTTTGTAATAAGCCATACGTGCAGACGATGACATCGAAAGATCCCGCTTCATCTAAGCAATGTTGACGATTTTTTGAGCCGCTTAAAGCACCAAAAAAATGGGGTTTTAAGGTAGGTGAAAATCGAACAATTTCTTCCATCCAATTCATGCAAACTGATGTCGGGGCTAAAACCAAGGCTGGTCCTTGTGGTGCGCGCGTTAGCATAAGTGCTAGCGCTTGCACGGTTTTCCCCAGTCCCATGTCATCGGCGAGACATGCACCCGCTCCCCAATGGGCAAGCCGTGATAACCAGTTAAAGCCTTCTGCTTGATAGTCACGTAATTCGGCTTGCAATGTGGAAGGTAATTCTGGCTGAAGTGTTTGTGCTTGTTTGATACGGTTTAGCTGCTGCTGCCATAGTTTATTTTTTTTGATTTCCATACCATCGGTTAATTCATCCATGGCATGGCTGGCTAAGGGGTGAAATACGCCATCATCACTAAAACGTTTGATAGCTTCCAGACGTTTTTGAAGGTCTTTTGTTAAGGCTAATACTTCACCGCTTTCAAGGCGGAGGAAACGACTAGGTGACTGCTCTAATAATGTCATTAGCTGTTTCATGGCAAGCACTTTGCCATCATCCAATACTAGCTCACCACTAAGTTCAAACCAGTCTCGCTGTTTGCCGACAGAGATGTGAAACTGCTCTTTGGTTATTTCTTGAGAGAGGGTGATTTTTTTACCTTTTGGCCAAGACAGTACAAGCGAGTCTTGCATTGCTTGCAACTGTAACAATACCTCTAAAGCCAGCTCCGGGTCATTGAGAGACCATTCGTTCTCGTCAATTTCCAGAACAGGACACTGGTCGCCAAGCAGGTTTCGATTGGTTGTTTCTTGTGCCAAATCTCGGTTGGCTTGAAGGCGTTTACCGTCAATTTCTGTGTAGACGGTTGCCCCGCCTTCATTGGGGTGAAATAAAGGACCGCCATTGGTAAAGGGCTGGATAAAACATTCTATTCTTAAACCGTCTGATATAGCTTGCAGATGTAAATGCAGGCGCGCATCGGCTTCAATGATGTCTATATTGTTATCATTACCGCCGCCGATATCTGAATGAATAGTCAGTAGCGGAGCGATGGCACTGATGCTGTTAAGCACCTCCGTTTTGGCTTTACTTGGGACACTTAATCCATTTGCGCCTAAAATGGAAAAAATATGTAATTGTTCACGGTTAAACGTGGTAACGCGCAGACGCGTAAGGCCTTCTTTTTGTACCATGGTGTAGTGACTAAGCCCATCACGGACGTGCTGAATATTGGGTGAGGGGGAAAGTTGCAGACTAATATTGTTTTTATGGTTGCGTACGATTAATTCGGGGTCAGTCTGTTTAATTTCTATCTGTGTATTGGGTTGATTTAGCCAATATATATTAGGATGACCGACGGCAGCGGTAAAGCACCGATCTTGGTCCAGGTAATATTTTGGCGAGCTGTAGTAGCCATACCCAGATTCTTCAAAAATCGTATTACAGATTGCTTTATCGGCCTCGGTTAGGTAGTTAATGTCATCGGCTTCATAGCTAAGCCGTGATAAGGCAACGGCACGGCCTTTTGTCCATTGGCCATTTTTGTTGAGTGTTTGCAGTCGCGGAGATAGAGAAAAATTTTCACTGAAATGGTCTTCGCCGACTAACCATGCAAGGCGTATATCTTTGTTGGTCGTGTCTGGTCGTGTTGCGCTGTCTTGGCAAATTTCTTGTAGGGCATTGAGTGCAATCTGCCAAGCGGAGGTGGGCTCTATTAAAGACGCTAGTCTGGGTGTGAATCCATCCTGTTGTTGCTGCGCAAGGATATCGACATTGTCTTCAGTATTATTTATTTGCTGTAATAATGCTGTACTTTCATAGGCATACCAGTAGGACTTTTCTTCGAATGCTTGGCGGCAATACTTTTGTAACGTCAGTATTTTATTTTGTGAGATTATTTCCCCTAGCCAGTGACAACCGAGAGCATTAAGAAGTGAAAATAAAGGCGGTGGGTTGGTGTAAGGTTCACGAGAGAGATGGAACGTCTGATCAAATTCTATTTGGTTATCAAGCACTGATATAAGATCGATTAATAAACCTGAAGAAGTTGAAAAGCTTGGCTGATCGTAAGACGTGGTTCTTAAGTACTCTAGGCATTTTAAGGCCTCTTTTTTATGCACACTTTTGCCTGACTTGATTAATGACAAGACATAAAAAATTGAAGGTAAGCCACTAAAATAAACCGTTCTTTTTTTAAGCCGTTTACGCAAGGCTTTTAAACCGAGTTGATAACTTGATATTGCCTCTAGGGTATTACCCTGCAAAAAATACAGTGAGGTAAATAGAGGGTATTGTTTTTCAGGGTCAATGTTGACCAGTAAATTTTCAATATGTTCTGTTTTCCCTCTGAGTAAGCGTTGCTCCAGTAATAAATATAAGAAATTAGGATGTACTAACTTTCCAGCCTGAAATAGCTGCTCCAGAAAATTAAAATACTGATCAGTATATGGCGAGAGCTCGACCGTGTCCTGGCTTAAATAACATTCCATAATATGAAATTGAATGGGCAGCTCTCTTTGTGAAAACCACGACAAATCAAAAGGGGTATTGCACATCTCGACGAGAGAGTCTGCCATATCCGTACTATACGATTCATAGGTCTCTGGCGCGGCTAATAAGTCCAATAGGGCAGGTGTATCATTTTGATAAAGCGCGCAACGTAAATCACGTTCTTCAGTGTTTTCATTATGACTATATGAGTGTCTGTGCGGGTAGTTTATTGAAGGAATAACCTGTTCTACAGCATACATTACTTTATCAAATAAACCTTGGCTAGCGATCTCACGCGTTAATATTTCTTCAACCAGTGGTGAGCATTTGAAGCGGTTTCCCTTTTCGATCACGACGCCTGCATCCAGCCACTTTTTTTTCAATGCACCGTTTATTTGGTCCGCTAATAACTCGCCGGTTTCTGATTTCCA